>JAGWBM010000149.1 GCA_021295895.1 Pseudomonadales bacterium
CGACCGATAGAACTTCTCGAAGATCATCGCGGCATCCCTTGGGGGGAACCCGACTCCATCGTCACTGACTGCAACCGAAACCTCGGACCCTTCGCCTCGGGCTTCGATGGAAATCCTTCCACCGTCGCCGGCGACACAGGCCTTGATGGCGTTGTCCAGCAGGTTGCGCAACACGCTCTCGATCGCCAGGGGATCGGCATCGACCGTGAGGGACGGAACGTCCGTGCCAATCGCAATCCCCTCCCGCGCGGCGCGGGGGGCATGTTCGGCCGTCGCGGCCGCCACAATCCCGCGCAACGGAACAGGCTCCTGACGCAGCCTGATCCCGCCGTCATCGATCCGTGCCGTGTCGAGCAGGTTGTCCACCATTCGCAACAGCCGATCCCCATCCTCGACCAGGCGCTCGCCCAAGCGACGGCTGTCGGGATCCGTGCTACGCGACGCCAAGGTTTCCCCCGACAACCGCATGCTGGCCAACGGGCTCTTGAATTCATGCGATACGGCGGCGACGAAATTCTGTTGGCGGCGGCGCAACTGGGCGTCGTGCCGAATGGCCCGGGTCAGCACCGCCATGCCGACGAGTAGCACCAGCAGGAAAAACCCACCTTCCCAGGCGTAGCGGTTGATTCGGGACGCCACGTCGCTCGCCAAATCCTCGATGGCATCCGGCCGAACCGACGCGACCCCGGCAACCGGGTCGAAGGCAAGGTGGGGAAGCCCGGCGACCACGCTCGACAATGCACCGCGCTCGTCGTCCGTGGCGGGGTGGCCCGTTGCGCTCCACAATTCGGCGAAGGCGGTCACCGCGGAGGCATTCGACTCGTAAAGCTCGACCACACGGTCCTGTTCGCCCCATGTCAGCGCCCGTAGGTCGGCGATCCACCACGCCACCTGCGCGGTGGCGATGGCAAGTACCGCGAGAAACCCCACCTGGAGCGCCTTGGTTGGATCACGCCTTAGGATCATCGTCGGCTTCCTCGCTCATCTTGGTCTGCCTCTCGCCGCCAACCGCTTGCCCAAGCAAGCGACGGCGCTCCGGGTCGAGCCCCTTAAGGAACGCGTCCAGCGAGCCCTCGGGACCGTACCGCATGAGACCCTTGAGTCCAACGGTCGGCAGGTGAGCGAGCCGACGCGCCAGCGCTTGCGCCCAATTTTCGACCTCCCTTCGGTCGATGTCGCTGCCAGCCAAGGTCTTGAGCAAACGCTCGACGCCCTCTCTGGCGGTGTCCTGGTAGTGCTTCTGCAGCGCACCGAACAACGGCCCGTACACGCGATCGACGACCTTGTCCCTCAGCCTTGGCAGGGCCTCGTCCACCAGCGCCCGGGCGTCCGCCGCGGCGAGAAGCCTCGCCTCGCGGTTCGCCTCGGCCTCGCGCACGATCTCGTCCATGCCGACACGCGCGACACCAAGCGTGGCGCACGCTTGCGAATCGATGTCAGCCGGTACGGCCATGTCGATCCCGAGAGGCGGCTCGCCGGACGCCGCCGCATCCACAAGGCAAGCCAGGGCGGCGGCATCGATCACCGGCTCCGGGGCAGCCGTGGCCGAGAGCAGCACTTCGACGGGTGGTGGCGACTGCCGGAAGTCGGCAAGCGAAATGCTCGGCACGTCGAAACGCTCCGCCAGTTCCCGCGCATTGTCGGGCGTTCGGTTCACAATCAGAAACGGCACGTCCGCCTTGGCCAGCGACAGCGCCGCACGCTCGGTCATCGCCGAGACGCCCACCAATGCCACCGTCCCCGGCGTTCTGCCGAGTCGGCGTTGAACGTGGGTCATCGCCACTTCGGCGAGCGACACGGAACCTTCGCCCAGCCGGGTTCCGCCCCGCACCGCCGCGGCGATTCGCGCCGCCTCCTCGAATAGCATCGACAAGCGGGCACCGCAGAGACCGTCGGCCCGGGATCGATCGTGGGCAAGCCGGACTTGCCCGGCGATCTCCACTTCGCCTACCGCGGCGGAGTCGAGACCGGCGGCAACAAGAAACAGATGCTCGCAGGCACCTTCGCCCCGCCAGGCCTTGAGCGTCCGCTCCGCTTCCCCCGGAGCCGGCTTCGAACCTGTCAGCAATTCGAAGGCGGGCGCACGGAGATCCACGAGCGGCGTGTCGGCACTGCCCGCGAATACCAACTCGACCCGGTTGCAGGTCTCCAGGTACGCGAGTTCGGAAAGTTCGGCACGATCCGCGAACGACGCGAGGCGCGTGGGGCGGTCCTCGGCGGCGAGGGAGTAGTTCGCCAAGGCTTCGCTACCGCCCTGGCGCCAGGAGATCCCGACGATGCCTAGCTCATCCAACATGCAGTCAACATACGCCGCTCGCGGAGAGCGAATGTCATGGATTTGTCAGCGCCGCCCCGTGGACCTAACCGAGCCCAGCAGAACGTCACCAACTGGTTGTGCACCGGAAACGGTGCCGGCGTCCAGTTCTGGTCCGCGTGCAGAGCAATCGCCCCCGCGCCCTTGGGACGAACGCTCGCCGCGATCTGCGAGATCATCGCCCCCTTGCCGCACATCACCTCCGCAACCGTCAACAGCTTCGGGTTCAGGATCACCTCCTCGAAGACGGGATCCTTGTGCAGCAGCATGTTGGCACCCCACCCAGCGAACGTCGTTCTACCGGCGTGTTCTCGTGGGCGATGCGGATGATGGTCTCGCGTAGTCGGGCGTTGAAATCGGGCGAGCCCGCCGCCCGCACATAGCCGTAGCCGTTTGCCTTCAGGTGCTCGATGGTGTCGGCGACGCCGTTCGCATCGACCCTCGCCTGCAACTCGTCGGAAAGGTCGAAGGGCGCACGGGTCTCAAAGACCTTCTCGTACTTCGGTGCGGGCGGCGTCTCCCGAGGCGCGTCCTGCTCCGAGAGTACTTCGGCTTCGCTCATGTCCAAATCCCCCCTCCTAGTGCGCAGACGAATCATGCAGAAACGCCCCCAGCGGGGCAATCAGCATCGATATTCAAAAAAAAAGGGCGCCCGTCGGGCGCCCTCGTAAAGCACATGCCGGCCGTTAGGCGGCTTGCTGAAACTCCGGGTATGCCTCGATACCGGTCTCTGCGATATCGACGCCGGACATCTCCTCCTCCTCGGAGACCCGGATGCCCATGGTCACCTTGAGGATCAACCAGACGATGAACGCGGCTATGAACACCCAAGCGAAGATACCCACGATGCCGATCAACTGTCCGAGAATTGTCGCGTCGCCGTTGTTGAACGTCACCGCGATGATGCCCCATATACCGCACGTGCCGTGCACGCTGACGGCACCGACGGGGTCGTCGATCTTGATCTTGTCCAACAAGACGATCGAGAGCACCACGAGCACACCACCGCCCGCACCGATGAGCATCGCCCAGAACGGATGCGGCGAGAGGGGGTCGGCCGTAATCGCCACCAGCCCCGCAAGCGCCCCGTTCAAGGCCATCGTCAGGTCCGCCTTGCCGAACCACACCCGCGCCAGGATAAGTGCCGCCACCAATCCGCCGCAGGCGGCGATGTTGGTGTTGACGAAGACCTCCGCCACCGCGTTGGCCTCATCCACGTTCGAGAGTTTGAGCTCGGATCCGCCGTTGAACCCGAACCAGCCGAACCAGAGGACGAACATGCCCAACGTGGCCAGCGGCATGTTGCAGCCCGGGATGGCATTCACATGGCCATTGGGTCCGTACTTCCCGGCCCGAGGCCCCAGCAGAATGACGCCGGCAAGGGCCGCGGCGGCACCGCACATGTGGACAATGCCCGAACCGGCGAAGTCCGAATAGCCTGCGGCGCTGAGCCAGCCGCCGCCCCATGTCCACATGCCCTGAACGGGGTAGATCAGCCCCGTCATCACGACGGCGAATATCAGGAAGGACCACAGCTTCATGCGCTCGGCTACCGCACCGGACACGATGGACATCGCTGTTGCGACGAACACGACCTGGAAGAAGTAGTCCGATCGTTCGGAATGGTCCGTTGCGACGCCGCCGGCGGTCCCGGACACGATCTCCTCGGTCGTGTTGTCGACGCCGATCAACCATCCGAAGCTCGGCAGCCAGCCGCCTTCGGCGTTGTTCATGTACATGATGTAGTACCCGAAGAGCAGGTACATGATGCAGGAGATGGAGTACAGCGCGACGTTCTTGGTGAGGATCTCCGAGGTGTTTTTGGCCCGGATCATCCCCGCCTCGAGCATCGAGAAGCCACACGCCATGAACATCACCAGGACACCCATTACCAGGAAGTAAAAGGTGTCGATGGCGTAGTTGGTTTGGGTTAGCAGATCTTCCACGATCAGTTAGCTCCTAGAAGTGGGCTTGGGTCAAACGGCGTCAGTACCGCTCTCCCCGGTTCGAATGCGAACTGCCCCTTCGAGGGTGCTGTAGAAGATTTTTCCGTCTCCCACTTTCCCCGTGTTCGCGGCCTTGGTGATGGCGTCCAGACACCGGTCCAAAAGACCGTCGTCGATTGCCACCTCGATCTTGACTTTCGGTAGAAAGTCCACGACGTATTCCGCGCCGCGGTAGAGTTCGGTGTGCCCCTTCTGCCTACCGAACCCTTTCACCTCCGTCACCGTCATTCCCTGGACACCGATGTCCGAGAGCGCTTCCCGAACATCGTCCAGCTTGAACGGTTTGATGATTGCCGTGATGAGTTTCATTGCTGTTTCCTTTCTCCTTGGCCGGATGTGACCGGCTTCTCACCGGTCGCCGCGCGATTCTCCGGCGGAAATGTACGGCGGCGACCCTAGCGAATATTAGAGATCCTTCGACACCGTCAGGAGGACCCTGGCTTCGCAGTCACGTCCGCAAGCGTCCTCGTCGAGATTCGTGCCGACGATGCCAATTCCGAAGTTCACGCCGCCCAGCGGGAGTGACGCCGTCGCCGAATAGTCGATGTACTCGCTGTCCTCCCCGAAGAAGTCATCGCTTTTTGCGATATTCAGCCCCACGGAGAAGTCGAGACTGATCTGCTCCGTCAGCGAATAGCTGTAGCTCGCATACGGGTAGAAGAAGGTCTCATTGGGTGCCGCAAGATACTCCGGCGAGTAGTTGAGCCCCAAGCCGAAGTCCCCCACTGGTAGTTCAAATCCGTGTCGTTGGGATACTGGAAGTGGATGAGTTGCACCCCAAGTTCCATGCCGTCGGAAATCTCGCCGCTCCAGCCCATATAGAGATCCCACTCCATGGACGTGTCACCGAAGTTGACGTTGGACGCCCAGGTTCCCAACGAGAATCCACTCTCGAACGCGACGTCGAATCCACCTTGTATGGCCGGGTCACGACCCGTCTGCGACCACCCGCGGAACGAATAGTCCGAAGCCAGCGTCACATTGCCGGCCACTTCCGCCGCCACGGCTGCGGGCACGGTTAGCGCCATCGCCACGACAGCGGTCAACATGGTGAGAAGCTTCTTCATTTCATTAGCCCCCTTGGTTATACCGTTGTAAACGCGGCGCATCGGTGGGATGCGCCGAGTGCACATATGATGCTCGAACAGCACGGACTGTGCCAGAAATTTTCGTTAGTAGATTCAATATATTACAAAACGCAACCAACCCGTCCGCTCATTTGTCGGGCACGCCGAAGGGGTGAGGCACCGAATTGGTGCGTTTGGGCGGTGACCCGAAAACGGCGCGGCGGGCAGTTTGGCGGCAATGGCTCACAGGAAGCCGGGGCGATTTCCGCTGCCGGGGTCTCTCGCGGGCACCTAAACTCCGCCCTATGCCTGTTACCGTCCGCACCCGTGCCCAAGTGGGCATCGACGCCCCGCAGGTTCTCGTCGAGGCTCACTGCCAGCCGGGAACACCGTCGTTCACGGTCGTCGGCATGGCCCAGACCGCGGTCCGGGAGGCCCGGGACCGGGTACGTAGCGCCATCAAGAACGTCGGCCTGAAATATCCCCAGGGCCGGCTCGTGGTCAATCTCGCGCCCGC
>JAGWBM010000043.1 GCA_021295895.1 Pseudomonadales bacterium
TCAGATTTCGAGCTTCGACGCCTGCGCGACCCGTTGGGGTTCCCGCTTCCAGACGTCCGAGGCATCCACGTACAACTCGACCTGGTTCCCGTCGGGATCGGCGAAGTACAGCGATTTCGTGACCTCGTGATCCACCGGCGCGCACGGAATGCCGGCCTCGTCGAGGTGCCGCTTTGCATCCTTCAATTCGTCGAGCGTGTCGCCGATCTTGAACGCGACGTGGGCGAGACCCACCGTGTTGCCGCCCGGGGATTCCGCGTCGTCGCCGAGACCCGCGATCGCGAAGTCGTGGTGGTCGCCTAGGGAGAAGAACGTCATCGGCGAGCGGGTGCTGCGCGCGACGATGGGCAGGCCGAGCACGCCGTTGTAGAACGCTTCGGATCGCTTGACGTCCCGGACCTTGATGACCACGTGGCCGAGTGACTCTATCTGCATGGGATTCTCCCCTGACCCTTCGGCGATAATAACCGGACTGGGGACCATCTTAGGGTCCAACCACCGGCGTTGCATTCCGGGGCCGCATGGACGGACGCGCGATCGTGATTTCGGACGCGAACGGCAACGCATGGTCCTCCGCGAGGAGGGACTGCGCGGCGACATGGCACGCACGACGGACCGGGCCATCGAACGTTGGCGGGAGAGTCACCCGGAACGCCGCGACGACCTCCTTCTTGTGCATGAGACCCGGATCGCGAAACGCCAGCCGCGACCGATGCCGCCGGACTAAACGGCTTGTCCAAAGGCTTGGAAGGCCTATTGGCCCATCCGCCCTTCGTCTCATTTCATCTGGTTTTCAAGGTAGAGAAGCGGACGCTGCAGATCCCTCCACCGCTCCATGAGTACGCTCGGCACGGCGCCCGGTCCCTCGATCATCGATCCGAGAACGATATCGATGTCGTCGTCACCGTCCACGTCGCCGGCATCGTCGGCGGCCTCAGGAATATGGGCGGCATCGAACTGCAGGTCGCCCAGGTTCTCCAGGTATACGAACCCGGCTTCGGGATGCCGCATGAAGTCGGCGAACATCGCGATGGCGGCGATGTCGAGATCGCCGTCCCCATCGAAATCCACGGCGAGCGCCTTGCTGGCACCGTACAACGGGAAGAAATACCGCTCGACAAAGACGTTGGTGCCGTCATTGATGTAGATCCGGACGCCGTGATGACTCTTGGGAAATGCGCTCACGTAGTCGCCGTTGTCCCCGTTGGTCGCCAGGATGTCGGCGTGCCCGTCCCCATCGAAGTCGTGGAGCGCGAAGAAATTGCTGCCGTAGGTGGGTGGCAGTTGCAGCGCATGGGAGTGGCGGAACGAGCCGTCGCCGAGATTGTAGAAAATGTGAATGCCCTCGCGGTCCTGCCCGATCACTACGGCGATGTCTTCCCATCCGTCGCCATCGAAGTCGTGCAGATACGAGGTGATGGTGCCGGGTTCGCTGAGCAGGACGTGCGGCGCGTAGCCGCCGTCTTTTCGGCCCTCGTACCACATGAGCCGACCTGCACGATGACCGAACTCGGATACGACCACGTCCTCGATCCCGTCCCGATTAACGTCACCATACGTCGTGTGGGTCGGCCGCTGCAGGTTGGTGATTCGCGTCTCATAGGCACCGTAGGCCGTACCCTCCTGACGAAATACGAGGAGATTGCCGGCAGGCAGGTCGGACGGGAAAACACTGCCGATATCGGTAACCCACAGTTCTCGGCCACGGGTGCGCAGGGCGATCGGTGCATGGGGTGTCGTGAGTTCTTCGATGACGCGCCCCGTGCCATCGAACACCGTTAGGCTCGAGCGCTCGAAGTCGCCGACGTACAGGCGACCGTTTTCGATGTGTACCAGCGTCGTCATCGGGGTTTTTCTGGATGTCCCGAATTCGACGACCCGGAATTGGTCGAGACCGATCTCGACTTCGGGTTCGTACTCGCGGGCCGCCGGCGACTCGGGTGCGCGTTCGAGGAAGTACGCCACGAGCGCGTCCCACTGCGCCTTCGGGACTTGCGCCTCGCTTGGATAGACGTTGGCGGCGGCGATGATTTCCCGTTCGGTAGCGGATTTGCCGGGGAATACGTCGTAGTCGTACCCGGCGTTGTGCATGCCCATGAATGCGCCCATGTTGGGAATGACGTAGTCCTCCCAGACCTGTTTCGGCAGCATTTCCGGTTCGACGAAGAGATGGCAGGACACGCAATACCGCAATGCGTATTCATGCCCCGGGTGGTGGTCCTCCGCAGACGCAGACCGCGCAACGTCTGTCCGGCCGACGCAGATGGGCGAATTGGCGATCGCGTCCTTGTGGCGTTGCAATGCCTCGACAACCTGCGCTTTTCGAACCGGCCCGGGCACCCAGGGATGTTGCCAGTCCATCTCGGCGAGGTCGGTGGCCCTCTGCATCCAGTGGAGGGCGTTTTCGCAGTCGCCGGCCTCGGCATGCGAGATGGCTACTAGCCGGGCGGTGACATAGGCAGACTGGATCTCGAACAGGCGTTCGGCCACTTCTACCGCCCGATCGCCGTCACGGATGGCCTCGTCCGGCGACGCCGCGAGGCTGAAGACCAACCTCGCCAGGATCTTGGGTTCATCGGGTCGTTTCTGTACGGCGAGTTCGCTCATCTCCAACGCCATCGCGTGCCGCGATATTTCCGTCAGCAGCAGGATGAGTTCCAACCACGCATCGACCTGGGCGGGGTCGAGGGCCACCGATCGTTCGTAGGCGGCTATGGCCTCGTCGATCTTGCCGGCTTCTCGAGAAGTGCGGGCACGATCCAGAGCGGCGACTGCGCTTTCCGGGTCGCTACCCGCGGGCAAGTTGTCGGCCGCCCAGACGGGATCAGACGCCCCGATGCCGGAGGCCGTGGCAAACGACACCAAGAGAACAGACAACGATCGGACAAGCGGCGAAAGTCTCATTCGTCAGTCAGTTCGTCTGTCGTCGGGATCGATCCCGGGTTGGTTGTCGGCCCGCTGCCGGTGCTGCCGGGCCGCCGCCGGGACCCACGAGTTTGAAATAGAAGAAGAGCAATGTTTGGTAGAACGCCGCCTTGAACGGCCGCGCCACTAGCCCGAGCGATCGCTGGATCTTCGAGAACTCGTGTGGCATCGGGGTGGCGAGGCCAATGAAAGCGGGCGCCTCGGCAACCGCGGAAACCGGCCGGCCACTGCCGCCGCGGGCAATGGACGGCGCGGGGACAGCCGTTCCGTCCTCGATGGTGACGGTGCCGGCGCTGCCGTCGATCGTGATCGACTGCCCGTTGGACACCCGCTGGGTAATGTCGCCCAGGCCGAGTACGGCCGGGATGCCGTATTCCCGGGCGACGATGGAGCCATGGGCGGTGATACCGCCGACATCCGTCGCGAGACCCACGGCGTGGGGGAACAACTGCGTCCAAGCGGGCGTTGTCAACGGGCACACCAGGATGTTGCCCGGTCGCATCCGGTCGAAGTCGGTGAGCGAAAGGACAACGCTGGCCGGGGCCGAGACCTTTCCGGGGCTGACGGCGACGCCCTTGCGAATGTTGGCCGAATCGTCGGCCTGCTCGGATGCAGGTGTTGGTGGTGGGATCGTTACAGGCGGGGAAAGGCTCTTGCGAGCGTCGCGGAGTTTGCGCCGTTTCATGGCGAGGCGTTTGAGTTCCGGCACTGCCGTGTCGTCCCGACGGGCTTCGATTGCCTGCGCGAGTTCATTCGCATCCAGGTAGTACACGTCATCGGGCCGGGTGAGCGTGCCAGCTGTCGCCAGCCGTTGACCCAGCTCTAGCGCGAGGCGCTGCAACACCGGCCATGCCGCGCCCAGGTAGAACTGGCTCTCGTCCCGATTGGAGTAGTAGTGCTGTGCCCAGAACAGCCGCCAGCGAAACCGCCACCAGAGCCTGCCGCGGAAGTAACGCGACACCTCGCGCAACGCCGACAGCCGCTTCGCCCGGGTTTCCGCCTGCTGCGCGACGGGGTCGCAGTCGTGGTCGAGAACCTGGATTTGCAGCAGCGACAACACCTGGGTTGGATCTTGGGATGGCGTCGGCTCGGCGTAGTCGAGCGAGTAGATCTGATGACCGTACCTGGCCAGGTATCGTGAAATCTCCCGGACGACCGGTTCGCCCTCGGGGCACTCGTTAAGCGCATCGAGCACCCGATGCGCCGGCACGGCGCCGACCAGGTCCACAAGCTTGGGGTCCGCCTGAATCCGTTGAACGATCCGCCACAGGTCTATTGGCGCCTGCATGGTCGGCGAACCCGATCCGTCGAGCAGCATGCCGCTGGTGAAACCGGCGTCCGGCGCATGTTCGGCCAGGAATTCCTGCAATGCCTCATCGGCGCGCCGGGGGAATGCGAGCACCTCGTCCACGAAACGCCAGTAGTGCGCATCCGCCCAACTCAGCGTACGTATCCCCGCCAGCAGTCGCTCGTCTTCCGCCGCTGTCGCATCGAGCTGGCGCCATTGTTCGACGGTCCTTAGGTACTTCGGCAATTCCTCGTGACGCCACCGACGCGGAGTCTCATGGTAGCCGTGGCTCACGCTACGGACATTGAAGCGACCCCGCCGCGCTCGCCCGCCCGGTGACCGCAACACGAATGGATTGCCCGGCGGCGGAAAGTGTCGGTAGGCGTAGCCATTGACGACGGACTGACCACCGTGCTGTCCCCCCAGGACTTTCGCGAGCTGCCGGTATGTTGCGCCGCCGACCTCGTTCCCGCCTTGCGACACTCTCATGAGGTAATAGGCGACATCGAGGGCTGGAAGGTACAAGTCCTCGAACAGCGGCGACAACGGGCCCGGCATGAATTCCACTACCTGGTCCCGCTCCAGCCGGGAACCCGGTTCCGTCACCTCCCACTTCACGCCCTGGAGCGGTGCCGGCGGCAGGTTGGTGATCGGGCGCGACTGCAGCAATGACAATTCTGTTCCTGAAAAGGCCCACTCGATGTCCTGCGGAACACCGTCGAAGTGGTCCTCGACGTCCGTCGCCAATCGTGCGAGTTCCTCTAGCGCGGGTGCCGCCAGGCACAATTGCTGCCGCTCTGCGGTACTCGATTCCCGGGTTCGGGTGCCTTGGCCGTCGGCGGCGACGATCATGTGTTCCTTGGACCCGAGGGAGGTGTCCTTCATCGTCAGCGTGTCCCTGTCCACAATGAACGTATCCGGGGTCACCTCGCCGCTGACAATCGCCTCCCCTAGGCCGAAGCTGGCATTGACGATCATTTCGGACCGATCCCCCGTCGTGGGGTTGGCGGTGAACAGAACCCCCGATACGTCCGAGTCCACCAGGCGCTGTACCACCACGCCCATGGCGACGGATTGCTGCTCGATTCCGTTCTCGTGCCGGTAACCGATCGCCCGCTCGGTCCACAAGGACGCCCAACAGTTGCGCACCGCCGCGATCACCGCAGCGACGCCGCGAATGTTGAGGTAGGTGTCGTGCTGGCCGGCGAAGGACAGGTCCGGTAGGTCTTCGGCATTCGCGGAGGATCGGACCGCCACCTGCGGCTCGCCGGGACCCAACGCCGCGTAGGCAGCACCGATCTCTTCCTTCAGTTCATTGCCGAGCGGGGTTTCGGCGAACATCGCCCGAACGCGTTCCGAGGCGGCTTCGAAGGACGCGATGCCACCAACGACTTGCGGTCTAGCGAGGTCGACGACGGCCTCCGCCAGCCCGATATCCAAGACGAACTGTCGATAGGCCGAGGTCGCAATCGTAAATCCGGGCGGCACAGGGAATCCGGCCGTGGCCATCCTTGCGAGGGACATACCCTTGCCGCCGAGTGCATCGATGTCGTCTAGATTTCTTGAGAAGCGCTGAGGCTCACGCACAGGTTGCAAATGGAAATGCGCGTCGAAAGGGTGTACGTGCGTGTGTGTCGAGGAGCTCATGGCATCACCGTGTAGCGCGGATACCCACTATTCGCGCAGCCTTCTCGGCGTCATACCACCAGCCGTCCGGAAACGCGGGTTGATACTTGGGCTCGAAAGCCGGCTTGCCGAACTTGGTCCAATGTACCGTCGTACGCGGAGCCACCGCGTAAAGCGGAATCTGGTAGTACTGCCAGAGTAAAACCCGGTCAAGTGCTCGGCACGCGGCAACCATCTGCGACATATCGATCGCCGCTATAGCTTCGCCGACGAGGAAATCCACGACGGGGTTGCTGATGCCGGATCGGTTAGCTGAAGTGGGAACCATCGCGGAGTTGGAGTGGAACCGGTCCTTCAACCCGACCAGCGGCGGCATTTGGATGCGCATGCTTGTCAATACGGCGTCATAGCCGAACCTGCGTAGACGGCTAATCCACTCGCTGTCCCCCGATGCCGCCGCCATGGTGGCGCGGATGCCGAGCTGTTTCAGCCGCTGGAAATACGGCAGCAGAGTGCGTGCCTCACTGGGGCTGCGGGTCAGGAACTCGACGTCGAAAGCTTCTCCTGCGGCATTGCGAAGCACGCCGTCGACGATGTTCCAGCCGGCCTCCGTGAGAAGCTCCCGGGCACGCACCATGTTCGCCCGATAGTCTTCCTCCGTTGTGATTTCCGGGAAGCGAAACGGTTGCTCGAACAGTTCCGCGGGCAACTGGTCGCGGTAGGGATCGAGCAGGACTAGCTCGTCGGCGCTCGGTATGCCGGTCGCGGCCAGTATCGTGTCCGGCCAATAGCTGTGCGCGCGTGTGTGGTAGCCGTAGTGCAGGGTCCGGTTCTGCCACTCGAAGTCCACGGCCAGGGTGAGTGCCTCCCGGATCCTCCGATCCTTGAATCGCTCTCGGCGGTTGTTGAGGACGATGCCTTCACGGATTCCCACCTCGAGTCCCGCGTTGAGCCGGATTTTCCGGATCCAGCCGCGTTTCAATGCGGGTATGTCGAAGCCGCCATGCCAATAGCGAGCATCCGACTCGTTCCAGATATCGATCAGGCCTTTGCGGAAGGCTTCCCGGGTGACATTGGCGTCGCGGTAGACCTCGTATCGGATGGTGTCGAAGTTGTAGCGACCCTTGTTGACCGGGATGTCCCTGCCCCAATAGTCGGGATCGCGCCGGTAGACGATATACCGGCCTTGTTGGAATGCCGAAACGGCGTAGGGGCCGCTGGTGAGCGGGGGTATCAGGGTGGACGCGGACGGATCCTTATCGCGCCAGTAGTGTTCCGGCAGGATCGGCAGATAGTCGAAAGACATGAGCGTCGGTAATTGCAGCGGCTCGTTAAGGTGAACGGCCACGTGGCGGTTGTCGATTTTCTCCACCGATTGGATAGCGCCATAGTAGAGGCGGCCCGCGACCCGGCTCTGTAGACTCTCGATCGAGAATGCCACGTCGTCTGGTGTGATCGGGACGCCGTCGCGCCATTTCGCCTGTGGGTGAATTCTGAAAACTATCGTTGATCGGTCGTCGCTGACGGCGATTCCATCCGCCAACTGCCCGTAGAAGGCGCTTAGCTCGTCGCCTGATCGGACGATCAACGACTCCGTCTGGTAGAACCTGCCGGGCGCGCCCGTGCCTCGTTCCGCGATGGGTGCAAACGTATCGAAGTTCGTTCCCGTCGGGAGCACGAGCGTGCCGCCCTTGGGGGCATCGGGGTTGAGGTATTCGAGATGCGGAAAATCGGCTGGGTATTTGAGCTCGTCGTACAGCGCGATACCGTGACTGAATTCGAGCCCTTCGAGGCTCGTGACCGGGCGCGCCTCGACCGTTTGCTCCCCGGATCGCTTGCCCGGTTCGGGCCTGTCGCGACGGGCCTCGGCGATCGCGGCCACAAACACCAGTGCCGCTAGGATTGCAGCGAGTTTGGGAGTGCTTGTCACCTTTGCTTGTACTGGTGAGAAATCCGGACCCTGCGCCACCCCCTGGCGAAGCACTTCCTTTGCTCCGCCCGGGATGGCCGGGTCATTTGTTCGCCCTTGTGCGCCTACATGAGCTCGTAGATCAACTCGACACCAAGGGTCCGCGGCGGTGCCCACATGGAGAACGAGCCGCTGTCTTTACGCAGGTTGACGTTTTTGTTCGTCAAGTTCCGCACAAAGAACGAAGCACGCCAGCGGTTGTCGACAGGCTCGCGCAACGTAAACCGCGCGTTCCCCATGTCGTAGTCCTCGTTCAAGTGGATGTTCCGGTAGAACGCCCGCGACCAACTCTTCGCCGAAGCGAACCAGTCGAGGCGCACTTCGCCTTCGAAGGGGCCAACGGGGAAGGAATAGGCTGCCGCAGCGTTCCAGGTCCACTCCGGCGAGTTCGGAATCGGGATGCACTGGCAGGCGATCTGCGCGTCCGTGGCATCCCCATGCCGCCTCGCGTAGCGAGGATCGTCCGGACCGTTATCGTCGATCAGCGATTCCGTGTACGCGTAGCCTGCGGTCAGGTAGAGGCTGTCCGTCGGTGTCCAAGCTACATCCAGCGTCCAACCATCACTATAGGCGTGCCCGGCATTGGCCCGGACACTCGACCCGGAAGTGCAGGGTCGGGTGATGATGATCTCGTCGGGCAAGCAACCGGCGACGATGATGTTCTGCCAGTCCATCTCGTAGATCGTGGCGATCACCCTCAACCGGTTGTCGAACAGGCTGAGCTTGGTGCCGATCTCGAAGTTCTCGATCGTGTCGCCGGCGAAATACAGATGGGAGGACAGCCCGTCGCGGACAACGTCGTAGTCCCGCGTGTCCTGCAGCCCTATCGGGCATGTGCTGAACTGGCCGCCAGCCGACAGGCTCCCAACCACGAGGTTGGGTGTGAAATCATCACACGTGTAGACGTTTGGCGTCGGATCGTTGGACTGGATGTAGTCGAGAATCCCCAACTCGGTGTACATGTTGCTGTTGACGCCACCGGGTCGAAAGCCCGTGCTGTAGACGGCATAGACCATCAGGCGATCCATTGGCCGCCACGTCAGACCCACGCGGGGAGTTACCTCTTCAACCGACGTGTCCCCCATCTGGTTGGAACCAAATGAATTCACGACCTCCCGGTTGTTAAGGTCCCAGAATATCTCCACGTTATTCCAGCGAACGCCGAGATTCACCTCTATGCTGTCGGTCAGGGCGTAGTCGGCCGTCGCGTAGACCGCCCGTTCCCTGCTGCCATTGAGGGTGTTGTCGCCATCGACCGCCCGGGTCTGGGTCAGGTAGTCCTCCCGCAAATGCGCGAATTCCGGAAACAAGGAGAACTGAACTTCGCGTTGGATGACGCTTTGCTCTTTCTTGTAGAACGAACCGACAACCCAACTGAGACGACGTTCCTGATTTGAGGTGAGCCGGAATTCCTGTACATCCGCATCGAAAAAGATCCTTGACCCCTGCGCGATGCCGTTGAAGTGTTGATCCGAGACGACGACAAATCCCGGTTCCGTGCAATTCCGACCATCGAGTATTCGCCAGCAAATGTCGCCGGTTTTGGCGAAATTGAGGTCTGCGGAAATCTGGTTGTCGCGGTTGACGTAGGACCAGAGGCGATCCCAGAAGACCGCCACTCCCTCTCGTTTCGTCGTGGACGTGCTCGATAGGAAATCCGCGAACGGCAACTCGTACTCGACGGTCACGTTGACCTGGTCGGTGTCGTCGAACGATCCGGGAGGTGTGTCGGCGTCCACCGGTTCCGGTGCGAAATCACAGCGCTCCGCGGGCGCGGCGATCTTGCACTCTTCGTTCGATAGGTACGTGTGTGGTACCGCCGTACTGGCCCGGGCATCGCCAACGACATGGCTCTTCGTATATGCCCATGTCGCTCTCACCTGTAGTTCGTCGGTGGGAACCCATTTACCCGTTATCCTGCCGCCTCTAATTTCCTTGGTGTTGCGGTCGTAATCGTCGAATTCCGGCCGGTCGATCCATCCGGGCGTGTCGGTGGTGAATCCTAGGACTCTTAGCGCCAGCGTGTCCTCGACAACGGGAATGTTGACCATGCCGTCGATGCGGTACCCCTTCCCGCCGCTATCGATGGATTGGAAATTGCTCTGGATTTTCGCGCGCCAGTTGTTCATTTCCGGCTTTTTGGTCACGAACCGGACCAGGCCGGCGATGTTCCCGGCACCGCCGAGGACCCCCTGCGGCCCCATCAGAACCTCGACTCGTTCCATATCGAAAGCAGTACCGCTGCCGTGTCGTCCCGGCGAGGTGACACCGCTCACGGGTGCGTCGTCATAGTAGACGCTGGTTACCGAATAGGATTCGCCTCTGACACTGCCGTCCGAGACGCCGCGTATGCTGATGGCGTTCTCCGACTCGTTCTGGCCGGAATAGGACAATCCGGATACGAGGTGCGCGATGTCGTTGAAATCCAGCGCGCCGGTGTCTTCGATCAGGTCGCCGCTGACCGTACCCATGGAAACGGGGGTATCCAACTCCGCAGTTTCCCGATACGTGGCGGTGACGACGATCTCCTCGATGTAGTCGTCATCGTCATCGGCTTCGTTTGCTTCCTCGGTCGCGCCGGTGGTGGCTACGACGGTCATTGCAGCGGCCAGGCCCGCGCCAATACAGCGGAACCACGGCTTCTTCGTCCTCAACTGCGGGTTATTCATATTTGCACCCCCCTTATAGGCTGCCCTTAATCCTTCCCAAAGATCGATCCATCGTACTCCGCTTGCATGGGCCTGTACACAGAGTCCGGATGGGGACGGAGGGCCGAGAAATACACATAAAAACAGGAAGTTAATGGACGGACAATCGAGTTCACGGGGTACCCGGAACCGAGGCACACCGGCGGGGTATGATGGCGATGTGATCGGTTCGTAGGGGAATGAAACGGATGTCAGTGCGCCAGTTGAGGCGGAACGGGCTTGCCGGCCCATTCGATCTGGCGGACGGATCGGTAATCGAGGCGTTGTCTGAGGTGGTCCTGCGCTTGAACGAATCGAAGAAGGACAATCGGCACGTCAACCCCCAACTCGTCGATAGACACCGCGATGTCGGGGTCATAGAGGAGATCTTTAGTGACGCCAATCTGCGGTCGGTGACCACGACTTGCTTCGGTACTGGCCTGTCGCTTTGGCGATCCAATGTCATTGTCAGGGACGCGGGATCAAGAGAAGCCTCTTGGCAGCATTCTCGTCTCTTCGAAAACGCGGATGCGCCACTCGACATCTACAACACGGACAATCACTTCACCGTATTGCTCGCAGTCACGGGAATGAAATTCGCCTACATCAGTGGGTCTCATTTGCCGATAGAGGGATTTGACAGGAATCACCTGCAGCGCCACGTCGGCGAATTCCCAGACTTTGTCCAGGACAGGGAGCGGCAAATGACGTTTGAACCGGGGCAGTTCGCCCTGTTCCATTCCTCGTTGTTGCACCGCAATCAGCCGATACTCAGCGCGGATCCCCCTGGCATCCTGATGGTCGGCAGACTCGTGCGGGCGGGCACCGAGATACCCGAACGCTTTTCGTCGCCGGGAACCGTGTTGCCGCTCGAGTAGTCGGCGCGGCAAGCGTTGGCGCTACGACTCCAAACGGTTCCAGTCGAACACGGCGGAAAGGTATTCGTCGTGCTTTTGCGTCAGGCCGGTGTAGATGTCCTGGCAGTCCTCGGGGGATGCCAGGTGCGTCAAGAGCGGTCGCACCTTGAGCCGGGAAGCGGCGATCCAGTTGACCACGTTCGTGAAGTTCCCGACCAGGCTGTGGCGTACCCGATCGACTTCCTGGGGGGGCCATCTCGCGGATAGCGAACCGATCAACCGGATGCACTGAGAGTGGATCTTGCGGAGCATCGGGGTCGCGTCAAAGACCGCCGACGCGTAAGGGCTGCCGAGCGAAATCGTCTCGCCGTAGGCGCGAGTCAACAGGACCGCTTCGGCCAGCAATTCGCTGCGCCCGGCCGCCTCGACCGCAATCTGGACGCCCCTGCCTCGGGTCCACTCCATCACGTGTCTTTCCAGGTCGGTTTCGTTTGGATTCACGACGTGGATGCCACAGGCCTTCGCCTTCTCGGCGCGGAACGGATTGATCTCGGATCCGATGACATCGGCCCCGGCAAGTTGAAACAACTGCGCCGCGAAGTTTCCGATCACGCCCAATCCCATGACCAGCACGGTGTCGCCCGGCTTGACCGACGAGGAGTAGATGGCCGTGATGGAGATTCCGGCCATTCTCGCGAAGATCAGTTCCTCGCCCGGGATATCGTCGGGCAATGGCACGGCGAACCGTCCGGCGTTCGCCTTGACCATCGATGCGTGGGGCGAACGCGTCAACACGCGGTCGCCGGGCTTGCACAATGTGACGTCGGCACCGACCTCGAGTACTTTGCCGATCTGGCCGTAGCCGGTGATCTGCGGATACGGGGGATCATTCTGCGTAGGCCTGCGGTTGTCCGTACTCTCGGGATCGTTGGTCGCGCCGCGTGGCATGTGGGTGCTGCCGTCGAAGCCGACACCGGGAAGCCCCGCGAAGCCCCGCCCTTCCGTGCCTGGACTGACGATGGTGAATTCCGTTTCGACCAGTGCCTGGTTCGGCTTGAGTTCATCGCTGATCTCCCGTTCGAGCAATTCGGCGCGTTCGACCCCGGTGAAAATAATCTGTCGTATGTTCATGGATTGCTCCCGTCATCGGAACGTTCGAGCGACGTCACCGCGACCGCCAGCTCGCCAAAAAGCCGAGCCTTGTCCACTTCGTCGAGCAGCGAAGCGTCGAAGGAGTTGCGCGCCAGCTTCACGATATCCCCTTCGCCTAGACCGAGCGCTTCGGCGACGGCCACATAGTTGTCGTTGACGTAACCCCCGAAATACGCGGGATCGTCCGAGTTCACCGTGACGAACAGGCCGAGTTCGAGCATCCGTTTGAGGGGATGCGATGCCAAATCTTCGACGACGCACAGCTTCAAGTTGCTCAACGGACAGACGGTCAACGGAATCCCGCGGCGCGCCAGTTCGGTGACGAGGTCGGGGTCGTCAAGGGCGTTGTTGCCGTGGTCGATGCGCACCACGTCCAGAACGTCCAGCGCCTCGCGGACGTACGCCGCCGGACCTTCCTCGCCGGCATGCGCGACGGGAACGAAGCCCGCCTCTCGCGCACGCCGGAATACCTTCTCGAACTTGCGCGGCGGGTTGCCGCGTTCGCCGGAATCGAGGCCCACACCGACGATTCGGTCTCGGTAGGGCATGGCGGCCGCAAGCGTCTCGAGCGCGTCGGCTTCATCGAGATGGCGCAGGAAGCACAGGATCAGCCGCGACGTCAGCCCGAGCTTGTCCCGGCCATCGTCCAGCGCCCCGCAGATGCCTTCGATCACCGCCGCGAACTCGATCCCGCGGGCCGTGTGGGTCTGCGCGTCGAAGAAAATCTCGGCGTGGCGGACGTTGTCGGCGTGGGCGCGTTCGAGGTAGGCCCAGGTCAGGTCGTAGAAATCCCGGGATTCGATCAACACGCCGGCGCAGGCGTAGTAGACATCCAGGAACTCCTGCAGGTTTGAGAAGCGGTACGCGGCGCGCAGCTCGTCGACCGACGGATAGGGAAGCGCGAGGCCGTTGCGCTCGGCGATGGCGAAAGCAAGCTCCGGTTCCAGCGTGCCCTCGATGTGCAGATGCAGTTCCGCTTTCGGCAGCTTGGCAACGAAGCCCGCGAGGTCAGTCATGAGCTCTGCGTCCTTGGTCAGCGGTCGGCGTCAGAGGTCGACGACCGCGTCGAAGCCGCCATAGATCATCCGGGCGCCATCGAATGGCACGGGGTTCTTGTCCATGTCGAACCGGGCGTCGGTCTTCGCCATGTCGTGGAACCGGTCCATCCCGGCGTCGCGGGTCGCCTTGTCCGGCCATTCGATCCAGGAAAACGCCACCGTTTCGTCTTCCTTCGCCTGGACGGCCTTGCGGAAGTCGGTGAGGTTGCCGTCGGGGAGATCGTCGCCCCAGCATTCGACGACGCGTGTGGCGCCAAGCTCCTTGAACAACGCGTCGGTGGTGGCGGAGTGGTCGATGAACCACCGCTTGTTCGCGGTCGGAACCGCAATTACGAAACCATCGATATATGCCATACGGGATTCCTCAACGTCATGGAGCTTTGGTCCGTTGGGGGCGCTAAGGCCAAAGGCTACGCCGTTCGAATACGGCCTTCAGCCTGGTCACGTGGTCGCTCATGATGCCGTCCACACCGAGGTCGAGGAAACGCTCCATCGCCGTCTCTTCGTCCACCGTCCAGACCTGCACAGGCATGCCGCGGGCATGGGCGGCACGAACAAACGCGGCGTCCACCACCGGAATGGAGATGTCGCCGAAGAGCGGATGACGCGGCGGCACCTGTGCGCAGTCGGCATCCAGCGTGCCCGCGGCGAAGCTCCAGGATTCGGCACGTAGTCGAACCACCTCGAACGGACCGCACGACGTGTAACCGGGGGCATCGGCGCGGACCCACCGCAGACGGTGCGCCGAGAACGAACCGACGCAGACGCGGTCGCGGGCATTGGTGCGTCGCAATGCCTCGATCAGCGGTGCCACGACGTCGTCGGTCTTCGGATCGACGATGAGGCGGAGGTCCGGCCAGGCGCCGAGCACGTCCTCGAGTCGGGGAATCGGCTCGGTGTCGTTGACGCGAAACGTCGCGAGTTCCCGCCAGTCGCGAGCCGCCACCGGACCGGTGTGACCGGTCAACCGATCGAGGTCATCGTCGTGGTAGACCACGGCGACCCGGTCGCGGGTGGCATGGACGTCGGTCTCGATGCAGCGGTAGCCGAGACTCACGGCGTGTTCGAACGCGGCCATGGTGTTCTCCGGCCGCTCGGCGCCGCCGCCGCGATGGGCGATGGCGAGAGGGCCTTCGAGACCTAGGAACGGACGCACGCGTGCCGGAGAATCTGCCATCGACGGGATCATAACGCGCTGCGGCCCGAGGTATTTGTGGCAGGGTCGTGCGGACGGATTGGGGGAATGTCCTGTGCGGGGGGCGCCCACTCGATCCGCATGCGCGAATGCCGCCTGTCGAGTAGCACAACGTGGGCCTTTGCGCACCCGCAGGGCGCACGCTGGGCGCGCCGGGACGGGACAATCCCGTCCCCTACGTTCACAATCCCGTTTTTTTGGGGAGCGAGATCAGATGGCAAATTCCCCGGTCCTGGACCAGTTGAACCTGATCGTCGACGACATGAACCGATCGGTCGACTTCTACCGCGCGATCGGCCTGGACATTCCGGATGAAGCCGTGTGGCGGACGGAAACCGGCGGTCACCATGCGGTGATGAAGATGCCGGATGGATTCGAACTCGCGCTGGACAGCAAGCCGCTCGCCGAGGTCTACAACGCCGGCTGGCGCGCGTTCAA
>JAGWBM010000044.1 GCA_021295895.1 Pseudomonadales bacterium
ATCCGGTGACGGGACCGGTCGATGTCGTGACACCGGCCACGGGGGCGCTGGCCGAGGATCTCGGCGTCGCCGTGGCGCAGGCGGTCGACGTGGACCGGGGAGAATGCCGGCGCCACGCGGTGCGGTGCGATTGGCAGGCCATCGCGGATCGGATGCGCGAGAACCTGATACCGGTGAGCGGGACGGGGCGACGCGCGAAACTCGCGCACCGGATCGGCGAGGCGGCCTGACAAGTCCTGGCGGGGTTGGGGCCGTCCGCCGGCCTCCGCGATGCTATCCTGCCGCCGCATGCACGGTTGACGGTTGGTCTGGACGTGCGCGGATACGTATCCCGATCAGGTCATGTCGTCACGGATCAGAACGTGTCCCGAGTAGCCGACGAAATAATCAAACATAAAGTGATGACCCGATCACCCAGTTCGCTTTAAGCGATTGAAAGCACTCGCTTTCTGACGAATTAGTGGCGGAGAGGGAGGGATTCGAACCCTCGATGGGCGGTTAGCCCATACACACTTTCCAGGCGTGCTCCTTCGGCCGCTCGAGGTGGCGTACCAGCCACACCCCGGCGCCCGAATCCGCTGCGACCGCTGCTCCCTTCCGGGCCTGACGGGGTTGACAACGGTTCGCCGCGAAGGGACCGATACAGCCACCATCGACTCGACAACTTCAGGCGGCGATGCTAATGGGTTTGCCCCGGGAATAACAGACGTCCGGGTACGGTCGGTCCCGCGGGCCCCGGTGCCCTCCCGTCGCTCCGCCGCGTCCATCCATCGCGCAGCGCTATTGGCGTGGCAGCCGGATTCTCGGCGCGTCGGACCGGCAAGTGGAACGGAACGGGTTGATGTCGATTCCACCCCGCCGCAGGAATCGCGCATCGACGGTGAGATCGGTTGCCCCGGTCGCCTCGTGCAGGTCCACGAACAGTTGCTCGGCGGCGACCTCGTGGAAGACCGCGGTGTCGCGGTAGGAGACGAGGTAGCGAAGCAACGACGCCCGACCGATCAGCCGGCCCCGGTAGTCGATCGCCACCGAGCCCCAGTCCGGTTGTCCGGTGACCGGGCAAAGCGTTCGGAACAGGTGGGTGTGGACGGCGTCTCGCCCTGACTCCCCGGATGACACCAAGAACTGCGGCGCACGTTGGTAGTGCTCGGTGGTGACGGACAGTCCGTCCAGGCAGTCGCTCTTGAAGTTCCCGGGCGTCTGCGTGTCGTCGGCTGCCTCGATGGAAGCCCGCAGGGCTTCGCCGGTTTCCCGGCCGAGGTCTGCTTCGATACGTTCGACCACGACATCGGGACCCTCGAAGGTCGAGCCCGCGAATCCGTTGAGGTAGAGCTTCAGCGACTTGCTCTCGACTATGTAGGGGGAATCGACCGGTACGCGCACCGTCAGGACGGCAACCCGGGGTATGCCGGTTGGCGCCAGCCAAGAGAACTCGTAGCAGTGCCAGACGTCTTCGCCCGTGAACGGAAGCGGCCCGGTGATACCGATGGTTTCGCGTCCCGTCCGGCGCTCGATGCGCCGTAGCACGGATCGGTCGTAACGCCGTGGATGGTCGACCGGTCGTCCGAGCGGGAGATCGTTATCCATCCGGCCGCCGGCACCCTATGCCGATCGACAATGGATTGGATTCGCAACGACCGGGCAGCAAGCCGGTGCCCGCCGATGCGCCCAGACCCTTCAGCGCGCGCAAGGGTCGTCCCTACGGACCTGCGGCATCCCGACCGACAAGCAGACCTCACCCACCCAGCATCCGCTCGCGGCGGTTGGCACGCATGAACGCGAGACCGACGACGAGGGCGATGAACAGGGGTATGCCGATCCGGTTCTGCACGGTCATGGCGAGCAACACCTCCGGATCCGGGTTGGTCTCCGCCAACGGGTTCCAGAACGGCGAGGCACGAACGCCGTTGCTGCCGAGCACGACGAGATCGAAGACGAGCACCGCGACCGTGGCCATGGCACCGGCGACCTCGCTGCGAAACAGCGTGGCGAGTGCCATGGCGAGGACAAGGTAGAACACCGCGCCCTGCAGCGCGCCGTAGACGGCGACGGGCGGGAACTTGGTGAACAGAAAGTAGGTGACCAACGCGAGGAGGATCGCGGCCGATACGAGGATCAACGCCGCCGCCGCGAGCTTCGCCCACCAGACACGCTGGCAGCCGCCGGGGACGGTGTAGGCGATCTCCAGGCTCCGGCCGTCCATCTCGCCGGCGATGATGCGCAATCCCAGGATGATTGCCAGTGCCGCCATCGGGATGCCCATCAATCCCACCTGCGCGTTCACCGGGTTGAAGCCGCTCGATGGGGTGATCAGCGCCTCGATCGCCCGCGCGGCGAGCCAAAGCAGGGGTAGGAAGATCAGCAGCCACACCCAGTGCCCCGCAATGGCGAGTCCAGCCAGCCGGAAAAGCTCCAACCGGGCCGCGATATGGCGCAGGCGTGGTCGATCTCCCCGGAACCCGCCACCGGCCGACCCTGCGAGATCAACCACAGGTAGCCGTCCTGCAGTTGGGCCTCCAGGGGTGTGGCAGGGTCCGTCGGGGCGGTTGCCGCGAGAATCCGCCGTACCGTGCCACCGTCCAGAGTGGGCGTTTCCTCGGCGAGGATGGCACCGCCGGGTAGCTCGAAGGGCGCATCCGCCGCGAATCGACTCTCCCACACCCCGGGGGCGCCGTCGAACACCAGTCGGCCGCCCGCCAGTACCAGGACCCGATCACAGGCGACGGCGACGTCTTCGACGACATGGGTGGAGAACAGCACGATCCGATCCCGGGCGAGCCGGGCCAGAAGGTTGCGGAAGCGAATGCGTTCGCGAGGATCGAGGCCGACGGTGGGTTCATCGACGATGATCACCGACGGCAACCGCAACAGCGTGCGGGCAACGGCCACGCGCTGACGCATGCCGCCGGACAGCGTCTTGATCTTGTCGCCCGCCTTCTCGGCGAGACCCACCTCGTCGAGCAGGTTCTCCACCCGTTGCCGCCGGATGTCGACCGGCAACTCGTAGAGCGCCGCGAAATAGCCGAGGTATTCCCGGGGGGAGAGTCCCCCGGGCAACCCCGCGTCCTGGGGCAGGTAACCTACCCAGCGCGCAAGCACCCGCTGGATCTTCGCGAGGCGTACCCCGCCAAGATCGATGACGCCGCGCGTCGGATCGAGGATGCCGGCCAGCTGGCGGAGCAACGTGGTCTTGCCCGCGCCGTTGGGGCCGAGGATGCCCACCATGCCACGCTCGACGCGGAAGCTCACATGCGTCAAGGCGAGCACCGGTTCGATGGGCAGGTCGAAACCGCCGATGCGTAGGGCCAGCCGCCGCAACAGCGTGCGGGGGTGCCGAAACGGCCCGGATGTGGCCCGCTCGTCGAGTATTCCACGCTGTTGGCGTACGGCACTGCGGCGTATGACCTGGCCGATCAGGATCAGGACGGCGGCGAGAATCGGCAACGCGAGCACCGCCTTGTGGGGTTCGTCGGCCAGTCGGGGCAGGATGATCATCCAGGCGACGAAGGCTGCGAGTACTGCCCACGGTAGCAGTACGCGGACCACCGATTCGAGTCCACCCGGTCTCGAGTCCGGGTCATCGGGATTCCGCGCTTGACGAATCTCCGTGAACAAGCTGACGACGAATGCAGCGGCCAAGAGCCACAGGATGAGTTTCCAGGCCGGTCCCTGGACCTGCGACGACAACACGAGCGGCGCCGCGGCAAGAATCGCGAACGGCCCAAATCGTCCCATGGCTTCACGCCATTCGAAGCCGGCGCGGTTCACGGTTGCGCCATCCCGCCGAACGCTATCCGCGAAGTCACGCGGCGCCCTGAGCGCCCGCCGGATCGGTCCGGGCAGGCCGTAGATCTTCTTGAGATTGCGCACCTCGAGAACCGGCGGGCCGCCGGCGGTCTCGGGCTCGACAAGCTCGGGGCGACGGAACACGAGTACGGCGGGCGTGAGCAGGCCACCGAGAATCAACAGGAAGATCACGAATAGCCAGACGTAGGAGGTGACGGTTTCGGTCTGGTGTAGCCAGATCACCGCGCCGACGGTGGATCCCAGGAGGCCGAGTACCAGCCAGGGCCCGACGCGGCCGAAGAGGCTGTCGAGGCGCTGCAGGAAGATGTAGCAGACGGGTATCACCAGGAGGGTGAGCAGGGTCGCCGTCAGGAGCCCGCCGACCACCACCGTGGCGAACGGCGGCCAGGTCTCGTTCGCCGTTCCGGTGGCGAGCATCATCGGCGCGAATGCGGCAACCGTCGTTGCGGTCGTCATCAACACCGGCCGGGTGCGTTCGCGCACCGATGCCAATGCGGCGGCGCCCGCCGACCAGCCGCGCCGGACCCGGTGCTGCATGCGGTCGACGATGAGGATCGCCGGGTTGATGGCGAGCCCCAGAAGGACGACAACGGCGACGCCTGCCATCAGTGTGGCCGGGGTGTCCGTGACGACCATGAGCCAGGAACCGCCCACCGTTGCCAGCAATACCGACAGCAGGACGAGCCAGGGCAGGGTCAGCGACTCGAAGGTCATCGCTAGCACTAGGAGCACCAGGAGGCCACCCCAAACGAAGAACTGCACCAGGGTGCTGATGCCTTCGTCGTCCTCGTCCTGGATCTCGATCGTGTACCCGGCCGGCTTCGGGGCCGAGTGGATGGCGGCGGCGATCTCTTCGTCGAGGGCGTCCCGGGCCGGCCCCGACTCCGGCGCCGATGCGTCGAGACGGTAGAAGACGCTCGTCTCCCGGCGACCGTTGTGGTGCATGATCGCCGGGGCGGGCGGCATTTGCCGTATCGACGCCAGCGACGCCACCGTGGCGACCCCGTTGTCGGTGTGCACGCGTAGCCGCCGCAGGTCGCGCACGCCCTCCGGCTCGCGGGCGTCAACCCGTTCCACGAACACGGGGATTTCGCGCCCGGACGGTAGCACGTACCGTCCGGCATTCAGGCCGTTGCGTCCCGCGAAACGGAGCGCCGGCAATACCTCGTCGACGGTAAGCTCGAATGCCTCGAAGCCCCTCGGGTCCGGTTGTACCCAGATCTCTTCGGCACCGGTCGGCGACGAATGCCAGGCCCGTGCAACCCGGTTCACCGGCTCGAGACGCATTACCAGGTCGTCCGCAAGTCGTTCCAGCGCCCGGTTGTCCGGTCCGGAAAGCACCACTTCGTCCGCACCGCCACCCATGAACGAGCCCCCGCCGCCCTCCGGTCCACCGCGGCCCCTGCGGCCGCCACGTTCCTCGCCGGGGCGCGCCACGTCGATACCCGGCACCCGCTCGGCGGCTTCGTCGACCGCGCGTCGAACCCGGGATACGGTCAGATCCTCCGGACGCTCTTCGAGATCGACGAAGTTGACGGTCATCAAGGCACTGTCCTCGCTGATGTTCGAGATGACCGTCTCCACCCCCTCCATCGCCAGCACCACCTGTTCAAGCTCGGCCACGGCGTCCGCCACCACCGCCACCGAACGGGTTCCCTTCACGGAACTTGCACTGAACGACACGCTCTCCGCCATTTCGGGATCCGCGGGCGCCTGATTCGACATGGCGAGTGGGAATCCGATCAGGATCGTCGCCACGATCGCAACGACCGTGCCCGTCAACCAGGCGGATGGCCGCCGCATCGCGTTGGCCACCAACCCACCGAAGAGGATTCGCAGGGGGTCCGGGGCTCGTCTGCCGCCGGTCCGCTCCCGCGTGGTGCGCTGCCGCACGACGCTGCCCACGGCCGCCGGTGCCGCCAGGCGGTGGGCAAGCACCGGCACCAGGCCGATGGCGACGAGCATCGACGCGCCAAGGGGAAGCAGGAAAGCCGGCACCAGCTCCGCCACCAGCGAGCGCACGGTCACGGACAGGTCGAGGATCGCCGCCGGTAGCATCACGATGGCCGTCGTCGCCGACGCCGCCAAGATGGCGCGAATGGTGCGGTTCAGGCCGACGCGAACCGCCGTGGGGGCGTCGATGCCCCGCTCCAGACGCCTCAGAACGGCTTCGTAGACGACGATACTGTTGTCGATCAGCAGTCCCACCGACAGCCAGAGTCCACCGAGGGTGAGCAGGTTGATGGAATGGCCCAGCAGGTAGAGCAGGGCCAGCGCACCGAGCAGGCTGACCGGGACCGAAACGGCGACGACCGCCACGGCGCGCCACTGGCGCAGAAACAGGAACAACACGGCGATGGCGATGAGGTAGCCCGAGAAGCCGAGTGTCGCCAGCCGCCCGAGTTGCTCCTCGACATCCGCGGCCGGATCGTCGCCGATGACGAGATCGATGCCCATCGGGGCGAGCTCGCGGCGGAGTTCGGCGATGCGTTCCCGAAGTTCGCCGCCGAGCCGCACGAGATTGGCGGTCTGTTCCTTGTAGACCTCGATGCCCACCGCCTCTTCGCCGTTGACGCGGAACGCCCCCTGCCAGGGCGCAAATCCCAGGGCCGTGTTGCTGACGTGCTTCAGTTGGGTGGGGCGACCGGGGGCGATGCGGGTATTGGCGAACGCCTCGACGCTCGACGGTCGACCGTCGAGGATCACGTCGACCCGGCCGGACTCGCTGTCGAGTTCGCCGACGTGGCGTATGTTCCCGGCGCGGCGGGACACCGCACCCGCCACCTCCATCGGCGTCACGCCGGTAGCCACCGCCCGGGCAAGGTCGACGCTCACGATCAACCGCCGCTGCGACCCGCCGGTGGCCGTTGCCTGACCGACGCCCGGCACCGCGGCCAACCGAGGTGCCAGTAGCTGATCCGCCAGATCGAACAGCGTGTCCCGGTCCGCATCGCCCGTGACATGGATGCTCATCACGCGGCTGCCGAACTCGGTGGTCGCCGACTCGAACGATGTGACACCGACGGAACTGCCGAGCGGCTGGTCCCGCTGCAGGTCGGCGGCGATGCGCTGCAACTCCAGTTCGCGGACCTTCATGTCGGTCCTCGGTTCGAAGCGAACCCGGTAGCGGCCGCCCGAACCCCGCACCTCGCCCCAGCTCTCCGCGACGTCCGGCAACGCCGAGACCCGCGCGTGGAGCGGCAGCAGGATGTCCCGCTCGACCACCTCCTGCTCGCTGCTCGGCCGGTAGAACTGTACGCGAAGCATGTCGCCTTCCAAGGGCGGCATCAGCTCCAGGGGGATACGCTGGTAGGCGACGATCCCGAGCACCACGAAACCGAAGAAGAGCATGCCCACGGCCACCGGGCGACGGACGGGCAGGTCAAGGAGGCTCATCGGCGCATCCCGGTCAGGGGTCGGCGTCGGTGCCCGGCCCGCCGGCAGGCTGGGCGCGGCGCCATCGGAGCCGGTCGAGCAGCAGGTACAAACAGGGAAGCACCAGTAGCGATCCCAACGTCGACGCGACGATGCCGCCGATCACGGTAAGCGCCATCGGTGCCCGTAGCTCCACGCCCTCCCCGCCCCCGAATACCAACGGCGTCAGCGCCAAGGCCGTGGTCAGCGTCGTCATCAGGATGGGACGCAGGCGAATGCCCGCCGCGGCGGCGAGCGCCGCAACGCGCTCGCGACCCTCGGCCATGAGCTGCCGGGCGGTGGCGAGCAGCAGCACGGCATCGTTCACCGCGACGCCGGCGAGCACGATGAAGCCGAGCATCGCCATTACGCCGATGGGCTGGCCGCCTGGCACCAGCACCACGGCGACGCCGATCAGCGCAAGGGGAACGGCGGCGAGCACCGTGAGCGGCTGCAGCAGCGATTCGAAGGTACCCGCCAGTACCATCAGTACCAGGATCAACGCCAGAATCCCGGCAAGTTGCAGCTCGTCGAAGGTCTGCAGCCGCTCCTCTTCCTGGCCGCGCAAGCGGGTGTGGGTACCCGGAGGAATGGACGCTTCGTCGAGTACCGCCGTGACCGCAGCGACCGCCTGCGCCTGGGTGAACCCGGCCGTAAGCTGGGCGGTGACCTGGACGACCCGGCGCTGGTCCCGGCGGAACACCTCCCGGGCACCTTCGGTCTCGTGGAATCTCGCCACCTCACCCAGCGCCACCGGACGACCGGCGGCGTTGCGGAACTCGACGTCGGCGAGTTGATCGCGGCGCGGTGTCGGCAGCCGAACGTTGACAACCCGCTCTTCGTCGCCCAACGACAACCGGGTGGCCTCCATGCCATCGAGATTGGCTTCGAGAACCCGCGCCACCGTGTTCAGATCGACGCCCAGCGCATCGGCCATCGCCGGATCCAGGGCGACGCGCAATTCGGTTGGACCGCCTTCGAAGGAGGACTTGACGTTCCATATCTCGGCCAAGGATTCCAAACGCGTCTTGATCTCGTCGGCACCGCGACGCAGGTCGTCCAGGGACTCGCCGCCGATCTCCACCACGATCGGCGGACCGCTGGCCCCGAGGGCATCGGTCAGTGCCGAGCGGGCGATCTCCCACTTCACCTCCGTCCCGGGCAGGGCCTCGAGTTCCGGCGCCAGCCACGCGGCGATCTGACGTCCCGTGGGACCGTCCGCGGTCATGCGGGCGATCACCCGCGCCGTGTTCTCTTCGGCCAGTTCGCTGCGGATCGAACGGCCGTCTTCCGGCAGCCGACCGACTTCCGACAGGGTCGCCGCGAGGGTGCCGCCGTCCGCCACCGTTCCACCGCCGGCCTGGGCGATGAGGCTCTCGACGGTTGCCGCGGACCGGGCCGTGGACTCCACCCGTTGCGCGGCGGGACCGACCAGGCGCACCGAGAACTGCCGCGGATCCGACGGCGCGAGCAGTTCGGTGCCGAGTCGCAGCAGCATCGCCACGGCGACGGCGACCATGCCGATCGCCAAAAGAACGACGGTCCCGGGCCGGCGCAGCAACCGACCGACCAATGATTCGACAACCGCACGGGCACGCGACGCGGCTTTTTCGGTGGTCAGGTTCGAGCGCGATGCGCGGGGCAGAAACCAGCGCCCGAGCGCGGGAATCACGAACACCGCCACGCCGAGCGAGGCGACCAGCGACACGACCACGGTGAAGGCGATGCCGTCGATCAGCCGCGCGGCCAGTCCTTCGACGAACAGGACGGGAAGGAACACCACGCAGGTGGTCAGGGTACTCGCCGTGATCGCCCCGGCCACTTGTCCCGTACCCTTCGCGGCGGACTCCTCGACGCTGTCGCCGAGCGCCAGCCGTCGATACATGGACTCGACGACCACGATGGCGTTGTCCACCAGCATGCCGGCGCCCAGCGCGAGCCCGCCGAGCGTAACGATGTTCAAGCTGTGGTCGGCGAAGTTCATGGCGAACAACGCCGCCAGGATCGACACCGGCACGGCGGCGGTGACGATCAGGGTCGCACCCGCCGACCGCAGGAACAGCGCGAGGACGAGCACCGCGAGGGCCACGCCCGCACCGGCGGCGAATTGCAGTTCGTCGAGGGCATCGTTGACCAGCTTGGCGTCGTCGGCGATCTCGCGTACCTGGACGCCGGGCAGATCGTCGTCCAAGCCCTCCAACGCATCGCGGACCTCCGCCGAGACCGCCACGGTGTTCGCACCGGCTTCCTTGTAGACCGCGACGCCGACGCCTTCGACACCGTCCACCAGCACCAGGTGGTCGATCTCGGCGTCGGCGATCTCCACCGTGCCGAGGTCGGATACCCGGACGGCCTTGCGTGCCCCCGACGCGTCCGACATGTACCGCACGACCACATTGGCAACGTCCTGGGCGTTGCGGTAGCGCGATACGCCGCGCACCTGGAAGACCTGGTCGCCCTCTTCCAGCGTGCCAGCGGCGACGTCCACGTTCTGGCCTTCCAGGCGGCCGCGCAGTTCGGCCAACGAAACGCCGAACGCATCCAGCCGGTAGCGGTCCACCGAGACGCGGATCTCGATGTCACGACCGCCGGTGATGCGGGCTTCGGCCACGCCAACCAACTGCTCCAGCGCAGGCGCGACCTGGCGACGGGCAAGCTGGCGAAGTTCGGCGAGATCGGGACTCCCGGTTGGCGCGACGAGCCCGAGGGTCAGAATGGGCGACTGTCGGGGATCGAAACGTCGAACCATCACCTCGTCCACTTGCGGATCGCCTTCGATGCCACCCACGGCCTTCTGCACATCCACCAGGGCAAGGTCGAGATCGGCATCCCAGTCGAAGGTGACCGTCGTCACCAATCGGCCGGTGCGGGCCACTTGGAACACCTTGCGGCTGCCGCGTACGGTGGTCAGCATGCGCTCGACGGACTCGCCGTACAGCCGCTCCATTTCGGTGGGTGGACGGTTGCCGGAACGGATCGAGACGACCACCGTGGGGCTCTGAAGATCGGGCAGGAGATCAACCGGTAGTTCCCGCCACGACAACACCCCGACGAGTGCCACGGCCACGGCGACCACAGTGACCGCCACCGGACGGCGTACCGCGAGAGCGGCGGCGGACTCAAACGCCGTCACGGCACATCCCTGTGGCGGCGACGCCTAGCGCGCATTTCTCACCAGCTCAAGACCCGACGATCCGAATCCGGTTCCCGTCCGTGAGCGTGTCGAGCCCGCGGACGGCAACCCGGTCGCCGTCCGCGACACCTTCCAGCACCTGCACCTTGTCGTCGTCGCCGAGGCCCAAGCGGACGTTGCGGCGGCTGACGCTTTGGCCATCCAGGATGAACACCACCGATCGGCCGGCCCGGTTGGCAACGGCGTCGCGCGGAACGACGACCACGTCCTGCCGTTGCTCCACGACCACCACCACTTCCACGAACATCCCGGGTCGGAGCAGGCGTTCGGCATTGGCCACCGACACCTCGGCGCGGAACGTGTGCTTGACGGGGTCGAGCGTCGGCGATAGGCGGATGACCTCGCCGGCGAACAGATCCTCGTAGGCGTAGTGCCGGATACGCGCGGCAAGCCCGACCTCGACCCGGGCGAGTTCCGGACCGATCAGGTCGATGTCCGCGACGAGTTCGTCGACGGGTGCGATCTCGGCCACGACGAACCCGGCGCGGAGCAGTTGGCCGTCCGCCTTGGGCCGACCATCCGCATCCCGGGCAAGGCGCAGGATCGTGCCGGCGATGGGCGTCTCGAGCGTCGCCTTCGCTGCGTTGAGCGTGCTGCGCTCGAACTCGTAGAGGGCCATTTCGTACCGCTCCTCGGCCTGTTGAAGCTCCTCTTCGGATGCGACATTGGCCTCGCGGAGTTCCTTGCGCCTGTCAAGCTGCGCCTTGGCGGCTTCCATCGCCTGACGCGTGGTTTCCAGGCGGGCGTGAAGGCGGGCGTCCTCGCCGGTTACCCGGGCGATGACGTCGCCGGCCGCGACGCGCATACCCTCCGCCAAGCGTCGCCCTTGTCCATCCCGGGCAACCTGCAGGTGGCCGGGCGTCTCGATGTCCAGGGTCACGATCTCGCGCGGGCGCAGATTGCCCGTGGCCACCACCACGTCCTCGACGGTACCGGTACCCACATCCACCACCTCGATGGGGGTGCGGAATTCCACGCCGGCGCTCTGCGGCGGCGGCGCGCAGCCACCGGCGAGCGCCGCGATGCCGATCACATGCGCGTAGCGGGTCATGGCGTTGAATTGCGTCATCGTTCCTCCACCGGGCGCCACCGGACGGCGTCCGCAACCACCAGGCCACCGGAGGTCCGATTGGATACCAGTAGGGCGACCTCGCCCGCCGGCAGCGTGAATTCGCCGAGGTCGTTCCATCCCGCGCTGGCATCGGCGGCGTCGAATTCCACCGGTGTCTCGACACCGTCCGCGACGATCGTTATTTCGAAGTCTCTCTTCTCCCGTCCGAGTATGTTCGCCTGGACACGGATGTTGAGGCCCACGACCGGCCCTCGTTGCCCGGACTCGACGTCGGGCAGGTGGTAATCCAAACGCCAACGACCTGCTCGAGGTAGTTCGGCGGCGAAGCGAGCCGAAGCGCCCCCGTTACCCGGATACACCACCGCGGCGGCGTGGCGGTACCTGCCCCAGGTGCCGGCCACCTCCATCCGCATCCAACCCTGGGATGGCGGCGTGAACATGTTGAACACCGGCAAGCCCTGGTCGATGTCCTGGGTTCCCATCCACCAAGGGGTCGCGCGAACCCCGTAGCGCTCTTCGTCCTCGGGGGTTGCATAGACGACCGAGAACCCTTCATCGAGGTCGTCGACGACGATGCCCGGTTCCGGTGGCGGCAACCAATCGCTGGGCCGGTCGCCATTGAACGGCTCAGCATCCACGGCGTCGGTGGTGTCGTAGTCGGGCAACTCGAGCAGAATGTCCTGCCGATTCAGGGAGAGATAGGGGGCGATCCACACCCGGGCAGGCGGTTCGTCGATGACGAGGCCCACCTCCACCGAGGTGTGGCCATCGACTCGAATAGGCTCGCTCAAGGCGTTCAACGCCCCCCGGCTGTCCGCCACGGCGCCGAGACGGACGAGACCCGGCGTCGGTTCGCCATTGTGCACGTAGGCACGGATCTGGTAGCGCGGTTCGCCCCGTTCGTCGTCGACGAGACGTTCGACAACGGCGTCGGAGACGAGGAAGCCCGGCAACGACGCATCGCCCAGCCAATCGCCCAGCAGGACGCCGAGTTCGGCGCCGGTGTGTTCGGCAATCTCGTCGAAGTCGTCGATGGTGAAGGTCGTGCCAACGTGCCGACGACGCAGTTCGGCGACCAGGGTCGCGACGGCTTCCCGGCCCAATCCGTCGACGATCGACCGCGCCAGGGCCGGCGCCTTGAGCGAGAGCACATTCAGGGTGCCCTCACCACCTTGGGACGGATCCAGCTTCGCAAGCGGCGCGTCCAGTGCCCGGCTCCAGACCGAGGCGCTCTGCGGTGCGTTTCCGGATCCACTCACGGAGATCGACAGGTTGCCGCCGCCGGACATGAAGCCCGCGACGAGCTGCCCCATGGTCTCGTTCATCCCCTGGGAGGTGGCGAAGTTCCGGGGCGAGAAATACTGGCCCACCTGCCGGTGATGGATGAGACCCGTCGCGAGTTCGTGGCAGAGATAGTCCAGGGCGATGGCCCCTTCGCCCCGGGGACTGGTCTGGTACTTGAAGAAACTGCGGGTAAGACCGTCGGTGAGCGTGCCGCCGCTGAAGTCGGTGGCGAAGAAAAGCTCGAGCATGCCGACCTTGGCGCGAGCGGCTTCGCGATCCGGGTCATCGTCCTCCCCTCGCCCGCCCGTCGTCGACCGGGCCAGACGGGCACCCCTCTCGCCACCGACTTCGCGGAGGAACCGGAACATGGTGTCGAACCGCGCCGTGGGCAAGCCGTACTCCCGCAACATCATGATGCCGGGCAACGCCTGCACCGAGTCCATGCGCCATCCTCCCCCGTAGACGCGGAGTCTCGCCGGCACTTCGACCAGGCTCAGTCCTTCGTAGGGATAGGTGAGTCCGGCCCTTCGCGCTTCGCCGAGCACCTCGGCGATGCGTTCTTCGATTATGTCCACGGAATCTACGAACGGCTCGAGGTTGTCCCCGTGCCCGGGGTACAGGAGCAATTCGAACGTCACGTCGTCGACACTCAGGTGGCGGCGTTCGAACACCGATGCCAACAGCGCGACGTCAGGCACCGGCACCGGCGGCGCGAAGCGGAATCGGCCTTCGCCGGCCTCGCGACGCAACCCGGGACCGGCGACCAGCCATCCATCCGGGACCTCGACTTCGAGATCGACGAGGTAGTGGTCCCGCCCGTAGTGTTCGGGGTCGTCGTTGCCGGTCGCAGCACCTGGCAGCGGCAGCCAGCGCACGCCCGGCAAGAGTGCGACATAGCGCCGATCGAACACCGACGCTTCCGTGCCGAGCAGTATCAGGTTGCCCGCCTCACCCTTCACATCGGCCAAGTCGATGTCGCTGTCGAGATAGCCGAAGGACGCATCGGGGATGCCCGTCGCGGTGATATCGAGGGTGAACCGATCGCCCGCCCGCGCCTTCGATGCGAGCGGCACCCGCAGCACCCCCAACTCGTGGCTCGCCTCGACCAGGGTGCCGTCCAGGCGGAGTTCGGACACCTCGAGACCCGGGTTGAACCCGAACAGCAGCTCTTCCAGCGGCTCCGTTGCCGCAAGGATGTAGGTCACGTCGAGCGACACCCCGCGGGCGGGTTCGATGGTGATACGGCCGTCGATCCGCTCGAGGTCGGCGCGTGGTTCGGATTCCACCGCTTGGTGTGCGGCGGCCCACTCGTCCTGGCGGACGCGGTCGCCCGTCACTTTCAGGACCAGGTAGCCGATCCCGGCGGCCGCGATACCGGCGAACACCGTTGCCAGCAGGAAACGCTGGGGTCCGCGCTGGCCGTCGCGACGCGGGTGCAGCGCCGCCGCCAGAACGAGGAACGCCAGGGCGAGGCTCAGCGTGGCAAGACGTTGCACAACCAGTTCGGCGGTCGCGAGATCAGGCAGTACGTCCGAGCCGGTCACCTGGAACGCCTGCGATCCGCCAACGGCGCCCTGCAGGTAATACGGCGTCTCGAAGCCGGCCCAGTAGTACAACCCGAGCAACGCCAGGGCCGCGACGACGACGACGAAACGATTGCGCACCACCACCGCCAGCAACACCACCACCGACCCCCACAGGACGAGTGCCGGGATCGCGTCCCAGACGAGGAAGCTCACGATGGACATCGGCTCAAGGGTGTCGCCGACCCACCAGTCGAATGCCTTCGCGGTGACGCCGATGAGTTGCATCAGCATCATCAGGACGAGGACCACGAGCCAGAGAATGAAGACGAGCCCGCCCAGTCGCCCCGCGACAAGGCCGAGGTTGCCGATCGGGCGCGCGTCGAGCACCTCCGCCATGCGTTCCCGTTGGTCCCGCGAGCGGATGTCGAATGCCAGGAAGATGATGCCGATGGTCAAGACTATGACCATCACCATGCCGATCGAGGACACCAACACACGCGGGGAAAACGCGCCGACGGTGGAGGAGAATCCCGAGAATATGCCGTGGATGCCGGCATAGAGCAGGTAGCTCAGGCCGCCCAGCAGCACCGCCAGACCGATGAAGAACCACGTCCGCACCAGGCGGCGCGCCGCCCGCATCTCGGCCAAGGCTACCGCTAGAAACTCTTCGATCTGACGCACGGCCTACTCCTCACCTGTGTCCGTTGCCAAGTCGATCCGCATATGGTTCACGGGCCGCCAGCGGATGGCGTCCGCCAACACGACATCGCCGGTCGTTCGATTGGACACCACGAGTCGCACCGGCCCCTTGGGCAGTTCGAAGCTGCCGAGATCATTCCAGCCCTGCTCCGCCGCCGTCGCGTCGAACGCGATCTCCCGCGCCTCGCCGTCGCCGAACTCCAGCGTCATGTCGTATTCGCCCTGGACGACGAGCAGCCCTTTGGGCTGGCCGCGGAACCGCAGCCTGCCCTTGACCGCCTTTTGCACGGCGGGCATATGGTAGTGGAGACGCCACCGACCGGCACCCGGCAATACGGTCGAGAATAGCGCGCGGGCATGGCCCTCCCCCGCCGAGGCGCGGGCCACGGTTCGCCGGTACTTGCCGAAACTCGACGGCACTTCCTGGCGGCGCCATTCGCCGTCGAAGAGGACGTCCGTGCGCCCTGTCGCTTTCGACAAAAGGTACTCCGGCATCCCGTGGTCCATCTCTCCCTGCAGCCCGCCGGGTTCCGCGACGATGTCCCCGAATCGGAACAGGTTGCCGCGGGGGCGCCGCTCGACGTCGAACCCTTCGTCGAGATCATCGACCACGATGCCCGGTTCCACCGGCGGCAGCCAGTCACTAGGCCGAACACCGCTGAACCCCTCGACGCCGGGCGAGTCGGATGTCTCGACGGCGAGTCGCACATCGGTGCGATTCAGTGCCAAGTACGGGGCCATCGAGAGCTGCGCGACCGGGCTCCCCGTCACCAACGCGACTTCCACCGAGGAATTGCCGGGTACCCGGACGGGATCGCTCAACATCGTCCCCCGTCCCTTCGTCTTGATCCATCGGGCCGTCGCATAACGTAGGCGCAACAAGCCCGGCACCGGCTCGTCGTTGCGGATGTGCACCCGGGTCTCGAAGCGCGCGCCACCGCGCGCGGTGTCGGGCAGGCGGACCATCCTGGCCGGCGATGCGAGGAACCCCGGCAGCGCGGCATCGTTCAACCAGTCGCCGAGGAGCGACCTGAGATCGACGCCTACGGAGTCCGCCGCCTCGTAGAACGCGTCCAGATCGTAGTGTCCGCCGGCATGCCGCCGGCGTAGTTCGCTGAGCAGCATGCCCGTCCGCTCGTTCCCCAGGGCGTCGAAGATGGACTGAGCGACCGCGCTGCCCTTCAGCGCCAGCGTATCCAGAACCCCGGCGGGATCGTCCTCGGGGTCGAGATCCGCAAGTGCGGTGGCAAGCGCCAAGTCCCACACCACGGGTCGATTGGCCACGGCGTCAAGGGCGCTGTTCGATCGACCACCAATCTCGAACGCCCTGGTCGCCGCCTGGCCGATTCGACCCAAGGACGTGCCGTGGTCGGGGGTGAACAGATGCGCCGTGAAGAAACCCGCCCGACCGGTAAGCCGCAGATCGACCAGCCTGTCGACGACGAAAGCCAGCGCGGTAGCCGACATGCCTCCGTTCCCGACGTCCGTCTGGAAGCGCATGATGTTCGTCGCAAATCCAACGAAAGGATCGCCACCCGCGAAGTCGTTTCTGAAATACCGTTCCAGGACGTTGATCTTGAAGTCGTCGACGTCGACCTCTCCTTGCCGCTTCAGCCGACGAAAGCCGACGTCGAACCGTGCCGTGGGAAAGGCGCGTTCGCTCATCAGCAGGATTCCGGGAAGCGCCTGTACCGTGTCCATACGCCATCCGCCAGCGGACTTGCGTAGTGTTGCCGGGGTCTCGACGAAGCTCAGGTTCCGGTAGGGATACTCGAGGCCGGCCCCGCTCGCCTCGCCGATCAGTCCGGCGGCGTCCTCGAAAGCCGCTAGGTTGGTCAAATGGCGGGGGCTCACGAGGAGTTCAAGCTCTATACCGGCTATCTCGATGGCCCGACGCTCGAAGGCGGATGCGAACAAGGCGACCGCCGGCACCGGCGAGCGTGGATTGAACCGGAACCTGCCATCGTCCTCGGGCTGTCGTCGCCCCGGTCCCGCCACCAGCCAACCGGCGGGCGCCTCGACCGTGAGATCCACGGTGTAGTAATCGCGCCCGA
>JAGWBM010000150.1 GCA_021295895.1 Pseudomonadales bacterium
CGGTGTAGACGCGTACCAGGAGATCCATCTCGTTGCGGTCCACCTCGCCCGCGAAGAGCTTCTCTTCGAGTTGCACGACGATGTCGGCGAGGGTGTTCGTTTCCGCCGCCAGGAGCAGAAGCTGATCCTCGGCGAGACTGCGCCGGGCCGGGTTGTCGACGCTGACCCAGAGGGACCGCCAGGCGTCGAGAGCGTCCTGCTTGCGGTCGGCAAGGCTGTGGAGCCAGGCGAGCCGCATGCGCTCGTCGTAGCCCAAGCCGTCCTGGGTGGTCTCGAGCGCTTCCATGATCTCAAGGGCCAGTTCCGGCCGATTCATGCGTTCGTAGGCGTCGGCGAGATCGCGCACGGCGCTGTCCTCCGGGGGCAGGAGCGCCTTCAGGCGCGCGAGGATCGCCAGCGCATCGTCGTCCCGGCCTCGTTCGAAGCGTGCATCGAACAGGAACAGCAGCCCCTCGACGTGTTCTCCGGCTTCCGCCAGCTGCCGCTCGACCATCGCAACGGCTTCCTCGAGGAATCCCATGCCGATCATCTCTTCGCCGGCGGCGACAACCGCCTGCGGACGCTCCCCGCTGGCTGCCTCGAAGAGCCGCCACACGGCGAGCGCGTCCTCGTGGCGGGCGAGACCCACGTAGTGCGACGCCAAACCGGCGTACCAGAGCACGACATCGGGCTCCGCGGCCATGAGGCGACGGTATTCGCGGATCATGTCGTCGGGTCTGCCGGCGGCGTCGTAGAGCTTGATGAGCCGCCGCCGGGCTTCCACGTCGACACCCGCGCCGTTCCCCGCAACCGATTCGTAGAATGCGACGGCGTCGTCGTAGCGCTGCGTCTCGATGAGGAGATCGACCCGCAGTTCGTCGAGCATGGCCGTTCCCGCTCCACGTCCGTCGAGACCATCGAGGAGATCCGTCAGGGTGTCCTCTTCACGGTGCGATTCGACGAGCAACGCCAGGGCGTAGCGGGCGTCGATCTGCAGTCCGGCCGCTTCGAACCCGCGCCAGGCTTCCCGCTGGGCGACGGGGTGCTCACCCGACGCAAGCGCCCATTGAGCCAGCCGCACGTGTTCCCGGTACGCCCGGGCCGGATCGTCCCCTAAGACTCGGTAGATCGTGTTGGCCAGATCGGGATGCCCGAGAATCGCGAGCGCGATCGCGGCCCGGTTCTTGAACGATTGATCACGCGCCTGCGCCACGTCGAGGAGGACATCCACGTTGCGTGCCCGGGCCTCGGCCATGGTGAGTCGAATGCGGATGAACTCCGCCTCTTCCTTACCATCCGTAGCGGCGAGCGCACGCTCGTAGAATGGGACGGCGGCCTCGGTATCGCCCGCCACGTCCAGCAGACGCGCCTTCAGGAGCAGGCCATCCGTGGTCTCGTGATGATCCATCGCGGTCTCGATGGCTGCCAGGGAAGCCGCGCGGTCACCGTGGCGCCAATGGATGTGCGCGATCACCAGGTGGATGTTGGCGCGCTGGTTCGCGGATCGGTTCCGTGCGTCGGCAAAAACGCTTAGCCGCTTGAGAGTCCGTTCGATACCGCCGTCGCCAAGGATGGCGTCGTCGTACACGGCGTGGATCGCATCGACATCCAGACGAGCCGCCTCGCTGCTGGCCTTGAGGACCTCCGCCAACGGCGACGCCCCATGCGCTAAGAATGGCCACGCGCAGCCGAGCGCCCAACCGATGGAGAAGAGAAGCCCTAAGCGACGGCGTCGGGCCACGCCCTCGAACCGCCCGGGTCGACTATTCGCCGAGTAGACCTGCCAAGGTCTCGGATACGTTCGTACCGCGCAGATGCCTTGCCACCGTCTTGCCTTCGGCGGACACCAGGAAGTTGGCGGGGATCGCCTTGACCCGGTAGAGCTTGGCGACCGGACTGCCGAACGCCTGGTTGTCCGAGACGTTCAGCCAGTTGATGTCGTAGTCCTCCTCCGAGGCAACCCGCCAATTCTCGGGATCGTCGTCCAGATTGACGGCGAGGATCTCGAAACCATTCCGGCGAAAGCGTTCGTAGGCCTCCTGGAGATGTGGAATCTCGGCGATGCACGGGCCGCACCACGACGCCCAGAACTCGACGAGCGTGTACTTGTTCTCCCGGAGCACGTCCCGCAGGCGCACCTCTTCGCCGACCAGGTTGAACGCCGTGAAATCCCTGATGGCCTTTGCGCTCGCCTCGTCGCGGCTGTCGATAAGCGCATTGATGAGGTCGATGGTGAGGTTGTCGCCAAGCGCCTGGTCAAGTTCAGCCAGCACGGCCATCTGCTCGGAATCCTCGGTCTCCCGCCAAGCGCCGGAACGGTCCTTCCAGGCACGACGCAGTGCCAACGCCCGGGCCAAGGGGTCGTCGTGATCGCGGTAGATGTCGCGCAACCGTTCTGGCCCGGCGTCCTCCACCCCCCCGACCAACGCCTGGTAGACGCCTCCCGAGAAGGTCATCGCGGTACCGTCGGCGTTCAGTTCGTGGCTGCCACCCGGCTCGACGATGCCCGGTGCGCGCGGGCCTTCATCGGTAACGACCACGAATTCGGCATCAACGGGGGCCGCGAGAGAGGCCCGCAACGTGGCCTTGCCGTTCTCGATCAAGGCCAGGTCCAGCACCTCGAAACCGCCGGCTTGCCGAGGGTCCGCGTAGCCGAACTCGATGACCTCCCCCTCGTAGGCATCCAGGCCAACCGCCTTGACGGTGGTTTCGGTCGCACCGGCGAGACCGTACCAAGCCGTGGTCAAGGTACACGCCCGACATTCGGCTTGCTAAGATCATGGGCGAATACTCCCGCTGGGTAGCCGTCGTTGGACGGTCACACACCCGTCTGACGCTTACGGTCGATTGTAGTTCAATCGGAACCCCACCCGCCTGCCCGCGTGGAACGTACGACCGTAGTGGGCGGGCTTGTCCCGTCCCGACGCGCCCTTTGCCGCGTCCGAGAACGCTACCGCACTCTCGTGTCAGTCAATCCAAGCATGTGGCCGATGAGCGCGACCGCCCGCGTCGTTTCGTTCACGTCAACAACGGAGCTTCCAGGCGTAGTCCAAGGCTGCCTTCAGCGAGCCGGTGAACGCCGTGCCCTGCCAGGCGATGTCGAACGCGGTGCCGTGATCCACGGAGGTGCGCACGATGGGCAGGCCGATGGTCACGTTCACGGCGGACTCGAAGCTCAAGAGCTTCATGGGTGCATGCCCTTGGTCGTGGTACATGCACACGACGGCGTCGAAGCGGTCCTGGCGAATCGCCTGGTGGAACACCGTATCGGCCGGATAGGGTCCAGAGGCGTTCAAACCCTCCCGACGAGCCCGTTCGATCGCCGGAACGATAATCTCGCGGTCCTCGGAACCGATGATGCCTCCTTCGCCGGCGTGGGGGTTCAATCCGCAGACCGCGATTCGCGGCGCTTCGGCGAAGCGGGTCAGTGTCGCGTGGGTGAGACGGATCACCGCGACGATCCGATCCGGCGTCACGAGCCGGATCGCCTCCCGCAGCGAGACATGGGCGCTGACGTGGGACACCGCAACATCGCCCGTGGTCAGCATCATGGCGTAGTCGCGGGCACCGCAGAGGGCGGCGATGAACTCGGTGTGACCGAGGAACCCCGGCGTCGAAGCGCGGGTGGCCTCCTTGTTCATCGGTAGCGTGACGACCCCCGCCACACGGCCCGCAAGGGCGTCCCGCGTCGCGCGTTCGACGTAGTCCCGCGCAGCGGCACCCGCCTTCGCGTTCAGCACGCCGGGCGTGAGATCCGCGGACTTGAGCCTGCCGAGATCCACGACGTTGAGCTTCGATGGCTCCGCGGAACCAGGGTCGTCGATGGCATTGAGCGATATCTGCAGACCAAGCAATCGGGTGCCGGCCTGGAGAATCGCGGCATCGCCGTACGCCACGACATCCTCGCCGAGTTCCCCGGCGGCGAACCGGCGCAGCAGGATCTCCGGCCCGACGCCACTGGCGTCACCCATGGTGATCGCCATGCGCATCAACAACCCTCCAGCGTGGCGTTGCCACCGCTCAGAATGACGCCCACGCTCCCGGTTGCGACGGTGGGGTTCTCGGCCATCGCGGCGAGCGTCACGGCGGCCGACGGTTCGATGACGATCTTCATGATCTCGGCCACCCGTCCCGTCCAAGCCTGGATGCCCTCCTCCGATGCCAGACACACGCGGGTTCGCGCGTTGTAGAGGATCTCGAAGTTCCGCCTACCCAA
>JAGWBM010000002.1:0-20158 GCA_021295895.1 Pseudomonadales bacterium
GGAGCAAGGGCGTTTGCGGAGAAGCGCACGCCGGAATGGCGAATGCGTTGACGCGCCGTTCCACGGTACGACACTAGTGGTCGAACACACTTGTAATGACGTATCAGCGCGTTCACAAGCGTCCAGCCGCTAGGCGGCACCTCGAAGGCATAGCGGGGTTACGTCGAGAGGTGCCAACAACGCGGATGGGCGTTTGTGGGCGCGCCCTGCGGGTGGTCGCCGGTGCGCCCCTCGCCCCCGTCGCTTGCGACGGACCGTTGCGGCCGCTCGACGTACGCCCGGTACGACTTCGCGAACCGCGCCTTGCGAGGAACACACCGGCGACCACTGATACGTCATTACAAGTGTGTTCGACCACTAGGCGTTCAGGACGCGCCCTTAGCCCAGCAACACCTGCTTCGCCAGGTTCAACGTCGCCGCCAGGTAGTCGCTACCGCCCCGGTCCGGGTGCAGTTTCTGCATGAGACGCCGGTGTGCGTCGACGATTTCCTCTTGGGAAGCGCCCGTCGATAGGCCGAGGACCGCAAGAGCCTGTTCCCGGTCCATGTCCCGATCGCCCGATGGTCGCTGACGCTCGCTCGCTTCGTCGGACCATTCGGGGAACCGACGGTCCAAGTAGGCTTCGAGTAGTTGCAGGGAATCGGTCGACGTGAGTTCGTCATGGAGCGAGCGGAGGGCCGACAGATCGAGGTCCGACAATCGCTGCCCGGCGAACGTCCCCGTGAGGATATCGCCGTCCATGTCGCCGCTCTCGTGCACCAGGGTCATCCGCAAGTCGCCCGTAGCCACCGTCGACGTTGCCGGGCCGCCATTGCCCGGTGGCACATTCGCGCCTTGCATCCGGGATCGGATGAAATGGCCAATCATCGGTCCGAGGACGAGCCCCAGCACCCAACGCAGAACGGGCAGGGCCCCGGCGAAGAGGGCAGCCAGCCAATGCAGGCGTCCGCTCCCCGCCATAATCACCAACGTGACCCCAAGCACGGCAGCGGCGGACCAGCCGAGCTTGGAGATCCGGCGCGGACGACTCTTGGCGGACAGTTCGCGCCACAATACGATGAACGCTCCGGCGCCGATGACGACGGCAATCAGGACGGCGATCATCGACGCATCAGCGAGGGAGTTGCGCGAGCATGTCCCGCGCGAGGCGATGGTCGATCTCGCGCAGCCCCGACCGGCCGTGGGTCGCGTAGCGTGCAACGGCACCGAACAACATTCGAAGTTGGTCCGCGCTTCCCGGAGCGAACGGAGCGTGGGCACCGCCGGTGATGCGTGCGATGTCCTTGAACAGCCGGGAGACCATGGGATCGTGGCCTTCCTGGAAGACGAACAACGGCACCTTGAACAGGGCCAGTCGCCCGGCGGCCGCAATGACCTCGCCGTGAGGCTCCTCGCAGGCGTCGCCGACGAATACCGCGGCCTTGACCCGAACCACCTTTGATTCGCTCAACGCGTGAGCGAGAAATCGCCTGATCTGGGTCAGACCGCCTCGACACGCGACGCCGGTCATCTGCCGGAGCAGATCCCCGGGAGAGGGCGACCAGGGCGACACCCGGAACTCGTTGAATCCCCGGTAGTAGATCAACTGTACGGCCAAGTCGCTGGCGTCGGCACTGGCCGCGGCCTGGAACAGTTCCGCGTGCAGGTTCATCGCCATGTCCCACGTGGGTTCCCTACTCGCCGTGGCATCGAGCGCGAAGAGAATGCGATTGGGCTCCGCGCTGGCTCGTGCGGGAGGACTGCTGGCCTTGACGTCGGCCAGAAATCGCGCGACGGCATCGCGGGGGGCAGGAGTCTTGGCCAATGCTATGCACCGAGGGACGAGGCGCTTATGATGCGTATGGTTGGCGTTTCGGGCAACACGTCTCAACGCGTTCAAGGATCGAGGGGAGTGCGATTGGAACAGGCCGAGGTCATGCGCTGGCTAGAGGAGCTCAGGGTCGAGCATCGCGACCTCGACGAGGTTATCGAGTACCTGATCGAGACCGGGCACAAGGACCACATGAGGGTACAGCGCCTGAAGAAGCGAAAGCTCCGATTGAGGGACTCGATAGCGAAGCTCGAAAGCCAACTCATTCCGGACCTCGATGCCTGACCCGGATACCTTTCTCACGGTTGCCATCTCATCCCGGGCGTTGTTCGACCTCGACGCTTCCGACGCGGTTTTCCGCAACGATGGACTAGACGCGTACCGTCGGTATCAAATCGACCGAGAGAACGAGCCGCTTGAGCCGGGCGATGGTTTCCATTTCGTAAAGAAGCTATTGAATATCAATAGATTGGTCGGCAAACGTCGAGTGGATATCGTTCTCTTGTCGCGTAATTCGGCCGACACCGGCCTGCGCGTATTCAACTCGATCAACGCCCACGAACTGGATATCGTGCGTGCCGCGTTCTCGTCCGGCGAGAGCCCCTACCGGTACGCAGAGGCGTTCGGTTGCGACCTGTTCCTTTCCACCGAAGCGGACGACGTGCGCCAAGCATTGCAGAACGACATTGCGGCAGCGACCTTGCTGGGTTCCCGTAAGACCGGAAGCGCCTCCCAATCGCTGCGAATCGCCTTCGACGGGGACGCCGTCCTGTTCTCCGACCAGGCCGATCGGATCTACCAGGAGGAGGGCATCGATGCGTTCGTCGAGTCCGAGGCCCGCGCCGCCGACCAACCGTTGGAAGGGGGCCCCTTCAAGGCCTTCCTGATGGGACTACACCGGTTGCAGGGCGAGTTCGCCGACATGGACTGCCCCATTCGGACCGCCTTGGTAACGGCGCGCGGCGCTCCGGCGCATGAGCGTGTGATAAAGACTCTTCGTGCTTGGGACATCCGCCTCGACGAGAGCCTGTTCCTCGGTGGTCGCGACAAGGCCGCGTTTCTTCGGGCCTACGATGCCGACGTTTTCTTCGACGATCAGACCGCCAACTGCGAGTCGGCCGCCCCCCACGTCGCCATCGGGCATGTGCCACACGGTGTTCGCAACGAGTGAACTTTGCATAACAACGTGGGTTAGTATTCCGATTGCCTATACAAAAACACCAAGGCCATTCGTTTCAACGATGAAACTCCAGCAACTTCGTTATATCTGGGAGGTCGCCCACCACGATCTGAACGTCTCGGCCACGGCAACGGAGCTTTTTACTTCCCAGCCTGGCATCAGCAAGCAGATCCGTTTGCTGGAAGAGGAACTCGGGATCGACATCTTTGCGCGCAACGGCAAGCGCCTGACCCGGATCACACCGGCCGGGGAGATCATCCTCGACAAGGTCGGCGAGATTCTCCGCGAGGTGGCCAGCATCCGCCACATCGCCGACGAGTACCGCAACGAATCGCGTGGCACCCTGTCCATTGCCACGACGCATACCCAGGCACGCTACGCGCTGCCGGCGATACTCCCCGGGTTGCGCCAGGCGTACCCGGAGGTCAGCCTGCACATGCGCCAGGGGACCACCGAGCAGATCGGGGAATGGGCCTCTTCGGGCGAGGTCGATTTCGCCATCGCACCGGAGGTGATGGACCGCTATCCCGACCTGATCATGATGCCCTGCTATCGATGGAACCGATGCGTCGTCGTGCCCAAAAGTCATGAACTTGCGCGCCGGGAGTCCCTTGGTTTCGAGGATCTGAAGCGCTATCCCATCGTCACCTACGACGCCGGGTTTTGGGAACGACTACCGGTGGCCGGGGAATCCGACACGGAGCAACCGGAGAACGTCTTCGACATCGCGCTGTCGGCGGTCGACACGGACGTGATCAAGACCTACGTTCGACTGGGTTTCGGCGTAGGCATCATCGCCGGGATGGCCTATGACCCGGACGAGGACGTCGAACTCACGGCAATCGATGCGGGGAACCTGTTCAAGGCCAGTACCACGTTCATCGGTTGCCGCAAGGGAACCTTCATGCGCCAGTTCATGATCGACTTCGTCGGCGCTTTCGCACCGCACCTGACGCCCGATCTGATCGAGCGGGCATTCGTCGCACCGAACCCCGCGGCGAGGGCCGCCGTCTTCGACGGTATTGAACTGCCGGAGCGTTGAGCGCCGGAACGGGACGGTACCAGCCGTCCCCAATCGCTAGATCAGTCCGAGGTCCGGATTGGCCCGCATTGCCTCGCGCGCCTCGGCAACGTTATCGCGGTGTCCGCCGAACACGTCGCGGACGAACCTCAGGTAGACCGTGTAGACGGTGATTCTCGGCCCGTCCTCGTCCGAATGCTGTTTGTCGGTGGTGTGTTCCACGATGAAGAAGGGTGCCTTGACAACGTCGTGCAGCATCGCCAGGCGCATTCCCTCGGACGCGGGATCGCGTTCATCGGCGATCACGACACGGTCGATATGCGACATCTGCCCCGATTCCGCGAGGCGGGACTCCACGTCCGCACACTTGCGGCAGGGTTGCCCGTCGGCAAGGATCTTTTTGACGAACGTGATCCGCATCGGTCGAGTAGCGGGTTAACGGTCGATGATGCGAAGCGGTTCCGCCACGTTCTGCGCGTGTAGGCCGCACTCCTTGTCGGCGACGTTCTCCCACCACCAGCGACCTTCGCGCTCGTGCTGGTGGGGTCCCACGGGACGGGTGCACGGCTCGCAACCGATCGACCGGTAGCCCTGATCGTGGAGCGGGTTGTAGGGTATCTCGCGGCGCCGAATGTAGTCCCAGACGTCCCGACCCGACCAGTTCGCCAAGGGGTTGAACTTTTTGACCGGGTGATCGGCGGAGGAGAACGCCAAGTCGTCCTGAGACGTGGGCAAGCCCTCGCGGGTGACGCTCTGGTCGGCACGCTGACCGGTAATCCAAGCATCCAATTCCCGGAGTTTCCTACCTAGCGGCTCGATCTTTCTGATCGCGCAGCATTCGCCGTGGCCGTCCCGGTAGAAGCTGAACAGGCCTTTGTCCCTCACGAGGTCCACGAGTTCGTCCGGGTCCGGGGCCAAGGTCTCGATCGCGACCCCGTAGTGGTCGCGTACGGTTTCCATGAAACGGTGGGTCTGTGGATGCAGCCGACCGGTATCGAGGCTGAACACCGGCAGGTCCGAACCGAGGATCCGAGCGCCAAGGTCGACCAATACGACGTCCTCGGCTCCGCTGAACGAAACAGCGATGCGGTCGAAAGCCCCGAAGGCATCCTCGAGGAGACGGAGGGCCTCGAGCTCCGCCGATCTCCCCTCGGCGACGGCGATGCCGCCGATCGAAGGGGATACTCGGGTGTCTGAGCCGGCGATGTTGGGCGACGGTTCTGCCATGGCCTTTAGAACCAAACGCTAGGAAAGAACGAGGCGATAGACTAGCAGGTCGATGTTTTGGCAAGAAATAACGTCTCGCCATATCCTAATGACGCCCGGGACGGCGCTTCCGGGCGATTTGAACTGGCCCGGACGGCAGGCGGTAATCGCGACATCGGGCCGTCCAGTGGCCGGTTGGACACCACGGGTGGTTTTTCGGACTAACCCTGTAGAATTGCCTGTCTTTCGATGGATGGCTCGTTTGAACGTTCTGTGTCTTGACTTGGAAGGCGTCCTGGTTCCGGAGATCTGGCAGGCGGTGGCCAAGACGACGGGGATATCGGCGCTGAGGAAGACCACCCGTGATATCCCGGTCTACGATGATCTCATGCGTGCTCGGTTGGCGATTCTCGACGAGCATTCGTTGCCGCTCAGCACGATCCAGGAAGTCATCGCCAGTTTGGACCCGCTTCCCGGAGCGCCCGATTTCCTGGCCTGGGCACGTCACCGCTACCAGATCGCGATCCTCTCCGACACGTTTTATGAATTCGGGATGCCGCTCATGGCGAAACTCGGGCATCCGCTGTTGCTTTGCCATCGGCTCGTCGTCGACGAGGGGCATATCGTGGATTACCGATTGCGCCAGGAGGATCCGAAGCGCCAGGCCGTACGGGCATTTCACGCCATGAATTACCGGGTCATTGCAGCCGGTGACTCCTACAACGACGTTGCGATGCTGGAGGAGGCCGATGTCGGCCTGTTCTTCGACGCGCCGCCAAGCGTCGTTGCCGAGTACCCTTCGTTTCAGGCCGTCAACGGCTACGAAGAACTTGCTGCGGCTCTCGGGCCACTCGCTTAAGGTGAATCCATGACCTCGTCCGGCACCCGGTTCCGTGAAGCTCTGCGCGAGGAGAATCCACTGCAGATCGTCGGTGTGATCAATGCCTACGCGGCAATCACCGCGGAACGGGTCGGATACCGCGCGGTGTACTTGAGCGGCGCCGGCGTCGCCAACGCGTCCTATGGCTTGCCGGACCTCGGCATGACGTCGATGAACGATGTCCTGGAGGACGTCGACACGCCGCTGTTGGTGGATATCGACACGGGTTGGGGTGGTGCGTTCAATATCGCGCGCACGATCCGGTCCATGGTCCGAGCCGGTGCGGGCGCGGTTCATATCGAGGACCAGGTGTCCGCAAAGCGCTGCGGGCACCGGCCCAACAAAGCCATCGTCTCGACAGACGAGATGTGCGACCGAATCAAGGCGGCGGTGGATGCCAAGACCGACGGGCAGTTCGTCGTGATGGCCCGGACCGATGCATTGGCCGTGGCGGGCCTCGATGCCGTCCTCACGCGCGTGTCGCGATTCGTCGAGGCGGGCGCGGATGCGATCTTTGCCGAGGCGATGACGGATCTCGACATGTACCGGCGCATAACCGAAGCGGTCGACGTGCCCGTGCTGGCCAATCTAACCGAGTTCGGCAGCACGCCGTTGTACGCCTTGGCCGAGCTCCGGCGCGTTGGGATCGCCATGGCGCTTTACCCGCTGTCGGCATTCCGGGCCATGAGCCTGGCGGCGCAGCACGTCTACCGAACAATCCGCGAGCAAGGCACCCAGCGGAGCGTCGTCGACACCATGCAAACCCGGGAAGAGCTATACGACCTGATCGGCTACCACGGCTACGAGGCGAAACTGGATGAGCTTTTCGCGGCCGCGCCGGGCAGCGACGCCGGTACCGGAGAGGAGGAATCCGATGGCTGACAAGGAACTTGGGGGAGCGGGTCTGCGCGGCCAAAGCGCGGGCGAAACAAGCCTGTGTACGGTGGGCCGAACCGGCACGGGGCTCACGTATCGCGGCTACGACATCGTGGAACTCGCCGCCGGGGCGACCTTCGAGGAAGTCGCTCACCTAATTCTCTACGGCAAGCTCCCCAATGCCGCGGAACTCGATGCCTACCGGGACAGGCTGAAGCGGCTTCGGGGCCTGCCCGATCCGCTCAGGGAGGTGCTGGAACGCATTCCCGCGGACGCACACCCCATGGATGTCATGCGTACCGGTTGTTCGGTGCTTGGCAATCTGGAGCCCGAAGGCGAGTTCAGTCGCCAGCATGAGATTGCCGACCGACTGCTTGGCGTGATGCCTTCGATCGTCAACTACTGGTACCGCTACAGTCACGACGGAGTACGCATCGACGTCGACACCGACGAGGACAGCATCGCGGGCCATTTCCTCGCGACTCTGAAGGGCGAGAGACCCAGCCGGCTTTTTCAACGGGTGATGGACGTCTCGCTGATCCTCTATGCGGAGCACGAGTTCAATGCGTCGACCTTCACCGCCCGGGTCTGCGCGTCGACGCTCTCCGACATGCACTCGTGCGTTACCGGCGCCATCGGCTCGCTTCGCGGACCGTTGCACGGCGGCGCGAACGAGGCCGCCATGGAACTGATCGACCGGTTTGACACGCCCGAGGCCGCCGTTGCCGAAGTCCGTGAAATGCTTGCCCGCAAGGACGTGGTGATGGGGTTCGGACACGCGATCTACCGCCGCTCGGATCCGCGCAACGCAATCATCAAGAGCTGGGCTCACAAGCTGGCGCCGGAGGTCGGCGACAACCGCATCTACCCCATCTCGTGCGCAATCGAGAAGCTGATGTGGGACGAGAAGGCCCTATTCCCCAACGCCGATTTCTTCCACGCGGCCGCGTACCGCTTTCTCGGCATTCCCACCAAGCTCTTCACACCCATATTCGTGTGCTCGCGGGTCTCGGGCTGGACCGCCCACGTGATGGAGCAACGCGACAACAACCGGATCATCCGTCCGAGTGCGGACTATGTCGGGCCCGGGCCGCGGCCATTTCCCGGGCTGGCCGAGAGATAGCCATGGGAAACGTGGACATCAACGTGCGTCCGGATGCCGATGCCGAACTGGTCGGCATCGCCGCGTACGTCGCCGACTTCGAGATCACGAGCGACGAGGCCTACCACACGGCGCGGTACTGCCTGATGGACACCCTGGGGTGCGGCTTTCTTGCGCTGAGATTTCCGGAGTGTGCCAAGCACCTAGGGCCCATCGTCCCCGGAACGGTGGTGCCCAACGGCGCCCGTGTGCCGGGAACCCAGTTCGAGCTGGACCCGGTGAAGGCGGCCTGGGACATCGGCTGCACGATTCGCTGGCTCGACTTCAACGATACGTGGCTCGCCGCCGAATGGGGACATCCATCGGACAACCTCGGCGCCATCCTGGCGGTCGCCGATTGGGTCAGTCGCCAGGCCGTGGCGCGGGGCAAGCGACCGCTGGTGATGCGGGACGTACTGACCGCGATGATCAAGGCCCACGAGATCCAGGGTTGCCTGGCACTTGAAAACAGTTTCAACCGCGTGGGGCTCGATCACGTTCTTCTGGTACGTGTGGCCTCGACTGCGGTCGTAACCGCACTGCTCGGGGGTACCCGAAGTCAGATCGTCGATGCGCTTTCCCACGCGTTCATCGATGGCGCCGCTCTGCGAACGTATCGGCAGGCGCCCAATACGGGGCCCCGGAAGTCGTGGGCGGCCGGCGACGCCACCAGCCGGGCGGTGCGGTTGGCTATGTTGGTCCTGAAGGGAGAGATCGGCTACCCGAGTGCGTTGTCCGCACCCACATGGGGGTTCTACGACGTGGCGTTCGGTGGCAGGAGGTTCGCCTTCCAGCGGCCATATGGCAGCTATGTCATGGAGAACGTCCTGTTCAAGATCTCGTTTCCCGCGGAGTTCCACGCCCAGACGGCGGTCGAGGCCGCGGTGACGCTGCACCCGCAACTCGCGGGCCGCGTCGACGAGGTCGAACGAATCGTCCTCACAACGCACGAATCGGCCATCCGTATCATCAGCAAGACCGGCGAGCTCAACAACCCGGCGGATCGGGATCACTGCCTGCAATACATGACCGCGATCGGGCTCCTGAAAGGGAGTCTCACGGCGGACGACTACGAGGACGCGACGGCGGCGGATCCCCGTATCGACCGACTACGGGATCTCATGGTCGTCGAGGAGGACGACCGGTACAGCCGCGAATACCACGAGGCGGACAAGCGCAGCATCGCCAATGCGGTGCAGGTCTTCTTCAAGGACGGTTCGAACACCGAGAAAGTCGCCGTGGAATATCCCATTGGGCACCGGCGACGTCGGCAATGGGGCATTCCCCTGCTGGTGGCAAAGTTCGAGGCGAACCTGGCGAGGCGCTTTCCGCCGGGGCAAGCCCGGCGGATCTGCGAGCTAGCCCTCGACCCGGAATCGCTGGAAGCCACGCCCGTCAACGAGTTCATGGACCTACTGGTCGTTTGACCATTCGGCTCCTGCGTCGTGTTCTTGGGCACCCCGGAGGTTCACGAACGGGTTGCGATCGTAGGGCGACCCTGGGGCGTGCGGTCGGCCGCGCCGGGATTCCGCACGGTATCGGTCCAGTCGTAGGAGAATGCGGTAGCATTCTCGATCGCGCCCGTAGGGCGCGCCGGGACAGGACAAGCCCGTCCCCGACGATTTGCTGATCCTTCCGCGTCCGCAGCCCGGCATCCGGCATCCGGCATCGGGAGCGTCGAGGAACCTCCTTAGAACTGCGCTTCTTCCGTGGATCCGGTCAACGCGGTGACGGACGACTGGCCGCCCTGGATGACCTCCGCCACCCGGTCGAAATAACCGGTGCCGACTTCCTGCTGGTGGCTGACGAAGGAGTAGCCCGCGTTGGTGGCCGCGAACTCCTTCTCCTGCAGGTCCACGTAGGCGGCCATCTGACGGTCCACGTAGTCCCGACTCAAGTCGTACATGTTGAACCACATGCTGTGGATTCCGGCCAGCGTGATGAACTGGAACTTGTAGCCCATCGCGGCAAGTTCCCTTTGGAACTTGGCGATGGTGGCGTCGTCCAGGTTGGCCCGCCAATTGAAAGACGGCGAGCAGTTGTAGGCCAGCATCTGATCGGGGTGTTCCCGGTGTATGGCCTCGGCAAAGGTCTGCGCCTCATCGAGGTCGGGCACCGCCGTTTCGCACCAGATCAGGTCGGAGTACGGTGCGTAGGCGAGGCCCCTCGCGACGGCCTGGTCGAGACCGTTGCGGGATTTGTAGAAGCCCTCGGGGGTGCGCTCGCCGGTGAGGAACGGCTTGTCCCACTCGTCGATGTCGCTGGTGACCATATCCGCCGCATTGGCGTCCGTGCGCGCCATGAGTAGCGTCGGCACGTCGCAGACGTCCGCCGCAAGTCGGGCGGCCACGAGCTTTTGCACCGCCTCCACCGTCGGCACCAGGACCTTGCCGCCCATGTGCCCGCATTTCTTGACGGATGCCAACTGATCCTCGAAGTGCACCCCCGCCGCACCCGCGCCGATCATGGCCTTCATTAGCTCGAACGCGTTCAGCACGCCGCCGAAACCGGCCTCGGCGTCGGCGACGATGGGCGCGTAGTAGTCGATGCCTTCATCGACACCCGTGGCCCATTGGATCTCATCGGCGCGCCGGAAGGCGTTGTTGATCCGGTTGACCACGCTCGGTACGGAATTCACGGCATAAAGCGATTGGTCCGGGTACATCGTCTCCGATGTGTTGTTGTCGGCAGCGACCTGCCACCCTGACAGATAGATCGCCTTGATGCCCGCCTTGACCTGCTGAACGGCTTGGCCGCCCGTCACGGCGCCGAGACAGTTGACGAATCCGTCTTCCTGGAGGAGTTCCCAGAGTTTATCGGCACCATGCGCCGCCAACATACTGCGATGCGGGATGCTGCCGCGCAGGTTGACCACGTCTTCGGCGGTGTAGCCGCGTTTCACGTCCTTCCAACGCGGGTTGGTGTTCCATTCCTGTTCGAGTTCTTCGATCTGCTCTGAACGCGGCTTCCGCGGCACGAAGTGCAGTGCCATCTTGGGATCCTCCGGGCAAAAGCGCGCCATTGTAGCGGCGCGAACGCGGAATGGAAGCGCGGTTTGATAACCCGTCGTAGGGGCGACGCTGGTCGTCGCCCGTCGTGGTAACTGGACGCGCCAGCCCCGACGACCCGGGCGGGACAAGCCCCGCCCCTAGGGGGGTGCAAAGGTCATTTCGCGGTGTTCGATACCGGCCTCCATGAACGGGGCACCGGTCACCTTGAAGCCGGCGCGTTCGTAGAAGCGTGCAGGAAGATGGACGGATAGTTCGAGGCACGCGCCGCGTCGATCGCAAGCTTGAGCAACCGTGCACCGATTCCCTGACCACGCCATGCTGCAAGCACCGCCATTCGGCCGATCTGGCCGGAGGGCATCAACCGCGCCGTGCCGATCGGTCGACCCTCGTGGTCGTCGGCGAGGAAGTGCCGGCAGTCGGGATCCGCGCCATCCCATTCCAGGTCTTCGTGAACCCCCTGTTCTTCAACAAATACGGTTCGACGCAACGACTTAAGCGCGTGTTCGTGCGAGTTCCAGTTCACTTCGCGGGCCCGAATTCCGCTCATGGATCGTCGCCTAGAACCCCGCGGGCGAGTTGGGCGGCAAGTCCCGTGTATTCCTCCGGTGTCAAACGCAGCAACCGCTCGCGGTCTTCCGGAGACAGTTGCAGTTCGTCCAGCAGGGCTAGGTAAACGGTCTCGTCCAGGTGCCGGCCGCGGGTGAGGCGTTTCAACTGTTCGTACGGCTCCAAGCCGCCGCCCGCACGCAGGATCGTCTGCACGGCTTCCGAGAGTACTTCCCAGGCGGCATCGACATCGGTGCCAATGCGGTTCCGGTCGACGGCGATCTTGCCGATGCCCCGAGCGGCACTGTCCCAGGCCACCAGGCAATGGCCGAAGGCGGACCCGACGCTGCGCAAGGCGGTCGAGTCGGACAGATCCCGCTGCCACCGGGAGACGGCGAGTTTTTCGGCGAGATGGCCAAGAATCGCGTTGGCGAGGCCGATGTTCCCCTCGGAATTCTCGAAATCGATCGGGTTGACCTTGTGCGGCATGGTCGAACTGCCCGTTTCCCCGGCTACCAGGCGCTGTTTGAAGTAGCCGAGCGCGATGTATCCCCAGGCGTCGCGATCGAAGTCGAGAACGACCTGGTTGAACCGGATCAGGCTGTGGAACAGCTCCGCGAGGTAGTCGTGCGGCTCGATCTGCGTGGTGTACTCGTTGAAGGAGAGACCCAGCGAGGTCACGAACTCGCGGCTGCGGGCGGGCCAATCGACGGCCGGATAGGCGGCGACGTGCGCGTTGTAGTTGCCCACCGCGCCGTTCATCTTGCCGAGGATTTCCGCGTCGCGCAGGGTGCCCGCCTGGCGGTCCAGGCGCGCTACCACGTTGGCGATTTCCTTGCCAACCGTGGTCGGTGACGCCGCTTGCCCATGCGTGCGGGCCAACATCGGGACTGTCGCGAGGGGCCGGCCGAGATCGCGCAGGCCTCGAATCAGCCGATCCATGGTCGGCAGCAAGACCGACTCGCGGGCATCGCGAATCATCATCGCGTAGGCGAGATTGTTGATGTCCTCCGACGTGCAGGCGAAGTGCACGAACTCGATTCGGGGTTTGAGTGCCTCGTCGGTTTGGGCGATGGCGTCCTTGACGAAATACTCGACGGCCTTGACGTCGTGGTTGGTCTCGGCTTCGAGAGCACGCACTTGTTCGGCGTCGTCCACGTCGAATTGCTCCCAGATCAGACGAAGGCGGGCCTGTGCGGGGGCATCCAAGGCCGGAAGCCCGGCGATTTCATCGAGTCCCGCGAGGTAGAGGAACCACTCGACCTCGACGCGCACCCGGTAGCGAATCAGAGCGAACTCGCTGACGAGAGGAGCGAGCGCCGCGGTTCGCTTGGAGTAACGACCGTCCAACGGCGAGATAGCCGTCAGCGACGAGAACGGAAGACGGCTACTCATCGGGGCCCCCGGTCGCAACGATACGGCCGCCGCCGAGGCACTCGTCGCCGTCGTAGAGCGCGACGAACTGGCCCGGGGTTGCAGCCCGCTGCGGCGCGTCGAACACAACCCGGGCGCGGTTGCCGTCGATTCCCAGTTCGCATGCCTGTTCGGGCTGCCGGTAGCGGATTCTTGCCGTGCACCGGATGTTGTCCCGGTCGGCGCCGCCCGCGTCAGCCAACGACGGCGATATCCAATTGAGATCGGTCGCCTCGAGCCACGACGTGTCGAGGTCGCGCTCGTCCTGCGTCACGGTCAGCGTGTTGGCGGCCATGTCCTTTCCCGCCACGTACCAAGGTCGCTCCCGACGGCCTCTGACACCGCCCAAACCGATGCCCTGGCGTTGACCGAGGGTGTAGAAAGGCAGTCCGCGATGTTCGCCGAGGAGGGTTCCGTCGGCGTCCCGGATGGGGCCCGGTTCGCCGCGCACGTAGCGCGCGAGGAAGTCGTCGAAGCGGCGTTCCCCGATGAAGCAGATGCCGGTGCTGTCCTTCTTGTCGTACACATCGAATCCAGCGGTACGGGCGCGCTGTCGGACCTCCGGCTTGGTCAATGCGCCGATGGGGAACAGGCAGTGTTCGAGCCGACTCGCCGGTACGGCCTGAAGGAAGTAGGTCTGGTCCTTGTCGGGATCGTGACTCTTGAGCAGGCGAAACGGGTTTCCGGGCGTGGTGCGCCGCGCATAGTGGCCCGTGGCCACGGTATCGAAACCGAGATCCCGGGCGTAGTCGGCAAACACCTTGAATTTGATCTCCCGGTTGCAGAGGACATCGGGATTCGGGGTGTATCCGGCACGGTAGTCGCCGAGAAACGCCTCGAAGACGTTATCCCAGTACTCGCTCGCGAAGTTGGCGGTCAACAGTTCGATGCCGAGTTTGTCGCAGACCGCTGCGGCGTCACCGAAGTCGGCGAGCGCCGTGCAGTACTCCGAGGCGTCGTCCTCTTCCCAGTTCTTCATGAAGAGTCCGGTAACGTCGTAGCCCTCATCCTTCAGGATGTGGGCGGCAACGGCGGAGTCCACGCCGCCGGACATGCCCACCACCACCGAACCTGCCACCGGTCGCCTCGGTAAAAGACGGCGAATTATACCGTGCTATCCTCAATACCATGGCCGATCTGACTCATCTGAACAAGCGTGGCGAGGCGTCCATGGTGGATGTCTCCGGAAAGGCATCGACGGCGAGGGAGGCCCGGGCCCTGGCCCGAATCCGCATGTCGCCGGAGAGCCTTTCCTCGATTATCGCGGGCCGTGCGGCGAAGGGCGATGTACTTGCCGTGGCCCGGGTGGCGGGTATCCAGGCGGCCAAGCGAACGAGTGACCTGATCCCGCTGTGCCACCCGCTGCCGCTCGCCAAGGTGGCGGTGGAGTTCGCCCCGGAAGACTCATCGACCCTCGCGGTCACGAGTTTCTGCCGGGTGACGGGACAGACCGGGGTGGAGATGGAGGCCTTGACCGCGGTCAGCATTGCGGCGCTGACTGTCTACGACATGCTGAAATCCAACGACCGCGGCATGACGATCGAGAACATCGGCTTGGAGGCCAAGTCCGGCGGCAAGTCGGGAACCTGGCACCGCACGACGTGAGTTCGGCGACCTGCACGGTCGTTACGGTCAGGTTCTTCGGGTCGCTGCGCGAAGCCGCTGGCCGCGGTGACGTGAATCTGGAGGTCGACGACGCGAGCATCTCGGGAGTGCGCGCGAGGCTCGCCGGGCTGCTCTGTGCCGACGGGCTTCGCGCCTTGTCGGGGCAGGGCGTGCGGGTGTGTGTCAACCAGACCATCGTGCGGGGTGACGTCGGACTCCGCACCGGCGACGAAGTCGCCTTCCTGCCGCCCGTGACGGGGGGTTAGCCCCGTGCACACCGATATTCGGATCGAAACGGCCGACTTCGACGTCTCCGCGGAGTGGACAGCGTTGCGGGCGCGTCTCGCCGGCCGGGCGGGGGCGGTCGTCGCCTTTGCGGGCATCGTGCGTGACCATGCGGGGGTGGACCGGGTGAGCGGGCTTTATCTCGAGCACTATCCCGGAATGACCGAGGCAAGCATCGAGAAGATCCTGGCGAAGGCTTCCGCCCGTTGGGAGTTGATCGACACGGTGGTGATTCACCGTGTCGGCGAATTGGCGCCACGGGAGCAGATCGTACTGGTGTTGGTGGCCGCTGCGCATCGACCGGATGCCTTCGCCGCGTGCGAGTTCGTCATGGACTATTTGAAGACTGATGCCGTGTTCTGGAAGAAGGAACACCGACCGGGCGGCGACGCCTGGATTGGCGCAACGGCCGGCGACCGAGAACGCAGGAACGGCTGGGCGCCGGACGACGGCTAGCCAACGAGGACGACGCCTCGCTGATGTACAATGCCGCGCTTTTCCTGACGGCAAAGGGTTGCGCATGGGTTACGTACACGTCGAGGTGCCAGAGGCAGGCGAGAGGATCACGGTCTCGGAGGACGGAAGCCTCAACGTACCCGATCAACCGATCATCCCGTTCATCGAAGGCGACGGCATCGGCATCGACATTACGCCGGTCATGCGCAAGGTCGTCGATGCGGCCGTCGACGGGGCGTATGACGGCTCGCGGGCCATCGCGTGGATGGAAATCTATGCCGGAGAAAAGTCGCTGAGGGTCTACGGTGCCGACGATTGGCTCCCCGACGAGACCCTGAAAGCGCTACGTGAATTCAACATCGGCATAAAGGGACCGATGACGACACCGGTGGGCGGCGGTATTCGTTCCCTCAACGTGGCACTGCGTCAGCTACTCGACCTCTACGTCTGCCAGCGGCCCGTTCGTTGGCTCCAGGGAGTCCCGAGTCCCGTGTCGGCACCGGAGAAGACCGACATGGTCATCTTCAGGGAGAACACCGAGGACATCTACGCGGGTGTCGAGTGGGAAGCTGGCACCGTGGATGCCGACCGGGTGATTGCTTTCCTCCGGGTCGAGATGGGCGTCGACAAGATTCGCTTTCCCGTCAATTGCGGGATCGGCATCAAGCCCGTTTCCCGGGAAGGCACGCACCGGTTGGTGCGCAAGGCGCTCGAGTACGCGATCACGGAAGATCGGGACTCGGTGACCTTCGTGCACAAGGGCAACATCATGAAGTTCACGGAAGGAGCCTTCAAGGACTGGGGCTACGAGTTGGCGGCGGAGGAATTCGGCGCGACACCCCTGGACGGCGGCCCATGGCACGAACTCGTCAATCCGAATACGGGCAAGACGATCGTGATCAAGGACATGATCGCCGACGCGATGTTGCAGCAGATCCTGACGCGGCCTGACGAGTACGATGTGATCGCGACGATGAACCTAAACGGCGACTACCTCTCGGATGCGCTCGCCGCGCAGGTGGGCGGCATCGGCATCGCGCCCGGCGCCAACATCGGCGATCCCGTTGCGCTCTTCGAAGCCACCCACGGGACCGCACCGAAGTACACTGGCCAGGACAAGGTCAACCCCGGCTCGCTGATCCTCTCCGCTGAAATGATGTTGCGCCACCTTGGTTGGCGGGATGCCGCCGACCGGATAGTCCGGGGCATGGAAGGGGCAATCGGCGAAAAGACCGTGACCTACGACTTCGAACGCCTGATGGCCGGCGCGACGCTCGTCAGTTGCTCGGCATTCGGCGACGCCATCATCTCCCACATGTAGGGGACGGGCTTGTCCCGGCCCGTGTGGCTTGTCCCGTGCCGTGTGGGCGAGTCGCCGCGCCACCGTGCGGGCAACCACGAGGGTCGCCCCTGCTAGGACGCCGCGGCACCATCCTCCGTGTTGGCCCCGTCGACGGGGGCTTGCATTTCGTCGGGGGAGGGCATTTCGTCCTGGGCATCTGTGGGACGCACATTGACTGCATGCAGGCCTTTCGGCCCCTGCTCGATGTCGAAGGCGACATCCTGTCCAGCCCGGAGCGTTCGGTAGCCGGTCATCTGAATGGACGAGTAGTGCACGAAGAGGTCTTCGTCGGCGCACTCGGCAAGTACGAATCCGTATCCCTTGGCGTTGTTGAACCACTTGACCTTGCCAGTCGTCATTCCGGCGTACCCTCCCGCGGAGACTGGGTTGCTCCTGAACCAGACAAATCGTCCCGGGTTCGAGCGTTCCCTTGGCCCAATTTGGCAATTTCCACCTTCCGCTGGGGGTCTGTCAAGGTATCGATAGGGTGTCAGTTTGAAAAAATCCAACCCCGGCCAGCGAACACCGACGTACGTAGTTCCACCCTGGCGGCTCATTCCCCTTTCTGACGGTCGGGGTCAACTGCGCTATGATTGCCTCGTTGCAGTCGAGACTCCGGTCGCACCAAGACGTTCGAGATACGAGCCACGTCATGCGCCAAGCGAACGCAAATCAATACGGGTTGTCGTCGGTGGTGCTTCCCCGTGCAAGGCCACGGGCTTCCGGTGAAGCCGATGACGACACGGACGGATCAATCGTCGTCAAGGAGCGCCCCGCGGACCCGCAGGTTAAGCCTCCGCCGATGTACAAGGTGATACTGCTGAACGACGACTACACTCCCCAGGAATTCGTTGTCCATGTTCTAATGAAGTTCTTTTACATGGACTTCGACAAGGCCGAGCGGCTCATGCTGCTGGTGCATACCACGGGTAGTGCGGTCATCGCCATCTACCCGCGCGACATTGCCGAGACGAAGTCAGAGCAGGTCAACCACTACGCCCAAGAGAACAACTATCCCTTGAAGTCCGCTGTCGAACAAACTGATGAAGACTAGCCCCGATGGCTCAACTGAGGACTGATCTGTGACGCTAACCGAGGAACTCGAACTGGCCATCAACAAGGTCGTGCAGGAGGCCTATCACAAGCGCCATGAGTTTTTGACTCCCGAACACCTGCTGCTCGCGCTGCTGGACGACAAGGTGGCGGTGGACGTGCTGACGAACGTGGGTGCAGACCTGGATGTGCTCCGCAAGAACCTCGAGAACTTCATCGACGCCAATACCCCGCTGGTTCCTGCCGCGCACGCAGCGGGGCGCAAGGCGGAGTCGCCCCGGCGGACCGCGGGTTTCGACCGGGTGGTACAGCGCGCGATTTTCCTAGTCAATTCCCGCGGCAACCAGCCGGTCAACGGCGCCGACATGCTAATCGCGATTTTCGGCGAACAGGAGAGCCACGCGGTCTACTGCTTGAAGGAGCAATCGATCGCCAGATTGGATGTCCTCAACTACGTTGCCCACGGGATATCGAAGAAGGCGGCCGAAGGTGCCGGCGTGGACTCGGATTCCCAGGAGGAGGACGGCGAGGGCGATGCCCAGCCGGCACTCAACAACTTTGCCAGCGACCTCAACGAACTCGCCCGATTGGGCAAGATCGATCCGCTTGTCGGACGGGACGCCGAGGTCGAACGGGTCATCCAGATCCTCTGTCGACGGCGCAAGAACAACCCGCTCCTTGTGGGCGAATCCGGCGTGGGCAAGACGGCGATTGCCGAAGGATTGGCCAAGCGAATCGTCGACAACGAGGTTCCCGAGGTGGTTGCCGAGAGCCGCGTGCTCGCGCTGGACCTCGGCGCGCTGCTCGCCGGGACCAAGTATCGGGGCGACTTCGAGAAGCGCTTCAAGGTTCTCCTGGCGGAACTCAAGAAAGAGGAGGGGGCGATCCTGTTCATCGACGAGATCCATACGATCATCGGTGCCGGGGCCGCATCCGGTGGCGTTATGGACGCCTCGAACCTATTGAAGCCCCTGCTCGCATCCGGAGACATCCGGTGCATGGGCTCCACGACCTATCACGAGTACCGGGGGATTTTCGAGAAGGACCGAGCCCTCTCCCGACGCTTCCAGAAGATCGACATCATTGAACCGAACGTCAATGACACCTACCTGATTCTCAGGGGCTTGAAGTCGCGTTTCGAGAGCCATTACCGGCTTCGCTATACCGATCGTGCGCTCCGGGTCGCCGCGGAACTCTCCGAACGTTACATCACCGACCGCTTCATGCCCGACAAGGCCATCGACGTGATCGACGAGGCCGGCGCAGCCCAGCAGCTGCTGACCCCGAGTCGCCGCAAGAAGACCGTTGGCGCCTTGGACATCGAACAGGTTGTGGCGAAGATCGCGAGGATCCCCTCAAACCGGGTTTCGACTTCCGACAAGGAAGCCCTACGCGACCTCGACGCCAGGCTGAAGCGGGTCGTTTTTGGGCAGGATGAGCCCATCGAAGCGCTGGCCGCGGCGATCAAGCTCTCCCGGGCGGGACTCAAGACGGAGGGCAAACCCATCGGCTCGTTCCTGTTCGCGGGGCCCACCGGCGTCGGCAAGACCGAGGTGTGTCGGCAGCTTGCGAAGATCATGGGTGTGGAACTGTTGCGTTTCGACATGTCGGAATACATGGAACGGCACACGGTGTCACGACTGATCGGGGCGCCCCCGGGCTACGTCGGATTCGACCAGGGCGGTTTGCTGACCGAGGCCGTCGTGAAGCATCCACACAGCGTCGTGCTCCTAGACGAAGTCGAAAAAGCCCATCCCGAGGTCTTCAACCTACTGCTGCAGATCATGGATCACGGCACCTTGACCGACAACAACGGGCGTAAGGCCGACTTCCGAAACGTCGTCTTGATCATGACCACGAACGCCGGAGCCCAGGAAGCATCGAGGGCGTCCATCGGTTTCAGCGAACAGGACCATTCCTCGGACGCGCTGGAAGTCCTGAAGAAGATGTTCACCCCGGAATTCCGGAACAGGCTCGACGCCGTCATGCAGTTCAACGCGCTCCCGATGGACGTCATCAAGACGGTCGTCGACAAGTTCCTCACGGAACTGCAGGGCCAACTCGACGACAAGAAGGTCGAATTGGCGGTCGACGATTCCGCGCGCGACTGGCTGGCGCGTGAGGGCTACGACGAAAAGATGGGGGCACGGCCGATGCAGCGGCTGATCCAGGAGAAGATCAAACGCCGACTGGCGGAGGACATCCTATTCGGCGACCTGGCGGACGGGGGCGGTGTGGTCCATATCACCGAGGAGAATGGCGACCTCAACTTGGACGTCGAACCCCGCACCGCGAAAGCGTAACGGACCGGAGCGGGCCGGCCGCGCACAGCG
>JAGWBM010000002.1:20526-64139 GCA_021295895.1 Pseudomonadales bacterium
ATGCTTACACTCAGGTTGCAAGTGGAACCACGCATCGGACCGCTCTTGAACGGCTCGCGTACTCGCGAGACGCGCTAGCGTTCGCGGAAGGTTATTCGCCCCTTGGTCAGATCATACGGCGTCAGTTCCACTTTGACGCGGTCTCCGGTCAGAATGCGGATGTAGTTCTTTCGCATCTTTCCCGAGATGTGAGCAGTGACCTTGTGACCGTTGTCCAGTTCCACGCGGAACATGGTGTTGGGTAGGGTGTCGACGACGACCCCTTCCATTTCGATCTGTTCTTCTTTTGCCATTCGTCCTGATCAGTCGACCTGTCCAAGCGTTCCAAACCGGCGGAATTTAACCATTTGGGGCCACTAATCGCTACCACCGGATAATGTAGCGCTATCGTCGAAGGACCAACGGCCCTGCCGATCCGGATAGCGCTGATTGGCCGCCACCAGTTCCAGGAAGGTGCGCCGAGGCATTTCCCGGGCGCCGAGGGATGCGAGGTGCTCGGTCGGGATCTGGCAGTCGATCAGGGTGAAATCCCAAGCGGCCAACTGACCCGCCAAGTGCGCGAGGGCCACCTTGGAGGCGTCGGCGACCCGACTGAACATCGACTCGCCGAAGAACATGCGGCCCAGCGAGACACCGTATAGTCCCCCCACGAGATCGTCGCCCCACCATGTCTCCACGGAGTGTGCGAGACCGAGTTCGTGGAGTTGCTGATACGCGGCCCGCATCCGCCGCGTGATCCACGTGCCGCCACTATCGGCGCGCGGTTCGGCGCAGGCAGCGGCCACCTCGCGAAACGCCGCATCGGCGGTCACCCGGAACGTTCCCGAGCGGATTCGTTTCGCGAGGCTCTTGGAGACGTGCATGTCGGCAGGCGCCATGACCGCCCGGGGATCGGGCGACCACCACAATACGGGTTCGGCATCGTCGTCGAACCACGGGAATATCCCGTGGGAATACGCGTCGATCAGTAGTGGCGGCGTGAGTTCGGTACCGTAGGCGACCAAGCCTTCGCGCGAGGCCCGGTTCGGGTCCGGGAAGGCGGATTGCGAAAACGCGCTCACCACCGATGCCGGGAGCGGTGCGAACTCGTGTGCCGCTTCGGAAATGACATGCCGAGAGCTGCGCTAGGCCGTTAGGATTCGAGGGCGTCAAGGTACTTTTCGGCATCGAGTGCCGCCATGCACCCGAACCCGGCTGAGGTGACGGCCTGCCGATACACATGGTCGGCGACGTCGCCTGCCGCGAAAACCCCGGGTACGCTGGTAGCGGTCGCGTTTCCTTCGGTTCCGCTTTCGATCCGGATGTAGCCTTCGTTCATTGCGAGATGGCCCTCGAAGACGCCCGTATTCGGTACGTGGCCGATCGCAATGAACACGCCATCGAGGGGCAATTCGCGGCTTGCGCCCCCGTTGACGGATCCGAATACCGCCCCGGTTACCCCCTGTTGGTCGCCCACTACTTCGGTCAAGGTGTGGTTCCAGATGATGTTCACCGAACCCTGCTCGGCACGCTCGAAGAGCCGGTCCTGAAGAATCTTGTCGGCGCGTAGCGCATCCCGGCGATGCACCAAGTGCACCCGGCTGGCGATGTTCGAGAGGTAGAGCGCCTCCTCGACCGCGGTGTTGCCACCCCCGATGACGGCGACCTCACGACCGCGGAAGAAGAAGCCGTCGCAAGTGGCGCAAGCGCTGACACCCCGGCCCTTGTACGCTTCCTCGGACGGTAGCCCGAGATACTTGGCAGAGGCACCGGTGGCGATGATCAGTGCGTCGCAGCCGTACACGGCGGCATCGCCGCGAAGCGTCAGGGGACGACCGCCGAAGTCGACCTGATTGATATGGTCGTTGACGATCGTGGTGCCGAACTTCTCGACGTGTTCGGACATCCGCAACATCAGTTCCGGCCCCTGCAACCCATCGTGGTCACCGGGCCAATTGTCGACGTCCGTGGTGGTCGTGAGCTGACCACCGACCTCGACACCCGTGATCAATACGGGATTCAGGTTGGCCCGCGATGCATAGAGTGCCGCGGTATAGCCCGCCGGGCCCGAGCCGAGCACGATGAGTCGGTGGCGATGGGTGTCGTCAATGGGCATTGAGTAACTCGACGAACCGGCCCGAGTTCGCGTGGCCGACGATGACCTCCGCCAATGTGCGACCCTTGTTGTCGCGGGCACGGACGTCGCGCCCGTCCGCGGTGTAGAAATCCAGGAAACGACCGAAGTCCTCCGCTCGCATGCTTTGATAGGCATGGCGCAGCACGTAGAAATCCGGATCACCGGGGAATGGCGTCCCCGACTGGCTCGGCACGGTCTTGCCCAGGAAACTCCTGACCCGGGCGTCGTCCCAGACCTCGTCGATCACCTTCTGCTTGTCTTTCTTCATCGCCGGATTGGCTCGCGACCTCACAAACGCGCCAATGATACGCACCGTAAGCCGCGAGCCAAGGGGCACGTCGGGTCCCAATTCCGGGTCGGTACGAGCGTTGTACCCGTTGAAGGGACGGGCTATTATCGCGGCGTTTTTGGGTGAAACGGATTTCCCCAGACTGATGCCTGCGCCAGCGAACGTCCTACCGTTCCGCGAAATCGGCCTCGTGACCGCTTTGGCGCTGGCCGTCTACGTGTTCCTCGCACTCGGTTCCCATTCCCCGAGCGACCCGGCCTGGACCGTCGCCGGTTCGGATCTCGCCGTGAAGAACCTGGTTGGCAAGAGCGGCGCCTGGACAGCGGACATCGTGTTGTACGCGTTCGGCTTTGGCGCCTACCTCCTGCCGGTGTGTCTAGTGGTGGCGACGGTGCCCCTGTTCCGCCACCACCGTCGCGTTCCGTGGTCCTGGGCCGAAGCACCGGTTCGAGGCGGCGGTTTCGTCGCGGTGCTGATCGCCACTTGCTTGTTGATGCGGTTGCACATCCGGGTGGGCGAGGCCATGCCCGCCAGCGCTGGTGGCGCTCTGGGCGACAGCATCGCGAGCCTGGGTCTGCCGCTGTTGAATGTACCGGGGCTCACGCTGTGCGCGTTGGCGGTATTCGCCACGGGCACCCAAGCCATGCTGAGCTACTCCTGGCTGAACGTGCTCGAGCATGTTGGCCGGGGCGTATACGCCGTCGCCGGTGGCGTCCGGGTCGGGGCCGCCTTCCTCGCACGTGGGATGGCACGGGGTGCCGTATCGCTGAAGCCGGCCAACGCGAACGAGCCCCGACCCGTGGTGAAGAATCCCCGCAAACGACGCACGAAGGCCGCCAAACGTCGCACGGAACCGGGCATCGCGACGGCGGGGAAAGCGACGCCGAAACGTGCGGCAACCACCATCGAAACCCCGACCAAGCGCAAAGAACCGGGGTATCAGCCCCGCATGTTCGACATGAAGACCGCGTTAGAACTTCCGGACCTCGACCTCCTCGAGGACTACGATCCCTCGGTGAGCGGCGGTTTCACGAAGGACTCCCTGACCAGGATGGCACGCGATCTCGAGCGAAATCTGGCCGAGTTCGGCGTTGACGCCAAGGTCAAGTCTGTATTACCCGGGCCTGTTGTGACGCGTTTCGAACTGGAACCGGCACCCGGCATCAAGGTGAGCAAGATCACCAGCCTCGTCAAGGATCTCGCGCGTTCGCTGGCGGTGATCAGCGTCCGGGTCGTCGAGGTGATCCCGGGCAAGTCCTACGTCGGCATCGAGATACCCAACGAACAGCGTGAAGTGGTACGTCTGAAGGAGATTCTGAACTCCGCCGAATACCGCGATGCCAACACCGCATTGACGCTCGCGCTCGGAAAGGACATCGCGGGGACGCCGGTGATGGCCGACATCGGTCGAATGCCGCACTTGCTCGTGGCGGGTACGACCGGTTCGGGCAAGTCGGTCGGCATCAACGCGATGCTCCTGTCGATGCTCTACAAGGCGACGCCGGAGCAACTGCGGCTCATCCTCGTCGACCCGAAGATGCTGGAACTGTCGGTCTACGACGGCATCCCGCACCTGCTGACACCCGTCGTGACGGATATGAAGGATGCGGCGCAAGCGCTCAATTGGTGCATCGCCGAAATGGAGCGACGCTACCAGCTAATGGCGGCACTCGGTGTACGCAACATCACCGGCTACAACCGGCGCATCGACGAGGGTCGGAGCATCGGCAAGCCCGTCCTCGATCCGCTTTGGCCCGATGACCCCGAGGCGGTTGGCGATCCGGCCCCCGCGTTGACCCGGTTGCCATTCATCGTGGTTGTCATCGACGAGTTCGCCGACATGATGATGATCGTCGGCAAGAAGGTCGAACAGCTGATCGCCCGCTTGGCGCAGAAGGCGAGGGCAGCGGGCATCCACCTGGTGCTCGCGACCCAACGCCCCTCCGTGAATGTGGTCACCGGCCTCATCAAGGCGAATATCCCGGCTCGCATATCGTTCCAGGTGTCCAGTTCGGTGGACTCCCGTACGGTTCTCGACCAAGGCGGCGCCGAGCAGTTGCTTGGCTATGGGGATATGCTGTTCCTTCCTCCCGGCACCAGCATGCCCACGCGTGTTCATGGTGCCTTCGTATCCGATGAGGAGGTCGTTGCCGTCACAAACGATTGGAAGCAGCGCGGCCAACCGGAGTACGTCACCGACGTACTCGGCGGCGTCGACCTCGACGTACCCGGTACGGTGGATATCGGCGGGGACTCCGTCGAACCGCTCTACGAAGAGGCCTTGGCCTTCGTGCAGGACTCCGGTCGCGCGTCGATCTCGGCCGTGCAGAGAAAGCTCCGCATCGGCTACAACCGGGCCGCGCGGCTGATCGAACAGATGGAGGAGGCGGGCGTCGTATCCGCGATGAACAGCAACGGTAGCCGCGAAGTGCTGGTCTCCCCGGGCAGAGCCGAGTGATTTGATCCATGGCGGCGGTACCAATCGGCGCGCCAACAAGGAACTGGGCCGGCGCGCTGGTCCTCGTCGTTGCTGCTAGTCCGACCGCCGCCGATGGCGAGCGTCTCGCGGCGCTACTGGACGCGATGTCGAGTTACCGGGCCGACTTCGAGCAAACCGTCGCAAGCCAGTTCGGCGAGGTCCTGCAGACCGCCACGGGAACCATGCATCTCGAGCGTCCGGGACGGCTCCGCTGGCGCGTCGACGAGCCGTATCCGCAACTGGTCGTCGCCGATGGCGAACATGTCTGGATTTATGACCCCGACCTTGAACAGGTCACCGTGCAGCCATTCGAGGAGACCGTCGAGGGAACCCCGGCGATGTTCCTCACCGACACCGGGATGCTCGAGCAGAACTTCCGGGTCCGGCTCGATTCCCCGACGGGGGAGTCGGTCAAGCGCTTCGTGCTGTCGCCCCGCGACCCGCAATCGAGGTCGCTGTTCCGTACGATCACGCTGACCTTCTCGGCGGAGGGCCTGTTGACCCAACTCGACATCGTGGACGATCTGGACCAGAAAACGGGCATGGTGTTTCGTCACGGTCAAGCGAACCCGGTGCTAGAATCGGGACTCTTCGAATTCGAGGTACCGGCAGGGGTCGATGTCATCGGGAATATCCCAGACGACGTCCCAGCCGAGCCTGCCGCTTGACCGGGCGCTAAGCCGGGAAAGTACGGCCAGCCAACCGTTGGCGGACCGCATGCGTCCGCGCACGCTGGCCGATTTCGTGGGACAGGAACACCTTCTTGACCAGGGACGGCCGCTGCGCGAACTGGCGGAGGCAGGGGTCGTCCACTCGATGATCCTATGGGGTCCACCGGGCACGGGAAAGACCACGCTAGCTCGGCTGCTTTCGGACGCTGCGGGAACCGTCTGGCGCAGCCTATCGGCCGTGCTGGCCGGCATACGCGACGTGCGGGAGGCGATCGCCGAGGCGCAGTCGTTTCCCGACCGCCGAACCGTGTTGTTCATCGACGAGGTGCACCGCTTCAACAAGGCCCAACAGGACGCCTTCCTGCCGCACGTCGAGCGGGGAACGGTCACCTTCATCGGCGCAACCACCGAGAATCCCTCTTTCGAGGTCAACGCAGCGCTGTTGTCGCGGTCGCGGGTATACGTCTTGAGACCGTTGACCGAGGCCCACATCGCAACCCTCGTGCGGCGAGCCGCGGCGCTGGAACTCGACGTCGAACTGTACCCGGATGCCGTACGCGAGCTGCAGGCGGTTGCCGACGGCGATGCGAGGCGTGCCCTCAACACCTTGGAAGTGGCGGTTCAACTCGGGTCCGGAACGGTGCAAGCGGACCATGTCCTGGAAGCAAGCGGGCAGAGCTACCGCCGCTTCGACAAGGGTGGTGATGCCTTCTACGATCAAATCTCGGCGTTGCACAAGGCAGTGCGCGGCAGTGCACCTGACGCGGCATTGTATTGGCTGGCGCGAATGCTCGATGGGGGTTGCGATCCACTCTACGTGGCCCGCCGCCTCGTACGCATGGCCAGCGAAGACATCGGCAATGCGGACCCCCGCGGATTGCAGTTGTCGGTGGATGCCTGGGACGCGTACCGGCGACTCGGTTCGCCGGAAGGCGAATTGGCACTTGCCCAAGCTGTGCTGTATCTGGCCAGCGTGCCCAAGAGCAATGCCGTCGAAGCGGCCTTCAATGCGGCCATGGCCTATGTGCGCGAGAGTCCTACGCATCCCGTACCCCTGCGTTTCCGCAACGCACGCACGGCACTGATGGACAAGCTCGGCCATGGCAAGGATTACCGCTACGCCCATGACGAGCACGACGCCTACGCCGCCGGCGAACGCTACTTTCCGGACGAGATGCCCGACGTGGTCTTCTACGAGCCCACCGACCGGGGCATCGAGGGACGCATAGCGGAGCGTCTTGCAGGCCTCAAGGATCGGGATCGGAGGACACGCTCGACATCCGAGACGCCGACGCGTCAAGGCGGGCGGGAAAATTCAGAACCCTAGCAGCCTGTCGGACTTGACGGCGAGAGCCGCGAAGACCGACGGGGTTTAGGACGGCTTGGGCTGGGCCAACGTCCGGGGACGCAACACGCCAGCCGTCCGAAGCACCACCGGGACGGGAGAGCGTGTGAGAGTACGAGGATGTGCTGCCTTATATAGCTATATGATTCAGTTTTCTGAATAGAACCAGCGTTCTCTAACATAAGTTCATTTGTGACGCGACACACTAACGCCTTAGACTGCGCGTCCTTCGACACGGGGCAAACCAAGGGGCCCGAATGAAGACTATCCTGTGGGTTGCTACCGGCGGCGCTTGCGGTGCCGTTTTGCGCTACTGCGTACAGGCACTGACCTCGGGAGCCGAGTTTCCCTGGGGAACGCTGTTCGTCAATACCGCTGGCTGTCTGGCCATAGGGTTGGTGATCGGCAGCTTCGCCGGCGCCGCGTGGTTCGAGACCGTGGGACGACCACTTTTTGTGGCTGGCGTGCTCGGCGCATTCACGACGTTCTCGGCGTTCTCGGTCGACGCCGTGCTGTTGTGGGAACAAGGTCGGCTTGTTTCCGCCATTTCATACGTGGTCTCGAGCGTGGGGTGCTGTCTCGTCGCCGCCGCAGTGGGCTACCGGGTCGCAGGAGGACTGACATGATCGATCCTCGCCGGCTCCGGCTGGAGATCCGGGCAATCGCCGACCGCCTTCGGCAGAGGGGCATCGACCTCGATGTGGGGCGTTTCCAAGCCCTCGAAGCGCGTCGCAAGCAACTGCAGGACGAGGTCGAACAGTTGCGCAGCCAGCGCCGACAGGCATCGAAGCGGATTGGGGAAGCCAAGGCCGCGGGGGAGGATATCGCGCCACTCGTCGCGGCGGTGGGCGACATGGGTGGTCGCTTGGCCGATGTCGCGAAGGATTTTGACGCGGTTCGCGATGAACTGGACGAGTTCGTCAAGGGTCTCCCGAATACGCCGGATGACAGCGTCCCCCCGGGTCGGGACGAGGCGGACAACGTCGAGCTACGACGCTGGCTGGAACCGTCCGGCTTCAACTTCGAGCCACGGGATCATGTCTCGCTAGCGGCGACATCTCTCGACCTCGAAGCGGCGGCCAAGATCGCGGGCTCGCGGTTCTCGGTGCTTCGAGGCCCTCTCGCCAGGCTGCATCGCGCCATCACCCAATTCATGATCGATACGCATGTCCGGGAGCACGGCTACGAGGAGGTCTACGTACCCTACGTCGTGGACCGGCACACCCTGGTGGGAACGGGGCAACTCCCCAAGTTCGAGGACGATCTGTTCGCCATCGAGGGTGAACGCGATCAGTTCCTGATCCCCACGGCCGAGGTACCCGTAACGAATCTAGTCCGGGACAGCATCCTCGACGCCGCGGAACTCCCGCTGCGTTTCGTGGCGCACACGCCCTGTTTCCGTAGCGAGGCCGGCAACTACGGCAAGGACACCCACGGGATCTTCCGACAACACCAGTTTGAGAAAGTGGAGCTGGTACAAATCGTCCATCCCGAGGAGTCCTGGGGCGCGCTGGACGAACTAACGACGCATGCCGAGACGATTCTGCGCAAGCTGGAGCTGCCCTACCGAGCGGTCGCGTTGTGCGCTGGCGACCTCGGCTTCGCCGCCGCGAAGACCATCGACCTCGAGGTCTGGCTGCCAGCCGAGGGCAGGTACCGCGAGATATCCTCCTGCAGCAACTTCCTCGACTTCCAGGCCCGGCGGATGCTCGCCCGCTACCGGGATCCGGAAACGGGTCGACCGGACTACGTGCACACCCTGAATGGCTCGGGTTTGGCGGTCGGGCGTACGCTGATTGCGCTCTTGGAGAATTACCAGGACGGTGCCGGTGGGGTCCACGTTCCGGATGCGTTGCGCGACTACATGGGCGGCAGCACGCGGCTCGACCTGTGAACACGCTTGTGCTGGCGCTCAAGCTCGCCAATCAACCATGCTTGGTGGTTGGTGGTGGGGAAGTGGCGCGGCGCAAGATCGACGCCCTGCTGGGTACCGAGGCGCGGATCACGGTCGTGGCGAAGTCCGTGTCGGGGGAGGTCCGGGACCGGTGCCTCTCGGTCGGGATTCCCACCCACGAGCGAGAGTTTCGGAACGACGATGTCTCCGGGCAACTTCTCGTCGTCGCAGCCACCGGCGATTCGGCTGTCAACCGGGCCGTACAACGCGCGTGCGAAGAACACCGGGTCTTGGTGAACTGCGTAGACGATGCGGAACACTCCACCGCGCAGTTTCCCGCCATTGTGAATCGCGGACCCGTCACGGTGGGAATCTCAACCCAAGGCACGTCGCCCACCCTGGCGCGGCGCCTACGTGAACAGATCGAAGCCCTGTTGCCCGACAGCGTGGGCCCATTGGCGTCATACCTCGGGAGTCGCCGGGGCCGCGTCAAGGAAGCGCTTCCGGAGCCGCGCGCCCGGCAGAAATTCTGGGACGACGCCTTGGACTCGGTGTTGGTGGATCTCATCGCCGAGGGTCATCTCGATCGCGCCGACGAGCATTTGTCGCGGAGGCTGACGAAACCGGCGAAATCCGGGATCGTCTCACTTGTCGGTGCCGGGCCCGGCGATCCCGACTTGATGACGCTCAAGGCCTTGCACCGGTTACAGCGGGCGGACGTGGTCTACCACGACAAGCTGGTCGGGGCCGGTGTGCTCGACCGGTGTCGACGCGACTCCCGCAGGGTCGATGTGGGTAGGCGCTCCGGGGATCCGGGCAACGCGGCGGCTCGTCAGGCATCGATCAACGAGCGGCTCGCCGCGGACGCGGGACAAGGCCTGCGAGTTGTTCGCCTGAAGGGAGGAGATCCCCTGGTCTTCGGCCGGGGAGGCGAGGAGATCGAGTCGCTCGTCGAGCGCGGAGTTCCCTTCGAAATCGTTCCCGGGGTCACCGCCGGTCTGGGGTGCGCAGCCATTGCCGGCATACCCCTGACACATCGCGAATGGGCCCAATCGGTGCGATTCGTCACCGCGCAGGTTCATCGCGGGACGGCTCCCGACTGGCCGGAACTCGCCAAACCCGATCAGACGTTGGTTGTCTACATGGGGCTCAATGGCCTCGAAAAGCTCTGTTATCGATTGGTGCAGGTTGGTGCCGACCCCACGACCCCGGCCGTGGTGATATCCCGCGCCACGCTACCCGGGGAACGAATCGTACCGGGTACCATCGAGAATCTAGGTGATCGGGTTCGAGCCGCCGCCCTTGATGGGCCTGTGACGACGATCATCGGACGTGTCGCTTCGTTCGCGCGAACCGATTCCTAACGAGGCGCGCGCCGCTGGGGCGATGCACCGCCTCTCACACCGACGAGACCGTAGGGGACGCCCTTGTGGCGTCCCGTTCGTTGACCCGGCAAGATGGAAACTGTTCAAGAACGCTACCGCCAGGTCACCGTTTTCGCGAAATTGGCCACCCACTCGACGAAGCCGTCGTAGGTCAATACTTCGAGCCCGGCCATAGGCTCCAGGCCACGGCTCGCCGCGTCGTCCTTGAGAACGCCGAATCGAATCCCCGACCTCCCCGCGATACGGCGTGCGAAGACTCCGTCGCCGATGAGCAGCACGGCATCGCCATCGGATGCTGCCAGGAGGCAGGTCCGAGCTGCCTCCGGATTCGCCAGTAGGTGAAGGGCAGGCACCGTTCAATCCGTCAACACGACATCGTGGTGCGCGATGAGTTCCCGGACGTCGCGGCGGCTCGCCGTATGGACGCCCGAGGGGATGTCTTGGATATCGAGCCCCAGGCTAGTCATGCTCTCCTCGGCTACGTAGAGATCCTTGATGTCGTACGAAGACAGCGTCTTGATGGGGGACTCTCGGGCGGCGAGTCCCAAGAGTTGATATACGCCCCGGTCGGCGAACAGGACGGATGTGGGCTGCTCGAATACCCCGGACACGAGCGTCACGTCGAAGAATTCGTCCGCAAGCACCCCCGGTGGTCGGCGGACAATGTAAAGGACGCGCTTCACCGCTCAGAACGAGACCAGGCGATCGCTTTCTTCGATGGCTTCGATTAGTTGGCCGAGGCCGACGATCACGAAGCCCTCGGCAAGTGACTCGTCCCTGCGTATTCCACGACGACCGGCTGCGGTAACACACACCGCGAGTTCAAACCGCGACTGCGCCGCGAGTTGGACCAGTTGCGCCCGCGTGCCCGATTCGTCGGCAGCGAACCGGTTGGCCACGGTGACCCCGTCCTCGTAAAAGAACATTCGCCCGATACGATGCCCGGCCACAATGGCCGCACGGGCAAATTTTAAAGCCCGTTCCGGCGCTCCCGTTGTGAGGGGAGCGCCTTGAACGAGCAGGTCGAATCGCAAACCGCGGCCGGACCTATCGGGACAGGTGGATGATCACCGCGCGTCGGTTCTGGGCTCTCGCGTCGTCGCTCGTGCCCTCGGCTGCCGGGCGTTCTTCGCCGAAACTGACGATGTCGATCCGGGAGTCGACAATGCCCCGGTCCATGAACATTTGCCGCACCGCGTTCGCTCGACGTTCACCCAGCGCCAAGTTGTAGCGTTCGCTACCCCGGTCATCGGCGTGGCCCTCGACTCGCACCCGCCAACCCGAGTTTTCGACGAGGAACTTCGCGTGCCGCTCCAGTGCCGGCATGTCCTCCGGCCGGAGGTCCGACATGTCGTAGTCGAAATGGATGACCAGCTCCATGCTTGGCGGTTCCGGCGGGGGCGGCGGCGGCGGGGGCGGCGGCGGCGGCGGGGGTGGCGGTGGCGCAACCTCCACCGGCTCCGGTTCAGGCGGGGGCGGCGGGGTAGGGCAGACGCATCCAGCAACGACCCCCCCTGCCAAAGTTACCGCGATGAGCCGAGTCACCGTCAACGAAGCGCGTCCGGTTTTCGTCATTTGCTATCCTATGCTGTTGGCGGCGCAAGCCAGTGTCGCCATGTTACCGCAATCACACGGTTTCTCAACAGAATGAGCGGTCTTGCATGCACATTTGGGCTTGGTCGCGGCACCAGAACGCGCCGCCTGCAGCAAGGACGGCGGGGCTTGGCGTGGGACTACCGTACGCCCGTCGTACGGCGGCGAACTTCGAGGGCGGTTCCTGGTACCTCAAGGCGTGCTATCGCTGGTAGGGTCGCCGTCCGGTACCGAGCCGTCATGGCGTTCGTGGTCGTATTTCTTCAGGTAGCCTCGGAACTGGTGGTAGGTCAGTCCTAACAATTCCGCGGCACGCCGCTGGTTGAACTTGCCCGTGGCCATGGCGCGGTTGACGAAATCGACCTCGAGGTCGCGGACGGTCTTCTTGAGGTCGACGGGCAACTGGGTTGCCGGTCGTGACACTTCGGTCTCGGATCCCGGTCGGTAGGGCGATTCGAACGGATCGAGGACGATCTCCGAGACGGACTGTTCGGGGTCCGTACGATACACGGCACGCTCGACCACGTTCTTCAGTTCCCTCAGGTTCCCGGGCCACCGGTAGGCCTCCATGGCCTGTTGGGCGCTCTCGGCGAAGCCGGGGAAGTAGTTCCGTCCCAGTTCGGAAGCCATGTTGATCGCGAAATACTCGGCAAGCAGTGCGATGTCCTCGGCTCGTTCCCGCAATGGCGGCAGGGTGATCACGTCGAACGCGAGACGATCAAGTAGGTCGAGACGGAAGTTCCCTTCGTTCGCAAGCCTGGGGAGATCCTCGTTGGTCGCCGCGATGAGCCGCACGTCGACCTGCATTGTTTTCTTGCCGCCGACGCGTTCGAACTCGCCGTATTCGATGACCCGAAGGAGCTTTTCCTGCACGAGCCCCGAGGTATTGGCGAGTTCATCCAAGAACAACGTCCCACCGTCGGCGCGTTCGAAACGCCCCTGGTGGGTACGCGCCGCCCCGGTGAACGATCCGGCCTCGTGGCCGAACAACTCGCTCTCGATCAGCGTGTCGCTTATCGCCGCGCAGTTGAGTTTCAGGAACTCGCCGTCCCACCGGCTCGACAGATAATGCAAACGCGACGCGATGAGCTCCTTCCCGGTGCCGCGTTCGCCGACCACGAGGACGGGCTTGTCGAGTGGGGCAACCTGGGACACTGCCTCCAGTATTTCGAGGAAGGCGGGGGACTCGCCGATAAGACGGTCGGGTTCCTTCGGATTGACCATCGGTCGTGCCGGTCTGCGGTTCGTCCGATTGTGCCAATAGTTGGTCTTTTCCGCCACTCGCTCCTAGGTCGTCGCCGACGGGAAGCGATAGATTATAAGTATTTCAAGGGCTTGCGACGTCTTCGCTAACTGGCACGAATCCTGATACGGAAAGAGCAGGGACAAGACCCCATCGACTGGAGCCTATTGGAGATCGCTGACATGAGTGTATTCTCGCGAATGACGGACATCGTCAATTCCAACCTCAACGCCTTGCTCGACAAGGCCGAAGACCCCGAGAAGATGGTGCGCCTCATCATCGGGGAGATGGAGGAAACGTTGGTCGAAGTCCGCTCGACCTCGGCGCGGGCCATCGCGGACAGGAAGGAACTGACGCGCCGACACGAGCAACTGCGCTCGGAGGCCGCCGAATGGGAGCGCAAAGCTGCACTTGCCATATCCAAGGATCGCGACGACTTGGCGAGAGCGGCCCTGGTCGAGAAGTCCAAGGCCGACGACGTCGCCGAGTCGGTGGCCTCGGATCTCGACGTGCTCGACGGCACGTTGGCGAAGCTCAACGACGACATCGGCGCTTTGCAGAGCAAGATCAAGGATGCCAAGGCGCGGCAGAGCGTCATCGTCGTGCGTGGCCAGGCCGCGAAAGTCCGGCTCGGCGTAAGGCGTCAACTCAGCGACCACAACATCGACGACGCGATGATCCGTTTCGAGCAGTACGAGCGGAAGATGGACGACCTCGAGGGCCAGATCGAGTCCTACGACCTCGGCAAGCGGACACTCAACGACGAGATCGAGCAACTCGAGGTGGGCGAGGCCGTCGACGAGGAACTCAAGCAACTCAAGGAACGCATCGCGCGCGATGCGAAGGACGAGGGCTAGGCGCCGGTAAGGCAGGAGACCGGCAATGTATTATCCCTTTGAATTGTTCATCTGGCCCGGGGTTCTGTTCCTGATCTTCGTCGCGCCCCTCTGGATCATCATGCACTACCGGTCCAAGGGGCGTAGCCAGGGAATGCTCACGGAGGACGAGCGCGCCGAACTAGATCGGCTGGCATCGTCCGCCGATGACATGCGGGAACGCATTGAGACGCTCGAGTCGATCCTCGATGCCGAGACGCCGGACTGGCGTCGGCGCAGCGGCCGATGAACGGGCCCGGCGATGATCGGCGCGAACGGCGTCGGGGGGAACGGCGCGACTCCCCGGACGCCAGGATCGAAGAGGCGGTCGCTCGGATCGAGCAGGCCGCCAAGGATCTGTCGGCGTCCGCCACCGACCGGGCGGCCGACTATATCGAGGACGTTGCCGACCGGATATCCTCGAAGACCAGGACGCGCCCGGAGCGCCAACGGGCCACATGGCCGTGGTCCGGGCGACCCCGCACTCCTAGGCTGACCCGGGACCGGGAACACGGCAAGCTGCTTGGCGTCTGCGCGGGCATTGCCAACTACTACGGCTTGGAGACCTGGGTCGTTCGCCTCACCGCGCTGACTGGACTGGTCTTTCTCACCTCGGTGACCTTGGTCGGCTATTTTGTCGCGGCATTGCTCATGGACCCCAGCCCGAAGCGATGGAGGCCGTCACTCAAGCCGCCGCGCCCTCGGAGGCCCGGGCATCGGAAGCGCCATGCCCGCAATCACGCCCGCAATCACCCAAAGGACGACTCGCCGGAGGCGGCGTACACCTGGATTCCACGTCAGCGCCTGCGGGACGTGCGTGCCGACTTCGACCAGATGGAGTTGAAACTGCGTCGGATGGAAGCCCATGTGACCTCGGGACACTACGAACTGCACCGGGAACTTGCCGAGCTTGAAAAGGGCGACGCGGGATCCTCGACCAGCCGGTCCGGGTAGTCGGTAAATACGCCGGTCACCCCCATCGCCGTCAACATCCGCGCCCTCGCGGGATCGTTGACCGTATAGACGAGGCAGTGGCGGCCCCAGCGTCGCACGGCACGGACGTGGGCTTCGGTGGCCGCGCGTTGGGATAGGTTCACGGACCAGGCATCCATCGCCTCGGCAGTCGACTCCAGGCAGTCCGACCAGCGTCCCACCAACGGTGCGCACGCCACCCTGGGATGGATCTCGTGGAAACGGCGCAGTTCGTCGTGATCGAATGACGAAACGAGTAGCGTCGGCATCTCCGCGCTGCTTTGTTCGATCGATCGGCCTGCAACGAGATCCGCAACGGCCTTCGCGGTGCCCGGACCCTTGAGCTCGATGTCCACCATGATGTGCTCGGGGACGGCCTTGAGGACTTCACGGAGGGTAGGGATTCGCTGGCCGTCTCCCGCGTCAAGTTGCCGGAGCTCATCAAATGGGAGTTCGCTCACCAAGCCCGCCCCGTCCGTCGTGCGGTCCACGCGCTCGTCGTGGATGACCACGACTTCCTTGCCCGCCATGCGAACATCCAACTCAACGCCGTCGACACCGTGTTCGACGGCGCACGCGAATCCAGCGAGGGTGTTCTCCGGCGCAAGCCCTGCCGCACCCCGGTGGCCTAGGATCAACAAGCGGTCCACCGACAACTCGTCGCCGTATCCGGACCGGTCCCCGAGGCCCGGTTGCGGGTGGTTTGCGGTAACATGCCGACATCATGAGTTATCTGGTGTTGGCGCGGAAGTATCGCCCGCGCACGTTCGCCGATGTCGTGGGCCAGGAGCATGTCGTACGCACCCTGTCCAACGCCTTGGAAAGCCAGCGCCTTCACCATGCCTACCTGTTCACCGGTACCCGGGGCGTCGGCAAGACGACGCTGGCCCGGATACTCGCCGCCTGCTTCAACTGCGAGACGGGGATCACTTCGACACCCTGCGGCGAATGCGAAGCCTGCACCTCGATTTCCACGGGTCGGTTCCTGGACCTGATGGAGGTGGATGCCGCATCGCGAACCGGCGTGGACGACACCCGGGACCTTCTTGCCAACGCCGATCTGGCGCCGGCACAAGGACGTCTCAAGGTCTACCTCATCGATGAGGTTCACATGCTCACCGGGCACAGCTTCAATGCGCTCCTCAAGACCCTTGAGGAGCCGCCGGAGCACGTGAAGTTCCTGCTCGCCACGACGGAAGCGAAGAAGATTCCGGTGACCGTCCTGTCGCGGTGCCTGCAATTCAACCTGAAAAACATGCTTCCCGACGTCATCGAGGCGCAACTGGCGAAGATACTGGCTGCCGAAGACATCGCAGCGGAATCGACCGCGCTCGCGGTTATTGCCCAAGCGGCCAACGGCAGCATGCGGGATGCGCTATCGATCACCGATCAGGCCGTGTCGCACGGAGGCGGCACCATCCATACCGAGAGCGTGAACGGCATGCTAGGGATCGCGGGTCGGGACGAGATTGGTGCGCTGCTCGACGCGCTCGCCGCGGGCGACAGCGAAAGGCTGCTTGCCACCGGGGACGAACTCGCGTCCCGTTCGCTGGATTTGCCCAGCGTGCTGGACGAGTTGCAGCGGGCGTTTCACGATCTTGCGGTCGCGGAGCAGTTGAACTCGGAACCGGGGCCGGGCTTTGCCCGTTTTCGGGGGAAGTTCTCTGCGGAGGATCTTCAGCTCCACTACCAGATTGCCCTGATGGGACGTCGCGACATCGAGTTCGCCCCGGATCCCAAGATCGGCTTCGATATGACCCTGCTGCGATTGGCTTCATTCGAACCCGCTGGGGATGCTGCGGGTCCCGACGATATCACCGGCTCTGAAAGCGTCGTCGATGAGCACATCCCGGGCACGGACGCCCGCCAACCCGAGCCGCCGGAGGAGAGCGTCCGGGCAACCGCGCCGGTCGTCGACGTGGGCGCAGACGACGTGGTGAGAGCAGAGCCGGTTCACGAGGCCACCGACAACTGGTGGGAGATCGTCGCCGCGATGGTGCCGGCGGGGGTGACGGCGATGATCCTCAAGAACTCGAACCTGACGGATCGAAGCGCCGAACGATGGGTGATTCGACTCGATCAATCTCACGAGTCTCTACTCAACGACAAGCAACGGCAGGAAATCGAGTGCTTGGCGTCAAGCTACGCGGGGAGCGAACTTCGCGTCGACTTCACGATCGGCAAACTCGAACGCGAGACTCCCATGGCCCGGGAGTCCCGTATCGCGAAGGAGGCCCGGGAGAAGGCGGAAGCCACGCTGCTGGAGGATCCCAACGTGCAGGCGATGATCAGCGAGTTCGGTGGGACGCTCGACTCGGCCCGATTGTCCGATGTCGACGGCGAGGCGGGGCAATCACCCCAGTGAACATCGGCGACATGTTCAAGCAGGCCCGCGAGATGCAATCGCGGCTCGGCGACGTGCAGGAATCGTTGAAGAACACCGCCGTCACCGGCGAAAGCGGCGCAGGCCTCGTCAAGGTGACCCTGAACGGACGCTTCGAGGCCTTGCGGGTCGAAATCGATCCCCTCGCGGCGGCGGAGGATCGTGCAGTACAGGAGGACTTGGTCGCGGCGGCATTCAACGATGCCGTGCGTCGCGTAGAAGCCATGCAGAAGGAGAAGATGAGCGACCTCGCCCAGGGCCTCGGTTTGCCGCCCGGCTTCGACCTGCCGGGGAACATCCTGCGATGACGTCGGTCGAGACCGTCGGCAGGTAGGGTCACCCATGCGGATCAGCCCCCTGATCGACCGCCTGATCGAGTCCCTGCAAGCGCTTCCGGGCGTCGGCCCGAAGACCGCCACACGGACGGCCCTGCACTTGTTGCAGTACAACCGCCCCGGTGCCGTCGCGCTTGCGACGGCCCTGACCGACGCCGCCGAGAACGTGCAACGCTGTCGCACCTGTCGAACGCTCACCGAGTCCGAGCAGTGCGCCATCTGCGCCAATCCGAGACGCGACGGGCGGGTGTTGTGCATCGTGGAGTCCCCGTCCGATATCGTCGCCATTGAACAAGCCGGCGGCTTTAGCGGGCGCTACTACGTGCTGCACGGCCGTCTGTCGCCGATCGACGGCATCGGTCCCGACGAACTCGGCCTCATCGGCCTGCCCGCCCTTGTGCGCGAGGCGGGCGTGCGCGAAGTAATCCTCGCGACCAATCCAACGGTGGAGGGGGAGGCCACCGCCCATTTCATCAAGGAGTCGTTGCATAACACGGGTGCCACGGTGACCCGTATCGCACACGGCGTTCCCCTCGGTGGCGAGCTTGAGTACATCGATGGAGGCACCATCGCCCACGCACTGCAGGGTCGACGAACCGTCGACTAGGGAGGCATCCGGCTGTGCAGGTTTTTGATCTCAGCAACGGCGACCGGTGTTCAGCCGGTTCCAGGCCTTGAATCAGAGCGTCTTCAAGCGCGTGGTCTCGTCGCCTCTGATCACCACGGACGCCGACCTCGATGCCTGCGTGGGATCGCTCGGCCAAGTCGTCGGCATTGACACGGAGTTCATCCGCGTCCGTACCTTCTACCCCATCCCGGCCCTTTACCAGCTTGCGGGAGACGGCGGCGTTGCCTTGGTGGATGCCCAGTGCCCGGCCACGTTCGACTCGCTGAAGACGCTGCTGCAGGACCCGGCGCGTACCAAGGTGATTCACGGTTGCTCGGAAGACCTGGAGGTCATGGCGACCCACCTCGACGTTCAGCCGGTGAATCTTGTCGACACGCAACTCGCCCACGCCTTCGTCGTGCCCGAGTTCTCACCCAGCTATGCGAAGTTGGTGGAGCATTACCTGGGTCTCACGCTCGGTAAGCACGAGACGCGGTCGGACTGGCTTCAACGTCCGTTGTCGCATGAACAGGTTAGCTACGCGCGCGAGGACGTCGCGTATCTCAAGCCGATTTGGCAGCGGCAGAGTCAGGCATTGGCCGAAGCCGGTCGACTCGAATGGTTCCTGGAGGAAATGCAGCAGATCCTCGATGCGCCCGTTGCCACGCCGGACACGTGGTTCGAAACCATGAAAGGCGTGTGGCGGCTCGATTGTCGAGAGCGCACCGTATTGCGTACGCTGGTTCGTTGGCGCGAGCGGGAAGCACGCCGGCGCGACATACCCCGGGCATATACCGTCCGGGACGAGCACCTCGTGGCGTTGGCCCGGTGTCCTCGGTTGGAGCCTGCGGACGTGGCGAGCCTGCTTCCCCGGCGCACGGCGAACCGGTACGGCAAGATCCTCGCCGTGGTTCACCGCCAGGGGCTTGAGGATCGAGATCCCGTGCCGAAGGCAACCCGACCGCTCGGTCGGCGCGATGGCGAAGTCCTCAAGGCGCTCCGGAATGCCGGCCGTCGGGAGTCGAATCGCCTCGGAATCGCACCCGAGCTATTGGCCCGCAAGCGGGAACTTGAGGCGGACGTCCGGTATTTCCGGGCCAGCGACGAACTGCCACGGCGCTATCGCGAAGGTTGGCGCCGGCGGGTCGTTGGCGACATCTTCACCGACATCCTCTCAGGCGAATCGTAGCGACCGCGAGGGCCACGAGATTGCGCGGCACGAAATGAAACCGTTTTGGGAACGCAAGACGCTGGACGAGATGACCCCGGAGGAGTGGGAGTCCCTATGCGACGGCTGCGGTCGCTGCTGCGTGATCAAGCTGGCCGACGAGGACACGGGGCAGGCATTTCCGACGTCGGTGGTGTGCCGCCTGTTCAACCTCGATACTTGCCGCTGCACGCGATACGGACAACGCCATCAACTTGTGCCGGATTGCGTCCGCTTGGATGCCGAAACGGTACACCAGTACGACTGGCTACCTGAATCCTGCGCCTACCGCCGCCTGGCCCGGGGACGCGATCTGGCTTGGTGGCACCCGCTGGTTTCCGGCGATCCGCAGACCGTCATCGATGCGGGGATCAGTGTCTACGGGAACGTGGTCCCGGAGCACGCGGTGCATCCCGAGGAGTCGCTGGAGGAATACGTGGTTCGCTGGGTGGACGCCCCTTGACGGGGGCGGTGATCGCTTGGTTTGCCGCCGTCCTGGCGGGAGTGGGCCTTGCGTGGCTGCTATGCCTGGTGACCCGTAGCTGGGGTCGGTGGAGGTACTTGCCGGGCTGCTTGGTCCTGGCGTTGGGGTTGACCCCGTTCCGCTTCGACGGCGAGCACGAGGCACCCGCCTTCGCCGTAGTGATCTTCAGAGGGTTCCTGGAAAGCGACTTGGACCCGGGCCCGCCGCTGCTCGCGCTGGGAGCGATGACATTGGCAGTGGTCGTGGTCTATCTGGCGGTGATGGGCGTTCTGGGGTTGATGGGCGCTAAGAGACGCTCGTAGGGGCGACCGTGGCATCGGTTTGATCGGCACGGGACGCCACAAGGGCGACCCTACGGGGCTCGTCGAACCGCCGAGGTCAGTGGAAATTCCTCGATTTGAACCCGGCGGTGGATCCATCCTCCGATGTGAGTTCGGCTAGCTTGTGGGTCAAGTCCCGCACATGACCGGCGACCACGTGGATGACAATGCCTTCCCGTTCCACGACCCCCTTGACGGCGATGAGGCGTCCTTGCAGCAGGGGTGCACGGAAGCGCTCGAGCACTGAATTCCAGACGACGATGTTGCTCACACCGGTTTCGTCTTCCAAGGTCATGAACACCACCCCGGACGCGCTGCCAGGTCGCTGGCGGCAGGTGACAAGACCCGCCACGTGCACGAACTGCTCGTGGCGACAGGCCGCGAGTTCACTCGCCGGACGGCAGCCGTCGAATTCCGTTTCGTCGCGCAACAGCGCCATGGGATGCCGGCCTAGGGTGAGGCCGAGGTAGCGGTAGTCGGCCAGCATGTCATCGCCTTCGCTCGGCTCGGCAAGAGCAACGGACGTGGAGTAGGCCGTCGGCGCTTCTTGCCAGAGTGCGGTGGGGTGATCGACACCGGCCGCGTCCCAATGCGCTTGATAGCGGTGTCCCGAGAGGTTTTTCAAGGCACCGGCCCTTGCCAGGATGGTCAACGTGCCGTCGTCGAGACTGCTTTGTCTCGTCAAGTCGTCGATGTCTCGGAACGGTTGCGCGGCCTCGATGCGCCGTGCCGCTTCTTCACCCATGCCCTTGACCTGGCGAAGCCCGAGACGCAAGGCCGGCTGCGCATTGCGATGGTTGGGGATTGCCTTCATCGGCGGCTCGAGTCGGTAGTCCCAACCACTCTTCTGGACATCCGCCGGCAGCACTTCGATGCCGTGCGCCGTTGCGTCGTGAATGATTTGTGAGGGCGAGTAGAAACCCATGGGTAGACTGTTCAGTAGTCCACAATAGAACGCCGTGGGTTCATGACGCTTCAGCCACGCCGAGACGTAGACCAGGAGCGCAAAGCTGGCGGCGTGCGATTCCGGGAATCCGTACTCCCCGAAGCCCTTGATCTGTTCGAAGACCCGTTCGGCGAAGCCGCGATCCAAGCCGCGCTCGAGCATGCCGGTGACGAGTTTCTCTTCGAACTGCTCGAGACCGCCGCGACGGCGCCAGGCGGCCATGGCGCGGCGCAACTGATCCGCTTCACCGGCCGTGAAGCCTGCCGCCACCATGGCGAGTTCGATCACCTGTTCCTGGAAGATCGGGATGCCCAACGTTCGCTCCAGCACACGGCGCACGGCATCGTTGGCGTAGTCGACCGGTTCCAAGCCCTGGCGGCGGCGCAGATAGGGATGGACCATGTTGCCCTGGATCGGGCCCGGGCGGACGATGGCGACTTCGATCACGAGATCGTAGAAGCTCGCCGGTTTCAAACGCGGCAACATGGACATCTGGGCACGTGACTCGACCTGGAAGACGCCGAGACTGTCGGCCCGTTGGAGCATGGCGTAGGTTTCGGGATCTTCGGGGGGAATCTCGTCGATGCTTGTCGGCGCGAAATCCACCTCGGGACGATGGAGTTCGCCGAGAAGCGCAAGCGTCTTGCGAATGGCCGTCAGCATGCCAAGGCCCAGCACGTCGACCTTCAGGAGGTTCAGGGCTTCGAGGTCGTCCTTGTCCCACTGGATGACCGTGCGGTCAGCCATCGCGGCATTCTCGATGGGCACCAGTTCGGCAAGCGGCCCGGCGGAGATGACGAATCCACCGACGTGCTGCGAAAGATGACGTGGGAACCCCAATATCTCGTTGACGAGAAACAGGAACTGCCGGGCAACACGGCTTTGCGGATCGACACCCGCGGCCTTGAGACGCCGATCGAGTTCCGAGCGGTTGTCCCACCAGGCCATGGACTTCGCCAGCAGATCGACGAGGTCGAGATCGAGGCCCAGCGCCTTGCCGACATCCCGGATGGCGCTGCGTGGCCGGTAGGTGATCAATGTCGCGGCAAGCGCAGCCCGATGCCGGCCGTAGTGTTCGTAGATGTACTGGATGACTTCCTCGCGGCGTTCATGCTCGAAGTCGACGTCGATGTCCGGCGGTTCGTTGCGCTCCTTGGAGACGAAGCGCTCGAACAGGAGATGCATGCGTGCCGGATCGACTTCCGTGATTCCGAGGCAATAGCAGACCGCCGAGTTGGCGGCGGAACCGCGTCCCTGGCAGAGGATCCCGCGTTCCCTGGCGAAGCGGACGATGTCGTGAACCGTTAGGAAAAAGAACTCGTAGCGGAGTTCGCCGATGAGCTCGAGTTCCTTTTCAATGAGCGAGATGACATTCGCCGGGACACCTTCCGGCCAGCGTGACCCGGCACCGGTTTCGGTAAGCGCGCGCAGGTGTTGGGCAGGCGTGATTCCGTCCGGCACCAGTTCGCGTGGGTACTCGTAGCGGAGTTCGTCCAGGGAGAACGTGCAGCGATCGGCGAGGGCCACGGTTTCTTCGAGCATCTCCGGCGGATAGATGGCGCGTAAGCCGTCAAGCGATCTCAGGTGTCGTTCCCGATTCTGATCGAGCTGGGTTCCCAACTTGTCGACGGGCGTCCCGACACGAATTGCCGTTAGGACGTCGCGCAAAGGCTGACGTTCGGGAATATGCATACAGGCGCCGTTGCTGGCGACGACCGGGAGGCTTAAGCGCGAAGACAGGGTCAACACGTGGGCGGTCTTGTCGAGGTCATCGCGCTCGAGAAAAAGCTCGAGTGAAATCCAAAGATTCGGCAGTAGATCTTTGACTTGATGACCAATAGACAGCTGGTCGGCGAAAGATCCCTGACCGGGAATCCACAACGCAAGGCACCCCTCCACACCCTGGCGCAGATCTTCCAAGCCGAGCGTGTAGTCGCCCTTCGGTGCCCGGCGGCGAGCCAAGGTCACGAGTTGCGACAGTTGGCCGTAGGCATGCCGGTCGGGTGCTAGCAGAACGAGATGAATGTCACCGGCATCACGGGGGATGTGGAACTCGGCACCAACGATCAGCTTGATGTCGAGATCGCGGGCGGCCAGGTGTGCCTTGACCACACCGGCCACCGAGCATTCGTCGGTGATGGCGATCGCCCGGTAGCCGAGGGCATGCGCGGTGCGGACCAGTTCCTCGGGATGTGACGCACCGCGCAGGAAGCTGAAGTTGGAGACGGCGTGCAGTTCGGCATATGCAAACGGGGGATGAGTGCCGCTGACACGGGACGGGACAAGCCCGTCCCCTACGAGGTCGTCGGGTTGGTCAGGAGAAGTAGCCATGAAGAAACCAACGTTCGTTCTGTTCGCGGTACAGCCAGCACTTCGCGCCATGTTTGGAGTAGGCGACGTAGTAATCGCGGGCGACCGCGTAGCCGTTCCGTTTCTCCGGGGGATTTCGCGCAGCGAATTCTCGCTCCCACCAACCGGTTTCGATGCGTTCCGGCCCTGACACCATTTCGTAGAGCTTGGCGTCGATCGGTTTCGGTAGGTCGAGGAGCCACATCGGACGGGAATACCCAAGCGCCAAATCGCTCCCAACTGTGCGGCCTGCACCTTGGCTCACCGGGTGTTCGGTGGACCAGGCCTGTTCCGGTCGGTGGTCGTCCACGGAGCACAAGCCTCGAACCGCCTCCGCGCCGAGTTTGGCGGCGAGCAAATCCACGAGTTCGGCATGGGTTGCGGTGCTGTGTTCGGTCATGCCCCAAAGGTCGGCAAGGGCGGTTGTGAACGGCGCGACGAAGTCGGCTCGCAGGGAGACGCTCATGACTTCCCCGGGCATGTCCGCGCTGTCGAGTTTCAGCCTGCTCAAGTTGAGGAACGACAGATCGTCCCTGCGCGGTTGCGCGAATTCGACGGTCAGCACCACCGCCGGCCCTGTCAACGGCTTCACGGTCCAAGTCAACAGCCTGGCGCCGAAATGCCGTCGGGCGAGCCAACGCGCAAGTTCAGCGGCGAGTTTCCGCATTGGAAACAGCAGGGCGTCTTTGCCGCGTACGGGTTCCAGGAGATGGACGCTCGACTGAAACCGTTCATGGGGTTCGATGAATGCGCGTGGGTCCGACTTTCGCCCGGTCAAGCGGGCGAGATAGTCGATCAACGTGAGTCCGAACCGTTTGCCGAGTTCCCCCGGAGGCAGCCTGAGAAGTTCATCGATCCGGGTGATACCCATGTTCGCCAGGCGTTCGAGATCCCTTGGTGGAAGATCGCTGTGAGTGAGCGACACGCCACGGAGAGCGGTCCGAACCGATTTTTCGCCGACGCGGGACGGGTCAAGCTCGTCCCCGAAGGTTTCCATGCCTGAGCGCGCCAACATCAGCGCGGCCAAGGGCGTGGTCGCGACCGCTAGACTTTGTTCGTGCCCCAAGCGCCGGCATTCATCGGCGAGTTGGACGGACAACGCCTTCAACCCCCCGAACAGGCGCAGGCTGCCGCGCACTTCCAGGAGCAATGCGTCCGGCGGGGCAGGGCTTACCTTCGGCGTGTAGCGGTAGGCCATCTCGGCGAGCCGACCTAAGCGTTCCTCTTCCGCCGACGGGTCGCGGTTGAAGTGGTTGAGTTCCGGCACAATGCTGTTCGCCGTCGCCAGCGTGCTGCCGAGAGCGATCTCTGCCCGCCGAGCCTGTTCGTTAACTTGCACGACCCGGTTGTCCGCCACGAGAACCGCTGGCCCGGTGGTGTCGCCGTCAAGCGTGTCGAGGCGTTCTTCAAGACCAAGCATCGGGAAGTACAGCGCTAGCCAGAGCATGATTCATCGGCCGGATGGCGCGTGTCCAAGCACGAACGCGTATCGATGTCCGCGTCGAAATCGAGTTCGATGCCCGACAACGGCCAGCCACCGCGTCGCTTGATGACATCCAATTGCAACCCGCCGGGGCGGGGCCACAAGCGCAGACGAAGTTCCGCAGGAGAGGCGTTGCCGGCGGCGGTCGTGGGTCGGAATAGGCCGGCCCAGGTTCTTCCCTGGCGAGCGGCAAACTGCAAACGTCGAATCTCGGCGAACTTCAACTCGTGCTCGGCCAGCCAACCGAGCAAGGCACTGCAGGCCCCGGTCTTCAGAACCTGTTCGAACGTCCAGAGCGCATCGGCGTGATTGTCCGGATAGACCAGCAGCATCTTGGAAACATCGATCCCGACGGCAGCAAGCGCAGGCGCAAAGGGCACGAAGGGCGGAGCGATCCAAGCAATCAGGCGCTCTTCGGTCGCCGAAAGAGAAGCCAGTGCGGACGCGAGAAGGGTCAACTCCCCGATGCCGGGATCGTCCAAGAGCAGTTCGGTCAGGCCCGTCCGCGGCCAGCCCTGGTCGAACAACACGTCGTCGAGTCCCGGAAAGCCGGTTTCGATGCCGTCAGACTTGATGCCGGCGGACCGGAGCCCGGGCAGTTCACTGGCTCGCCACAGGTTCGGCAATGCGCGGGTGATCGAACCCTTGGTGTCTGGAATCTCCAACACGGGGTGCTGTTCTCATATACAGTAGTTGCCGAGGATAACTGTGCTTTCGTACAGTATCAAGCGCCCTCCAGCCCACCGAGAAACAAGGTAAAGTAGCCCTTTTGTCTTGCGAGCATCCCGCCAGGGAACACCGACGTAGGGACGGGCTTGTCCCGTGCCGCGCCTGTAGGGGACGGGCTTGTGCCGTCCCGCGAAGGGTTGCCCTGCGAGCGTAGCGAGTAACGAACGGAAAACACTGAATGATCTTCGATAGCACCGATACCTACATCTCCACCGACGAGCTATCCATGGCCGTGGATGCTGCGGTGAAGCTTGAGCGACCGCTCCTGGTCAAGGGCGAGCCCGGCACCGGCAAGACCCTGCTCGCCGAGGAGATCGCCAAGACCTTGGATCTGCGCCTCATCACCTGGCATATCAAGTCCCAGACCAAGGCCTTGCAGGGTCTCTACGAATACGACGCCGTGTCGCGCCTGCGCGACTCGCAACTCGGCGACGACCGGGTCGGGGACATCCGCAACTACATCAAGAAGGGCAAACTCTGGGAAGCGTTCGAGTCCGAAGACCGGGTCGTTCTTCTGATCGACGAGATCGACAAGGCAGACATCGAGTTTCCCAACGATCTTCTCCAAGAACTCGATCGTATGGACTTCTACGTCTACGAACTCGACGAAACCATCGTCGCGAAACAGCGTCCCATCGTGGTCATCACCTCGAACAACGAAAAGGAACTACCCGACGCCTTCCTGCGGCGTTGCTTCTTCCACTACATCAACTTCCCGGATCGCGAGACGATGGAGCAAATCGTCGAAGTCCACTTCCCGAGCATCCAACAACATCTCGTCAAGGAGGCGATGGAGATCTTCTTCGACGTACGCAAGGTCCCGGGGTTGAAGAAAAAACCATCCACCTCGGAACTCATCGACTGGCTGAAGCTCCTGATGGCCGACGACATCCCCGACGAAATACTGACCAACCGCGACACCACCAAGGCGATCCCGCCGCTCTACGGCGCCCTCGTGAAGAACGAGCAGGATGTGCATCTCCTGGAACGGCTGGCGTTCATGAACCGACGCGATCAGCGCGGATGAGGGCCATGGGAGCGCCCGTAGGGGACGGGCATGTCCCGTCCCGTTACCGAGGCAACCAGGCTGGTCGGCGGGCGACCACAGGGTCGCCCCTACGGGTTTGTTGCCGGCGATTCAATGGGTTGGGATATGTTCCATGGCAGTGGTGAAGACTAGCGTGACTAGCGCGGGCGGGGAGCGGACTTAAGTGCTGATTAACTTCTTCCTGACCCTGCGCCGTTACAAGGTGCCCGTCACGATCCGCGAGCTCATGGATCTCATCGCGGCCTTGGATAAGCGCGTTGTGTACAGCAACGTCGACGACTTCTACCTCCTGTCCCGTACCGCCATGGTCAAGGACGAGAAGAACTACGACAAGTTCGATCGTGCCTTCAGTGCCTACTTCAAGGGTCTCGAGGATCTGCACGGCCTTCTGGAGTCGCTCATCCCGGACGAGTGGCTACGCCGGGAGTTCGAGCGGGCGTTGACGCCGGAGGAGTTGGAGAGAATCAAATCCCTCGGCGGGTTGGAGAAGCTCATCGAGGCGTTCCGCAAGGCCCGCGAAAAGGCCGAAGCGGAAAACGGCGAGGATCGGGATGGCCAGCAAGGCGATGCGGATCGACCCGGCAGCGGTGGTCCGGGTGGGCCGGGCCGAGGCAAGAAGAAGAAAGCCAAGAAGGTCTGGGATCAGCGCCAGTACAAGAATCTCGACGACTCGGTGGAGATCGGCACCCGCAACATCAAGATGGCGCTGCGGCGCCTACGAAAGTTCGCGCGGACCGGTGAAGAGGAGGAGTTGGACATGGACTTGACTGTCCGCTCCACCGCCGACAACGGCGGCCTGCTTGACATCCAATTGCGCCCGCTGCGTCGAAATACCGTCAAGGTCCTGCTACTGCTCGATATCGGCGGCTCGATGGACGCCCACGTCAAGATCTGCGAGGAACTGTTCTCCGCGACGCGGACCGAGTTCAAGCACCTGGAGAGCTATTACTTCCACAACTTCATCTACGAGTCGGTGTGGAAGGACAACCGCCGGCGGATGAACGAGAGAATCCCGACCTGGCAACTCCTCAACAAGTACGCCCGCGACTACAAGGTCGTGTTCGTGGGTGATGCCACGATGGCGCCCTACGAGATCACCCACGCCGGGGGAAGCGTCGAGCATTGGAACGACGAGCCGGGGGCGTTGTGGATGAACCGCTTCATGGAGTCCTACGACAAGCTCGTCTGGATCAACCCGACGCCGCGGGAGACCTGGGACTACTCCACGTCCGTCGCCATGACCCGCGATCTGGTCGGCGACCAGATGTATCCGCTGACGATCAGCGGACTCGAGGGCGGCATGGGCCACCTCTCGAAGTAGGGGCGGGGCTATCGCGTCCGGAGGGCGCGCCCACGCCCGCAGAGGCCCGGTCGGCAATCCACCGCCGCAGCCCACGCATTCGTTGGCCTCAGTAGCGCATTGTCGGTTCGAGCCGGACGACCAGCCCGAAAGCAGCGTATACCGGAGCGGCTTTTCCGGACAACAAGCCGTATTGTCGTTCGCGAGACGAGTTCGCAGTAGATCAGCATGAGTCGCACCACGCTGGCGCTACGGGCTCATCGCGCTACATCGAGTAGCTGACCTTGGCGTAGACCAGCGCGCCGTTGTGCCCCGCCGGGGAGTAGCGCGGGTACTTGCGGCCGTTGCCGTAGTTGATGGCCAGGTCCGGGTAATCGTCCAGGAAATTCTCGGCGCCCACGGAGATCGCCAGACCGTTTGCGAAGTTGTACTGCACCAGCAGGTCCGCGAGGCCGTAACCGTCGAACTCCGCGGCGCTGTGGTCGTCGTACCACTCGCCGAAATGGCTGTAGCGCAGCATCAGGTACCACTGATCGATGTTGTGGGTCGCGGTCGCGTTGAAGCGTGTCGCCGGTGCACCGCGCTCGAGATTGTCGATGGTGTCGCCGTCGGCGATGGTCGACCCTTCGCGGAAATTGCGGACCTCGGTCTTCGTGTTGTTGAAGGAGAACAGAAGATCGGTGCTGCCGAAATCCCACTCCCAACCGTAGGTCAGCACGACATCGACGCCTTCAGTTCGCGTATCGAAGTCGTTCGTGAAATACCGCACCGAGGTGAACTCGCTGGCCTCGGGTACGCCGTCGGCGATCAGCGCCGCCTTGATCTCGTCGGTGACGCTGAACAGACCCGACAGCGCGATCCGGTCGTCCACCGTGATGCGGAAATAGTCCGCCGTGAGGCTGAGACCGTTGTCCAGGGCAAGCACCACGCCGAGCGAGAGGTTTCCGCTCTCTTCGGGCTGGAGTTCCCGGCCGCCCAGGGCCATCGCCACGGGATGGGTGGAACCGATGGTGCCCCGCTCCTCGAAGGCGTTGGTGGCGGCGTTGACGACGGTCGAGACGTTGCGTGCATTGGACTGGCCGGGGGTCGGTGCCCGGAAACCGGTGCCGAAGGAGCCCCGCAGGGCCAACGCATCCGTGACGCGCAGGTGGGTCGCCAACTTGAAGTTCGTGGTGCCGCCGAAGCCGTCGAAATCCTCCCGGCGAACGGCGCCGCCGATCCGCAGGTTGTCGGTGGCGTTCACTTCCAGGTCCAGGTAGGCGGCGATGTTGGCCCGGTCCCAGGTTCCCGACGATGCCGGATTGAATCCGCCGAAGCCGTTCGAGCCGGTACCGAAGCCGTACTGCTGGTAGGGTCCGATCACCCAGGACGCCCGCTCGCCCGTGGAAATCTGGAACTCTTCTACCCGCCACTCGAAACCGCCGGCGATGTTCAGGTCGGAGGCCATGTTCACATCGACCGGGTAGGACAGGTCGACGTTGAAGTTCGTCTCGTTCTGCGTGTACTCGCCGATATCGAAATCTCGCTGCGAGCCGGGGCCGAGCGACGGATTCAGCGAGTTGTCGAGGAACCCGTTCATGTTGTTCTCGCCGAAGCTGCCGGAGACGTCGTAGAGCAACCCGTTGGCTAGGACGCCCTTGATGCCGCCGACGAACGAGTAGTCCGTCATTTCGGCGCCGAAGGCCGGCGTGAACCCTTCCGGATACAGCTCGACGAACGAGAAGCAGTCCCCATCGGCCGCTACCCGGTCGCGGAAGGCGAGCAGGTTGTCGGCGGTGGAAGGCACGTCGTAGCGCGACTGACAGCCATCGCCGCCCACGAGGAAGATGTTGCTGCTTGTCTTGTAGACGCCGTTGCGGTTCATGGGACTGCGGAAGAAGAAGGCTGTCTCCACCTCGCGGCTCGCATGGTTGGCGAATGCGTAGAGCTGGTGGTCGTCGGCAAGGTCGATGCCGATGTTGGCCACCGCCTTGATGCTCCCGCTGACCTTGGGCGAGCCCCACGGCTTGGCCGGGACGCCCACGTTGGGGATGCCGAGTCCGATCAGGGCGGTGGCGTCCCCGTGCTGCACGCTGCGGTCCGTCGGCGCGGATTCGGCGTACTCTAAACTCAGGTTGGCGAAACCGCTGTCGGCGAGCGGCAGGCCAATATTGCCGGCAATGCTTGTCATGTCCTCGTCGGAGGACGCGGTATGGGCACCGTGCTTCGCCTCGAACGCCATGCCCTGTGCGTCGTCCTTGAGTACGAAATTCAATACCCCCGCAATGGCGTCGGAGCCGTATTGGGCGGCCGCGCCGTCGCGAAGCACTTCCATGCGCTTGATGGCGATGGCGGGGATGGCCGAGATGTCCGGCCCCTGGGCGCCGTTCGAGGCACCGTTAGAAATCCACTGGATGACCGAACCCCGGTGCCGGCGCTTGTTGTTCATCAGCACCAGGGTGTGATCCGGTGCGAGCCCGCGCAGGTTCACCGGGCGCAGCAGGGCGGCCAGGTCCCGGGACGGGTTGTCGCTGACGTGGAACGACGGCACCAGCGCCCGGACCAGATTGGTCATGTCGCTGCCGCCCTGGTTCTCGAAGTCCTCGCTGCTGATGGTATCGACAGGCACGGACGAGTCCTCCACGGAACGGGGTTGCGCGCGGGTGCCGACCACAACGACCTCCTCGATTGCCGGGGGTACGTCGGTGGCGGCGCCGTGGCTTGTCGGCGCCGCGAATAGCCATGTCACCGAAAGGGCTGCCATGGTCGATCCGGTAAACAGGCGTCTTCCCGGGCTTTTGAAACTACGGTGGAGGATCATGTTCAAAGCGTCCTTTAGCGGGTTGGAGTCAAAATAGAATCCGGACAGACTGTATCGACGTGGCCGGGATCCCGGGAACCGTATGGTACAGGGGTCGCCCCGAGGCGGCCATCGGGGCCGGAAACGATAACCCGCGACGCCATCGACGCCGAACAAGGGGCCGCCGGCCGAGCGTTCAGGCGGCGACCAGGTGCACCCGCCGCGGTAATCGGTATGGGGCGCCACACAAGTCACTGGGGTCAACCTTGATCGGAACGCAGCGCACGGTGCGTGCAAGCGGCGGGCTACCTAGTCGTTCGCACCCGTCTTCAGCCACATAGGCGTTGCAAGCAACTCCGCGGCCTTTTCCTCGGGAATGAAATCGTGTCCGTCACTGCGCCAATAGGTCCAGAACTCGTCCTCGTAGCTGTCGTCCAATATCGTAAACGCGCCCTTGGCTTCCTGCTCCTGGAGGAACTCAATCACCGCGTCGAAGGGTTGCACGCCTGCCTGCTGGTAGTGCGCTCTGCCCCCGTACTTGTCGAAGAGCGCCTTTTGAATCTTCCAGTTCTCAACCCAACGCTTCGCTATGGGGCGAGTGAGTGCCGGGTCTGGCGGAGGCTCCGAGCGGGCCTCGATGAGGCTCACCACGGTGTCAAGACGGCCTTGGATCCTCGCCCGCGAGGCGTCATCGGCTGCCTCGAGCGCCGCCAACAGCTCGACGCGCTGGGCCTCGAACTCTGTGAGCGATTCCCGGGCGTTAGCCGCCAGCCAGTCGGTGAAGGCTGTCAGCTCCTCCTCTGTTGCCTCGATGCCGTTGTCTTTCGCGAACTGTGTCAGGAGCGCACCATTGATCAGGCTGTCGATCCCGATCTCCGTTGCGTCCGCGACTGTAATCACCTCCCCGAGGACCGTCGCGATCACGTCGGTTGGATCGCGTTCGGGATGCGCCGCAACGGTCACGAAGAGGAAGGGTAAGGCCGCAATTGAGAGTCTCATCTCACCTCCTGGAAGGTTGTTCGAACCAGCGAACTCCAGACCACTCGGCACGGTGGCATTACCGGGTGCATCGGGTCGCACGGCGCAACTTGGCATCGCCCCTTCGCTGTATGCACACATGGCTGCCGCAAAGGCGACATTAACGGTCAGCTAACGCGGAGTCCATGGCTCGGAGAGGTGTGCTCCGGGTGGTGCGGCGTGGGCAAGGCAACGAGATCCGGGAATCGCCGTTTGATTCGCCCTCGCCGGTGGTTGCGTTCGAGGCACCCCTCGGACCCTTGTTGCTTGGTCCTTCGCCGGTGCCAGAACGCCGCCGATCACGACGAGGCACCCCGCGGGCGTCGCAGTCGCCTCCACCGGAACGCACATCCGTCCAAACGCCCGAGGAGACAAACCGAGGAACTCCCTGCCCAAAACCCCAAAACAGGACCTTGCAGAAGGGTGAACTGTCCTACAAGTATCGGCCCGGGTCGCTTACGCTCTCGGGCGTTGCTGGCTTGTCGAGACGTTAGGTGGCGCAACTGCCATTGACATCGCTACCGTCGATCGGGGGCCGTACGGCCCTCGACTTTCCCGATGCGTTGCCGATCACGGCACGGATTGGCGACATCGTCGAGCACCTGCGCCGCCACCCGGTGTTGATCGTGGCGGGCGAGACGGGATCGGGCAAGACGACGCAGCTTCCCAAGGCGTGCCTGGCGGCGGGACTGGGTGGGCGAGGGCAGATCGCCCATACGCAACCACGACGCTTGGCTGCACGTACGGTTGCCGCGCGTATAGCGACCGAACTCGGCGTCGAACTGGGTGCCGAGGTCGGCTACGCCGTGCGGTTCAGCGAACGCCTTTCCGCAGCGACCCGCGTCAAGGTCATGACGGACGGTCTGCTCCTGAACGACATCCAACGTGACCGACGCCTCAAGCGCTACGAGTGCGTCATCGTGGACGAGGCCCACGAACGCAGTCTCAATGTCGACTTCATCCTCGGGTACCTGCGCCGGCTTCTGGACCGGCGCGACGATCTCAAGGTCATCGTGACCAGCGCCACCATCGACGTGGATGCCTTCGCCAAGCACTTCGGCGACGCCCCCGTCGTTGAAGTCTCCGGACGCGGCTACCCCGTGGAGACGCTCTACCGCCCCACGGACGACGTCGAGCAGGGGATCATCGACTGCCTGCACGATATCGACGAGCGCTCGTCGGCCGGCCGAGCCCGGGACGTGCTCGTATTCCAGTCGGGCGAACGCGAGATCTTCGAGACGACGCACCTGCTGAGACGGCAGTTCGACGACCGTTTCGAGATCATGCCCCTGTACGCGCGGCTGCCCGAGCGGGAGCAACGGCGGGTGTTCGAGCCGGGGCCTCGGCAACGCGTCGTGTTGGCCACCAACGTCGCCGAGACCAGCATCACGGTTCCCAACATCGGGTTCGTGATCGATCCCGGTTTCGCCAGGATCAGCCGCTACAGCTACCGGGCCAAGTTGCAGCAGCTGCCGATCGAGCTCATCTCGCAGGCAAGCGCCAGGCAGCGTGCGGGACGGTGCGGACGAATCGCCCCCGGCGTCTGCTACCGGCTGTGCAGCGAAGCGGACTTCGAGTCCCGTCCCGCCTATACCGACCCGGAGCTCACCCGGACCAACCTGGCCGCGGTCGTGCTTGCCATGCGCGCGTTCGGCCTTGGCGACATCGAGTCCTTCCCGTTCATCGATCCGCCGAACCCGCGCGCGGTGCGAGACGCGGTCGGCCTGCTGCACGAACTCCGGGCCCTCGAGGAAGACCGATTGACGGAACGTGGCCGAACGATGGCAAGACTTCCCGTCGATCCCCGGCTGGCGAGGATGCTCATCGAGGCCCACGGGCGGAGATGCCTGGCCGAAGTGCTGGTGATCGTCGCAGCATTAGCCTCGCAGGATCCGCGGCTTCGTCCCTTGGACAAGCGCGACGCTGCGGACAGGGCCCACGCGGCCTTCGCGGACAAGACCTCCGACTTCCTCGCCTACGTGAATCTCTGGGAATGGGTCGAAGCGACCCGCCAGGACAACACCCGGGCCTCGTTCCACCGACTGCTGCAGAAGCGATTCCTAAGCCCGAGTCGAATCCGCGAATGGCACTCGCTGCATCGACAGTTGCTGCTGGCGTGCCGCGGCCTCGGCATGCGCGCGAACAACGAACCGGCGAAGCGCGCCGCCGTCCACCGCGCGCTGCTCACCGGATCGCTTGGCTTCGTGGGCTGCAAGGCCGAACCCGAGGGACGAGGGGACCGCACTACCACGCGTCGGGCCAACCGCCGCCGAGGCGAATACGAAGGAGCGAGGGGGTTGCGCTTCAGCCTATTCCCGGGGTCGAGCCTCGGCCAATCGCCCCCGAAATGGGTCGTCGCGGCAGAGATCAGTGTTACCGGCCGCACTTACGCACGGTGCGTGGCGGCGGTAACGCCTTCCTGGATCGAACACGCGGCATCGCACTTGGTCAAACGCAGCTATTCACAACCTCGGTGGGATTCGAAACGGGGCGAAGCGATGGTGCGTGAACAAGTCACCCTGTACGGAATGGTGCTGGTCGGTCAGCGGCCGAAACGTGCTGCCGAGGTCGATCAGCGGGCCGCCCGCGAGATCTTCGCTTGTCGTGCCCTAGCTCACAACGATGAGCGAGTCGAAGCGCCTTTCGTCGCCCGCAACCAGCGGTTGATCGAGGAACAGGGCGAACGGTATGCCAAGCAACGGCGCATCGGTCTCATGGCATCCGAGTCCAAGCGGGCCCGGTTCTACTTCGACCGGCTACCCGACGACGTACACTCGATCTCAACCTTCAACGCCTTTGTCCGGTCGGCACCCGCCGATGAGCTTGCCAGGTTCCACATGACCGAAGCCGACCTCGTCGACGACGCGGCAACGTCCCTCGATGAACGCGACTTCCCCACGCGCCTCCGGGTGGGCGCTACGGAATCCCCCATCGCCTACAAGTTCGCTCCGGGCGAGCCCGACGACGGCGTCTCGCTCCGGATCAAGCCCCCTCAGCTGATGCAGGTTGACCGCAACGCACTGGATTGGCTGGTACCCGGCTTCTTCGAGGAGAAGTGCCTCGCGCTGGGGAGGGCACTGCCCAAGTCCCTGCGCCGACGGCTCGCGCCGTTGGCCGAAACCACCCGCATCGTTCACGAACGGCTTCGCGAACCCGGCATCTACCGCGAAGGGAGTCTTGCCCAGGCTCTGTCGACCACCGTACGGGAGTGCCGCGGCATCGAGGTTCCACAAGATGCCTGGCGCATACACGACTTGCCCGGGCACTTGCGCATGAACGTCCAACTGCGCGATGCCCGGCACAAGGTCTTGGATCAAGATCGCGACGTCGATACATTGCGCACGAGGCATCAGGTACACGTCGCACGCAACCTCACCGCCGATCTGCGGGAATCCGTCGAGCTTCGCGGCCTGACCGAGTTCCCAAGCCGCGGGCTGCCGGACTCACTTGTGCTCAAGGGCGATAGCGCCCGCGGCTTGGTCTACCCGGTGCTGGTCGACCGGGGCAACAGCGTCGATCTGTTGGTGCGGTCGGCGCCGCAGGGCCGTGTCGCGCTAAATCGGGACGGCTACACCCGGCTCGCACTGCTTGCCGAACCTCGAACCGCGCGCGAGCTTCGCCGCGAGGCGGAGCACGACGGGCAGTTGATGATGCAATTCGCGCCCTTGGGGAGCCCGGCCGCTTTCGCCGACGACCTCGTGGCGGCCGCATTCTGGTTTGCCTGCTTCGACGGATCGGAACCCCCGCAAACGCAAACCGGGTTCGACGCACGAGTCGACGCCGGCCGGCCGGCCTTGCATGAGACCTTCTTCGAGATCCTTACCCATGCGCGGCGCATTCTGACCGAGCGCGCCTCCGTCGTGCGTCGAATCGATGGATTGGCATCGCCGGCATTTGCGACGAGCCGCGAGGACATGACCCGTCAGCTCGAAAACCTGGTCGGGCCGGATTTCCTCCGGACCACCCCACGAGGTCACCTTGCGGACCTGCCCCGATACCTCGACGGCATGGTGCACCGGATCGAGAACCTGCACGGCAGGGTCGAGCGGGACCTTGCCGGTGTCGAGCAGGTTGCAGCCTGGGAACGACGTTTGGCGGCGGTCAAGGAACAAGCCGAAGATCCCCTGTCGGGACCCGTCACGGAGCTTCGGTTCCTCATCGAGGAGTTTCGCATCGCGACATTTGCCCAGCGAATCGGCACCCGGGAGAAGATCTCCGATAAACGCCTGGCACGGCGTTTCGATGCCGCGATGGCATTGCTTCGGACACCCTAAAAGCGAGTTCCAGATCCGTCCTCACCGTTGGTAGCGCCGTGACCGATGATGTGTATACTCGGGGGAACCGAATGGGTCGGCGGTGGTCTTATGTTCCAGGCCAATCCGGCCAACCACAAGAGGATGAAGGAGAGAGAGATGTTGAACCGAAAGATGAAGCCGATCGCTGCTGCCGTTGGCGCAGCTTTCGCTACGTCGCTTGCGGCCAACGCCATCGCCGACGAAGCCGACCCCTTTGAGTCAAGCCTGCTCGAGGACGCTGTAGTTCTCGAAACGAGCCACAAGGAAGGTGGTTGCGGCGAAGACAAGCACGAGAAGGGCGACGACGAAGGCAAGTGCGGCGAAGGCAAGTGCGGCGAAGAAGGTGAGGGCGACGACTCCGAAGACGGGGGCGACGACTCGGGCGAGGCCGAGGAAGAAACCGAGGAGGAGTAACCAGCCGCCGGACCGGACATCACCGGATGCCCGCGAAATCCAAGCGGGCATCCGGTCCGGTCATCCCTAGTTGCTCACTGGCGCACCTAGAGTTCTGGGTGCCCAGCCTGTAGTCCGACCGACGCGGACCATCGACATGCCCGCCAACCTAGTTGGCGCGGGCCTTGGCTTGCGCCGTGGGTACATGAAGACGCTCGACGAGAACGCCGAACTCGTCGCCTCCAATGTCGACTTCATGGAAGTGGCTCCCGAGAACTGGATCGAGGTCGGCGGCCGTTTTGGACGCCGCTTCCGTGACTTCACCGAACGATTCGCCTTCGTCTGTCATGGTCTGTCGCTTTCGCTGGGTGGACCGTCTCCCCTGGACATGGATCTCCTCTCGGCGATCAAGAAGTTCCTAGACGAACATCAGATACGCTTCTATACCGAACACCTATCGGCGTGCAGCGACACCGGGCATCTCTACGACCTGATGCCCATTCCGTTCACCGACGATGCAGTCAACTACGTCGCCGACCGCATCCGGCGCGTCCAAGACGTCCTGGAGCGCCAAATCGGGATCGAGAACGTGTCCTACTACGCGGCACCCCGGGTGGCCGGTCAGGGGATGACGGAACTTGAGTTCATCAACGCGGTGGTCGACGAAGCCGATTGCCTGCTCCTGCTCGACGTCAACAACATATACGTCAACAGCATCAACTTCGGCTATGACGCCTCGGGGTTTCTCGGCGGTCTTCCCGGGGAGCGCGCGGCGTATTTCCACGTCGCCGGCCACTACCGGGAAGCCGAGGACCTGCGCATCGACACCCACGCCGCGAAGGTGATCGATCCCGTCTGGGCGCTGCTCCGCGAGGCCTACGACCTCTACGGCCCCCGTCCGACGCTCCTAGAGCGCGACTTCAACTTTCCGCCCATCGATCGCTTGATGGACGAAATCGCGACCATCCACCGCATCCAGGCTTCGGTTGCCTGACGTCGAGGTGGGTACGCGTCCCAAACTGCGGCCGTTCCAGGAGATCCAGTCTGGCTTTGCCGCCTACATCCGGGACCCGGACCGTAATCCGATGCCTGCCGGCATCGAGCAACGGCGGATGCGAATCTACGCCGAATTGTTCTACAACAACATCGAGTCGTTCATCGCCAAGACCTTCCCCGTTTTCCGAGACATTACCGATGACGATGCCTGGCACCACCTGGTACGGGATTTCGTCCGCGATCATCATGCCGAGTCACCGTACTTCACCCATATTTGCGAGGAATTCATGCAGTACCTCGACGAGCGGATGAAGCGGCCCGACACATCGGCCGGGCACCCGCCGATACCCCCGTTCGCACTGGAGTTGTGCCACTACGAATGGGTGGAGATGGCCTTGGACCTAGCCCCCGACGCCGATTGCGGGTTCGACGACGAACCCGTTCACCCCGATGACGCACTGGCCCTATCGCCGTTGGCGTGGCCACTACGCTACGCCTATCCGGTTCGCCGAATCGCCTCCGACTATCAGCCAACGGAGCCGCCCGATACGCCAACCTGGCTCATCGGCTGGCGCAACCGCGAAGATCGCGTGCGTTTCATGGCATCCAATGCCGTCACCATTCGCCTGCTCAAGTTGATCGACGACGGAGCCAACTGTGGGGATGCCTTCGGTGTCATCGCCGGGGAGATCGATACGACGCCGGAGCGGGTCGCCGAGACCGGATTGGCAACGCTCAATCGCCTCCACGGCCACGACATTGTGGTACGTCGTGGAGCAGTCGGAATTACCTTGAAACCAGCTCCCGATCAGCACCCGAAAAAGACATCTCAACTGCTTGTTTCCCTATGAAGAAGCGAGTAGGGTGCGCCCCCGTCAAACGCCACAATCAGACCGTCAATGGCCATTGCGGTCATGGGCGACGATGAATCTGCTTCGTCGCTGATTCTCCGCCTTAGCAGCCTCGGCTTCGATGCCATCTACGCCCGGCGCGGGAGTCGCGCATTCGCCAAGGTTCTTGAGGCCGCCGATCTCATCCTGTGCGCCTCGCCGCGTGAAGTAGCCGACACCGTCCAGTCGACAGGTCGCCCGCCGGCCCCGGTCGTGCTGGTCAACCCTGGACTGCCGGACGCTGCGGGAATGCTGACAGCAATGCGGCACGGCGTTATCGACGTGGTCACGACTCCCATCGGCGACGGCGAGTTCGGGGAACGCATCGAGACCGATCTTGCCAGGGCTCGGCCCACCGATCTGCGCATCGCGGGACAACTGGACAACCTGGAGCGGGACCAGCGCGCGGGGCGATACATCCAATTGCGCATGCTGCCGCCGTCCCCGATGGCCATCGACCGTTACCGGCTCGCGCACCACGTGCAGCCCTCGATGATTCTGTCGGGAGACTTCGTCGACTACTTCCGCATCGCCGACCGCCACTTCGTTTTCTACATCGCGGACGTGTCGGGACATGGGGCGTCGAGTGCCTTCGTCACCGTCATTCTCAAGAACTTCTCGCGCCGGATCCGGCGCGAGTACCACCCGCGCATGTTCTCCAACCCCGGTGAGATCCTCGGCGTGCTCAACCGCGAATTGCTCGATCAGGCCCTTGGCAAGCATATCGCGATGTTCATCGGCGTCGTGGACCTGGACACCGATACCCTGCGGTTTGCGAATGCTGGCCACTTTCCCCATGCCATCCACGCCGCAAACAACGGCACCCGGGAAACCCACTTCCTTGAGAAACCGGGCAAGCCCGTGGGTCTCTTCGACGACGTGGACTACGACGTGGGAACCGCATCCCTCGCGCCGGGCGACAGCATCGTCGCGTTTTCGGACGGCGTGCTCGAGGTCATGAGGGAGGTTGACCTTGCCACGAAGGAACAGAGGCTTATCGACGCGGCCGCGGACCATGCCCCGGACATCGAGGCGCTTTGGCGTGCCATCGGTATCGGAAACGGCAGTCCGGGACCGGACGATATGACCTGCCTGGTAATCGCACGGGAGGCCTGAAACGTGTCCACGGGAAGAATTCTCGTCGGCAACGGCGATGGGACCTACCTGATGAAACTCGTCGGTGACATTCGCCTGCGCCTCGGAGCGGCCGTGGACGAATTCCTGGACCGCATGTTCCAGGACCGGGGTTTCCGGTCCGTCGTCGTCGATCTGTCCTCCACCGAAGGAATCGACAGTACGGCCCTCGGCGTTCTCGCCAGGCTTTCCACACAGGCACGGAAACGGCGCTCGTTCACGCCGACGTTGGTTTCGACCCGACCGGATATCACTCGGTTGCTCATGACGATGGGATTCGACGACATCTTCCACATCGTCGAGGAACCGCTACGGGACGAGAGACAGCTCGGCGAGTTGCCGGAAAGCGACCTGCCTCCGGACGAACTGAGGTGTCGCGTACTCGCGGCGCACCGGAACCTGATGTCGCTCAACGACGGCAACCGGGCGGAATTTGAGGATCTGGTCGCAATGCTCGAGGCGTCTGCGTAGCGGCGACCCTAGCGCGCCCAGCGGGGGCGCGCCGTCGCCCGTCGAGGGTGAGGAACACCCGTACCTAAAGGCATTGTAGGGGCGGGACGCCTTACCGCGCAGACACATTCATCTTGCCTCCATTTTCTCTTCATTTTTAGGCCGCTTGCGGGTACAATCCCCGTCGCTCCATGCACTTAGGCGAGAGAGCCAATGCTGTGTCAAAGAACGATTGACGGTCCTGCGCACGCGATCGGGATCGGGGTCCATAGCGGACGTCCCGTCCGGATGACGCTTCGTCCAGCCGATGCCGACAGGGGAATCGAGTTCCAGCGACTCGATATGCCAGGACGGCACGTTCGGGCACTGGCGGAGAATGTCTCCGACACGACGCTGTCCACGAGTCTGGCCGAGGGCGGCGTGCAGATCGCGACGGTCGAACACCTTATGTCAGCCCTTTGGGGCATTGGCATCGACAACGTACGGGTGGAACTCTCCAACGAGGAAGTACCCATCATGGACGGCAGCGCCCAACCGTTCGTGGAGATCATCCAAGGTGCCGGCGTTCGCAATCTGCCAGAGCCCAGAAAGTTCATTCGAATTACGCGCGAAGTCTCTGTTTCCCAAGGAGAAGCAAAGGCAACACTGAGCCCCTATGACGGCTTCCGCGCCAGCTATACCTTCGTAGCTGATCACCCCGTCTTCAATCGCTATCCCAAGAGCATCGAGGTTGACTTCGCGTCGACGTCCTACCTGCAGGAGGTCTGTGGAGCCAGGTCCTTTGGCCTGATGCGCGAACTCGATCAGGCACGTGCCATTCGCAAGTGCCTGGGCTCCAGTCTCGACAACGCCGTGGGTATCAGCGACGACAAGATCGTCAACACCGAGGGCTTGCGCTACGAGGACGAGTTCGTCAAGCACAAGCTGCTCGATGCCATCGGCGACCTCTACCTACTCGGCCTGCCGGTCATTGGGGCGTTTGACGGCTACATGTCCGGGCACACCCTGAACAACAAGCTGGCCCGGGCACTGTTGCGTTGCCCGGACGCGTGGGTCCTGCAGGCTTTGCCCACCACCCACCGGCAACGGGCCTACAGCCTGCACTAAAGTCGGGCCCCAGACGCCGTTGGGGCGTCCCTCAGTTCCAATCGTCGCATGCCCCGCGCGGTACGGCTCGTGCCGTCGCGAGGCGGCATCATGGCTATACTGATTCCATGAGCGTTCGAACCCGCGTCGCACCGAGCCCCACCGGGGACCCGCATGTCGGGACGGCGTACGTGGCGTTGTTCAACCACGTGTTCGCTCGCAGCCGTGGCGGCCAGTTCATCCTGCGTATCGAGGATACCGACCAGCAACGCAGTTCGTCCGCCTCCGAAACCGCGATCACCGAGGCGTTGCGTTGGGCAGGCCTCGACTGGGACGAAGGACCCGATGTAGGCGGGGAGTTCGGTCCATACCGGCAAAGCGAACGCCTAGCCCTCTACAGGCGACATGCCGACGAACTCGTCGCATCGGGCGGTGCGTTCCCGTGTTTCTGCCCGAGGGAACGCCTCGATGAACTACGCCGTCGGCAACAGGCGAACCGCGAGACCCCTCGCTACGACGGGCACTGTCGCAACCTCGATCCGGCGGAGAGCCGGGACAGGGTCGTGAGCGGCGAGACCCACGTCGTACGCCTCGATGTGCCGGAGACGGGTGTCTGCCAGTTCTCCGACGAAATTCGCGGTGCCATCGAGATTCCCTGGCAACAGGTCGACATGCAGATCCTGGTCAAGTCCGACGGTTTTCCGACCTACCACCTCGCAGCCGTCGTGGACGACCACCTAATGGGCATCACGCACATTCTCCGCGGCGAGGAATGGCTCTCCTCGATGCCCAAGCACCGTCTCATCTACGACCGCTTCGGCTGGTCGTTGCCATCTCACTATCATCTGCCGCTACTGCGCAACGCCGACGGCAGCAAGGTATCCAAGCGGCGCAACCCCACCGGACTCAACTACTACCGCCGCATCGGCTACCTCCCCGAAGCGCTGCGGAACTACCTGGCGTTGATGGGATGGTCGATGCCCGACGAGCGGGAAATCTTCAGCACCGAGGAGATGACGGCGGCTTTCGACAGCGACCGTCTAACCACCGGCGGACCGGTATTCGACCTGGCCAAACTCGACTGGCTGAACGGTCAGTACATCCGCTCAATGGCCACCGACGAATTCATGCGTCGCGTCGCCGACTGGGCGATCAACCGGGAGAACCTGGCCGCGCTGGCACCCTTGGTGCAGCAACGTACCGAACGCCTGGTCGACCTATTACCCCAGGTGGACTACCTGCTGGGCGACCGCGCGACACTCGACGAGGACGACTTCGCCCCGCTGCGTCTCGACGCCGACGATTGCCTGCGTGTGCTCGACCACATCGGGCGGCGACTCGATGCCCAGGACGCGTGGGACCGCGACGCCCTGCAGGCCGCAATTCGTTCACTTGCCGATGCAATGGACATCCCGACGCGCGACTTCCTGGCACCGCTCTTCGTCGCGGTGGCCGGTCGCACGGTGGCATTGCCATTGTTCGACTCCATGGCCTACCTCGGAAGGGACATGGTGCGGTCGCGGCTGGCCAGCGCACTCACGGCCCTGGGCGGAGTGAGCAAGAAGAAAGCCAAACGTCTCGAGCGCGACTACGCGGACCTTCAGATCGACGAAACTTGATCGGGAGACACTCACACACGTAACATCCCACCCGCTCTCGTGGGGCCATAGCTCAGCTGGGAGAGCGCTACAATGGCATTGTAGAGGTCGCCGGTTCGATCCCGGCTGGCTCCACCACCCGGACGTTCCCAGAAATACCCCATAACCCGTTGAAATCGTGGGAAACCTCGGGGAATATCGTGGTTGACAGTTACCAATTGTTTCCGCACCATCCCGTTCGCGATGTTGGGCAGGATGTGGGGCAAACCCGGCCCCTGATGTGTTCCACGGAGGAGGACGCGGATGCCGGAAAAGGGAAATCTGACCGCCGCGGCGGCCAGGGCCGCTAGGAAACCGGGTCTGTACCGGGCCGATCCGACGCTCTACCTGCGGGTCGCGCGCGGGGGCAGCAAGCAGTGGATCCAGCGAATCGTCGTCAAGGGGCGGCGGCGCGACATCGGCCTGGGGCCGTTTCCCGTCGTCGGATTGACGGATGCCCGGGGCGCTGAAGCCGTGTGTGATGCGAACACTATCGCCAAGGCGAGACCGAGGAAGTCGCATAGACTGGTGGCGTCGGTGGTCGTTGCGGCTTGCTGGCGGTGAGCCCGTTGTCCAACACGGTTGGCGCGCCAGCGCATGCACACGGCAGTCCCGGATGCGCCATTGCGGGCGGCATGACCGGTGGCTTGATCGGACGAGCGTTCGACGGTGCCATGCTTGGCTATGCTGGCGCTGCTCTAGGCGCGGTAATCTGTGGTCCTGGCTGCGCTGTGGCAGGGCTCCTCATCGGCAGGCACCGCGGCAACAAGTACGGCTGTTTCTACGGTGCTGCAGCGGGTGCTGCGGCCGGCAACGCGGCTTGCAGCGACTAGGAGCAAAGACGGTGGCAACCTCGCTGCATGTGCTGGTTGTCCGTGGCATC
>JAGWBM010000045.1:0-4002 GCA_021295895.1 Pseudomonadales bacterium
TCCGGTTCGACGCCCCGTTCAAGGGAACCGTCGCCGTACGGGCCAATACCGTCGCCCACCTGGCCCTCAATGCGGCATCCGTCCGATGGTCGCAGCAGACGTCAAGTGCCGCCATCGTCCGCGCGGTGGCCGAAGACGAGGTGGCCGCCGGACTCGTCTGGGGGCCCGATCTCGCCCTCCTGGACAGCGACCACAACCCCGATTTCGAAGCACCTGCCGTCCTCCGTTGGAACCTGCACGCGGCGCTGCGCAAGGACAACCCGCTCATCGAAGCGGTCAATCGGCTGTTTGCGACGGACGAAGTCCAGGCGTACGTCCGCACGCAACTGATCAAGCACCGTATTCCGGTGCACCCGCCGTTCGACCGCGTGCACACTCCCGAAGACCTCCTCGCCTTGTAGCCATGCGGACGGCCTTGCTGGTTGCGCTTGCAATCTCGGTCTCCGCCTGCGGACCCGAATCGCCGGCCGACGCCTTCCGGGACGACCCCGAGGCGATCAAGCGCGGCAAGTCGCTGTTCATCGGCACCTGCGCGGGCTACTGCCACACCACCGTTCCGGGCGAACGCGCGGCCCCGTACCTGTTCGACGCGCAGTGGACCCATGGCGGCTCCGACCGGGAGATCTTCGATACCATCGCGGCCGGCGTGCCGGGCACCACGATGATCGCCTTCAAGGGCAAGCTGCCCCAAGGCGACGACGACATCTGGCGCTTGGTGGCGTACATCACGACGGCTGCCACCGACGGATAGCGTCCGTTCACGGGGCGAGGGCGTTATTCTCACCGGCGACCGACCAAGGGGAACACGGGCGATGCGCCACGGGCAGGGATTCAGCGATCTTGGGAGCCATCTCGACGACCTTCGTCGCCGGGACATGTTCCGGGTCCGGCGCAGCCTGGAAGGTCCGCAAGGTCGGGAGGTGTTGGTCGACGGCCGCTTACTCGTCAACTTCTGCAGCAACGACTACCTGGGACTCGCCGGGGATCCGCGCATCGCCGAGGCCTTCAAACGCGGCATCGACCGATGGGGTACGGGTGCCGGCGCGTCGCATCTCATCTGCGGCCATACCGCCGCCCACGAGGAACTCGAAGAAGCGCTCGCCGAGTTCACGGGCCGCCCGCGGGCTTTGCTCTACGGAAGCGGATACGCGGCCAACCTCGGCGTCGTGAACGCCTTGCTGAGCGTCGGCGACTTCGTGTTCGAAGATCGCTTGAACCACGCCTCCCTCCTCGATGGCGGCTGGATCAGCCGGGCGACCTTCTCCTGGTTCGAGCATCGCGACATGGAGGATCTCGACTGCAGGCTCAACGAGGTACAACACCAACCGACCCGCAAACTCATCGTCAGCGACGGCACATTCAGCATGGACGGCGATCCGTGCCGCCTTGACGAACTCGTCGCCCTCGCGAAGCACCACGGCGCCTGGACGATGATCGACGACGCCCACGGCATGGGCGTGCATGGTGCCCACGGCGTCGGCCTGGTCGATCCGGATCGCTATTCCACGGCCGACGTGCCGATCCTCGTCGGTACCTTGGGCAAGGCCTTCGGCACCGCCGGCGCGTTCGTCGCCGGCGAGGAAGTGCTCATCGAGACGCTGATACAACGCTCGCGAAACTACATTTTCACCACCGCGATGCCGAGTGCGCTCGCGGTCGCGACGCTGACAAGCCTGTCCATTGCGACGGCGGAATCCCACCGGCGCGAGCATCTCGCGGCACTGATCGCACGGTTCCGAAACGGCACGCGCGACCTGGGCCTGCAACTCATGGCATCGACATCGCCCATCCAGCCGGTCGTCGTGGGCGATCCGAGTCGGGCACTGGCGCTTAGTCGAGCGCTCGAGGAGCGTGGCTTTCTGATCGGGGCGATCCGCCCGCCGACGGTTCCCGACGGAACGTCCCGGCTACGAATCACTCTGACTGCGGCACACCGAGTCGGCGATGTCGACAGACTGCTCGAAGCCTTGGGCGAACTCGCGGTTTGCACCGCCGCGCGCTGCACCCGGTTCCGGTAGATGATGCGGCAGACCTACTTCGTCACCGGCACGGACACCGAAATCGGCAAGACGTTCGTTGCCGCCGCGTTCCTCCACATCGCCCGCGAACGTGGTCTGCATTGCGCCGCCCTGAAACCCGTGGCGGCGGGTTGCGAGATCGTCGACGGCAAACCGGTCAACGACGATGCGGCGCAGTTGATCGCCGCCAGCGGAACCGATTTCGACTACCGCACCGTCAATCCCATCGCGTTGGAACCCGCGATCGCGCCACACATCGCCGCCGCGCGGGCCGGGATCACGCTAAGCGCCGGCGACCTCTCCCGCCATTGCCGCGACGCACTCGCCAACGACTTCGAGTTCGCCATCGTCGAAGGCGCCGGCGGCTGGTTCGTGCCGCTCAATGCCGCCGAAACGCTGGCCGATGTCTGCCTCGGCATCGGTGCGCGACCTATCCTCGTCGTCGGCATGAAGCTCGGATGCCTAAACCACGCGCTCCTGACGGCGCACGCCATCGCCCAGGCAGGTGGCGACCTCGCCGGTTGGGTGGCCAATTGCCCGACACCGGCCATGCCCGCCTTCGAGGAGAACGTCGCAACGCTCGGCGAGCGCTTGCCGGCGCCTTGCCTCGGGATCGTTCCATACCTCGGCGACGACGCTTCCTACCGCCAAGCCGCGCCACTCCTCGACATCGAACCGCTTCTGCGATGAACGATCCGCTGCAATTCGACCGCGACCATATCTGGCATCCCTACACGTCGATGGTCGACCCGCTCCCCGTCTACCCGGTGGCGTCTGCGGATGGTGTGCGCATTCGCCTCACCGACGGGCGCGAGTTGATCGACGGCATGTCTTCCTGGTGGTGCGCCATCCACGGCTACAACCACCCCGAATTAAACGCCGCCGTCCGCGCACAACTGGACAGCGCGGCTCACGTCATGTTCGGGGGCCTAACGCACGGACCCGCCATCGAACTCGCGCGGACGCTCATCGAACTCACGCCCCGAGGACTGCAGCACGTCTTCTTCTGCGACTCCGGCTCGGTGGCGGTGGAGGTCGCCATCAAGATGGCCATCCAGTACTGGGGTGCCCTCGGACGACCGGAGAAGCACCGCCTGGCCACCATCCGGGGCGGCTACCACGGCGACACCTTCGGCGCGATGGGCGTGTGCGACCCGGTGACCGGCATGCACGAACGGTTCAGCCGCGTTCTGCCTGCGCACCTGTTCGCCGATCGTCCACGCACGCGCCCCGGCGAGAGCCTCCATCCCGACGACGTCGCCGGCATCGAGCGCCTGCTCGAGGAACATCACCGCGAAGTGTCGGCGGTCATCCTCGAACCCGTGGTCCAGGGCGCCGGCGGCATGTGGTTCTATGCACCCGAGTACCTGAACCACGTCAAGGCGCTCTGCGAGCGCTTCGACGTTTTGCTGATCTTCGACGAGATCGCCACCGGGTTCGGTCGCACCGGGCCGCTGTTCGCCTGCGAGCACGCCGGTGTCGAACCGGACATTCTCTGTCTCGGCAAAGCGTTGACCGGCGGCTACATGGGTCTCGCGGCTACGTTGACGACGACCCGCGTGGCGCACGGCATCTCCGAGGACGATGGCGTGTTGACGCACGGGCCGACGTTCATGGCCAACCCCTTGGCATGCGCAGTCGCGAAGCGCGCCATCGAACTGCTTTTCGAGGGCGACTGGCGCGGGCGGGTCTCGGCCATCGAAGCGCAACTTGCCGACGAACTGGCACCCCTTGCCGATCATCCGGGAGTGCAGGACGTGCGCGTGCTCGGGGCCATCGGAGTCGTCCAGACCAGGAAGCCCGTGGACGTGGCGGCAATTCAGCGCGTGTTCGTCGATGCCGGGGTCTGGATCCGGCCGTTCAACGATCTGATCTACCTGATGCCCCCGTTTGTGATCGACCGCGAGGATCTCACGCGCCTGACGGTGGCCATCGGCCTCGGTTTGGAAGCCGCGTGCTAGGATCGCACCCTTGGCAACCCCGA
>JAGWBM010000045.1:4140-17935 GCA_021295895.1 Pseudomonadales bacterium
CCGCAACTGCATTGGCCATCCTCGTCGCCGGTAGCGTAGTTGCGGAGGAGGGATCCGGCCTCGAAGAGCTGGAGGCCCAACGCGAGTACGAGAGGCAGCGGGCGGTGGGCCATGCCCGCATGCCCGATACCATGTACGCCTCCACGCCTTCTCCGGCCATGCCACCCCATGCGTTCACCGTCGCTGGAACATCCCCGCGAACCGACCGCCGCTGGCCATGGCGGCTTCCGTCGGGCTTGATCCAAAGCGATGAGGAAGAGACCGCGACGGATGTCTTCGTGGAGCACATCTCGCCGATCGTTCAGGGCAAGTGCGTCACCTGCCATGTCGAGGGCGGTCAGTCGGGGCATACGCGGCTCGTCTTCGTGAAGGAGTCGGACGAAGACCACCTGACCCATAACCAGCAGCAGTTCGAGGACTTTCTCGCCGACGTGGAAGACGGTGCCGACGTGATACTGAACAAGATCCGGGGGGTCGGCCATGGCGGCGGCATCCAGGTAGCGCTCGGAAGCGACGACTATGCGCATATGGAACGTTTCCTTTCCTTGTTGGGAGGCGAAACCTCCACGGTCACTTTGTCGCCCGATTCGCTCTTCGACACGATTCGCCTCGCCGGTCACCGGGAGACGTTCTATCGGGCGGCGCTGATCTTCGGGGGACGGGTACCCACCGATGACGAATACGCATCGATTACCGAGGTCGGTCTGCGCGCGGCCCTTCGCGGCTTGATGACCGGGCCTGGCTTCCACGAGTTCCTAATCCGATCGGCCAACGACCGCCTGTTGACGGATCGATCGATTGCCAACGTCATCGTCGCCAACCCGAACGGTCCATTCGTGGACTACAACAACAACTGGGTGCACCGTTGCGAGATCAGGCGCGCGAGCAATCTTTTTGGGGATACCGACTGGAATCCGCTGGTCCAGTACGGAGCCCGGCGCGCGCCGCTTGAGTTGATCGCGCACGTGGCGGAAAACGATCTGCCCTATACCGAGATTCTGACGGCAGACTACGTCATGGCGAATCCCTGGTCGGCGGTGGTGTACGGGGCCGATATCGAGTTCGAAGACGCCGAAGATCCCCACGAGTTCAAGCCCGCCACGTTCGCCAGCTACTTTCTCAACGACTCGTCGAGGACCGGCGCGGATACGGCGGAATGCGGGGGCTACATCACCTATCCCGGCGACCTCCTGCTGGACTATCCCCACGCGGGCATCCTGAACACGCCGGTGTTCCTGCAGCGTTACCCGACCACGGCCACCAACCGCAACCGCGCCCGGGCGCGCTGGACGTACTATCACTTCCTTGGCTCGGATATCGAGAAATCCGCATCCCGCACGACTGATCCGGACGCGCTCGCCGATACCGACAATCCCACACTGAAGAACGCCGCGTGCACGGTTTGCCACGCCAACCTGGACCCGATGGCCGGCGCGTTTCAGAACTACAGCGATGTCGGCCACTACCGGGAGAGTTTCGGCGGCACCGACTCGCTCGACGGGCAATACAAGTGGTCCGTGTCGGACGGGGTGGATTTTGTGATCGAAGCGAGGACGTGGGAGCAGCGCGAGACGGTATCGATCGAGACGTCGCTGGCGGCGGGTGACCGAAGTGTTGGGCTGATGGCTGTCCGCACCGGTGGGCGTTGGTCGGAGATTGGCCTGGATCTGTTGACGATCCGGGACGAGAACGGACGCGTAGTATCGCGCCAGGCTCTCGGCGATCTCGAAGGCCAAGACTGCGGCACAACAAGGGGGGACTACTACCATGTTTCGCCGTGCCTATTGGCCATTCCCATCGACATCCCGACCGACGGCGACTACCTCGTCGAAGTGGAGGCTTGGGATGTGCTGGGGAACAGCCGCCCCGAGACGCTGCGGGTGACGGCAGGTGACCTGTATCGCGCCGGCGACACTTGGTATCGCGATATGCGCAGCCCCGGCTTCGCCGCCGAACCGGCGCCGAGCGCGGACAATAGCGTGCAATGGTTGGCGGATCGGATTGTTGCCGATGATCGGTTCGCAGAGGCCGCGGTCAAGTTCTGGTGGCCGGCAATCATGGGTGCTGAAGTCCTTCCGCCGCCCGAACAAGCCGACGATGCGGACTTCGATGGGCACCTTCTCGCCGCCAACGCCCAGGCGAACGAGGTCACGCGCCTGGCGAAAGTGTTTCGCCGCGGTGCGCACGGGGGAGATCCCTACAACCTGAAGGACCTGCTCGTCGAGATGGTCGTTTCGAAGTGGTTCCGCACGGCCGCGGTCGACGACGACAATCCGGTGCGTGCCGTTGCGTTGCAGGACGCCGGCGGCAACCGGTTGCTGACACCGGAGGAGCTGGCCAGCAAGACGCTATCGCTGACCGGCGTGCAATGGGGTAGGCGGGACACGCAACGTTCCCTGATGTCCCGTCCCCATGCTCTGTCCATGGAATACGCCATTCTCTACGGCGGAATCGACTCGGACGGGATCATCGAACGAGGCAGGGAACTGACGTCCGTGATGCTGGGCGTTGCTCAGGCCCACGCCGCCGAAATAGCCTGCCCCGTCGTACTGCGGGAGTTCTACCTCCTCCCCGACGACGCGCGCCGTTTGTTCGCCGGTATCGACAAGTCCGTGACACCCGGGAGCGACAACGGTGAAGTCGCCATCCGCAGGAAACTCGTCGAACTACACCAAAAACTCTTCGGCGAACGCGTCACGTCGCAATCGGAGGAGGTGTCGCGGACCTACGAGTTTCTCGTGGATGTCTGGAACCGAAAGCGCGAGTCGACGTGGTCCCGTTTCTTCGACGGTTCAGAATGCCGGTGGTCAAGCGATGCCCGCTACTTCGACGACATTCCGGACAATGCGCTCAATGCCCTCGACCTGTCGGACCCGGACGCCATCGCCCGAACCTGGACGGTCGTGTTGGCGGCCATGTTGATGGATCCCCGGTACCTGCACCTATGAGCACGCAACGATGAACCGACGGTCAATCCTGAAAAGCGCCCTCGTTGGCGGCACGACGGTCGGCCTGAGAATGCCGCTCGCACACGCCGCCGACTACGACGGCAAGGTGTTCGCCTTCGTACAGGCGGACGGCGGCTGGGACCCCACCAGCTTCTGCGATCCGAAGGCCAATACGCGCGGCGAGCCAGTCATCAACCACTGGGCGGAACGCGACGAGATCCGCCAGGCCGGTAACATCCCGTATGCGCCGTTCGCAAACAACACGGCCTTCTTCGAGAAGTACCACTCACGGATCCTCGTCATCAACGGCGTCGACGCGCAGACGAACTCGCACACCGTGGGCGTCGTCCACAACTGGAGCGGCCGGAACTCCGAGGGCTACCCGACGACCACGGCGCTCCTCGCCGCTCACTACGGTTCGGACAAGGCGGTCGCCTACCTGAGTTTCGGAGGTTTCTCCTATCCGGGTGGCGTAATCCGCTACACGCGCCTGAACAACCCCGACCTGTTGCGCAATATCGCCGAGCCGGCATCGGCCCGTTTCGGGTCTTACTTCTTCGACCCCGCCGATTGGAATGCCATCGCCAAACACTCCACCGATACGGCCCGTTGGCTTGCGTCAAGGCCCGACTTGCCACCCAGTCTCGCGCAACGGCGGGTTGCCTACCAGGCGTCGCTCAACGCCGAAGGGTTCGAAGCGTATGCGAACGCCATTCCCAACAACGAGCCGGACAGCCGCTTGAAACGCCAGGCGGAGCTTGCCGTGCTCGCGTTCAGAACCGGTGTAGCCATCAGCGCCGACCTGTGGATCGGCGGGTTCGATACCCATTCGCAACACGATGGCGACCATGGCCGCTTGCTGGCGGAACTTACCGATGCCGTAGACTATCTCTGGGACTTCGCCGAGACCGAAGGCGTTGCCGATCGCCTCGTGGTTGTCATGGGATCGGACTTTGGACGCACGAACTTCTACAACGCCGACGACGGCAAGGATCACTGGCCGATCGGCAGCTACGTCGTCATGGAGAAGAACCAGACGTGGACCGACCGGGCCGTGGGGGAAACCGACGATCTTCACTTCGCGCAGCGGATCAACCCGACGACGCTCGAGCGCGACGATCTCCACGGCACCATCATCTACCCGAAGCACGTGCACAAGGCGCTACGTCGCTACCTCAAGATCGAGGATACGGCGGGTGCCCAGCGCTACCCGTTCAACAATACCGAAGACTTCGCCTTCTTCGGTTAGCGACGTCGTTCACAAGTGGCCATGACCCCGTCCAGACGCAGCTTCGTTGACGCGTCGACGGTGCTTCTCGCGCTCCTGTTGTCGGCGACGAGTCTTGCCGAGACGGCGACCGAGGTCTTCGAGGAGCATGTCTCACCTGTCGTCCAGGGCAAGTGCATCAACTGCCATGTGGAAGGGGGCGCCTCGGGCAATACCCGGCTGGTGTTCGTGTCTTCTTCGAACGACGAGCACCTCACGCTCAATCGGCTGCAGTTCGAGGGCTTTCTGGACGTGGTGGACGATGGTGCCGACACGGTTCTCGACAAGATCAGCGGCCGGACAAGCCACGGCGGTGGTACGCAGGTGCCGGCGGACAGCGACGACTACGGTCACTTCGAGCGTTTCCTGGCGTTGCTCGGGGACGATTCGGGCACGATCACCGAGATCATTCCCGACCCCGCGTTGCGGCGTGCCATCGAGATGGCCCTCGGCAGGTCGCCGGGCGACGAGATCAGCGCGGAGGATATCGGGAGCCTGACCGAGCTGGAAGCCCGCGGCCTCAGGATCATCGACCTGACAGGCCTCGAACACGCGACCGGCCTGACGTCGTTGAACCTCAATGCTAACCGCTTCTCGGACCTAACCCCCCTGTCAGGGTTGTCCGTACTGACCGACTTGGATATTTCATGGAACCGCAACTTCGGTGCGGATTTATCTGCCCTGTCCGGGCTAAGCGGTCTAACGGCACTCGACATACGTGGCATCGTCAGCGAGAGTTACGATTCCTTCACTCGGCGCTGGACACCCGTTGCCGACATCGACCTCGGCCAACTGGCCCACCTCACGGGCCTCGAGCTCTTGGACGTCTCGCACAACTGGATTGCCGATCTGTCGCCGCTGCGCGATCTGGCTCAACTCACGAGGCTGTACGTATACGGCAACGGCAACGAATTATCGGACCTCGATGGCCTGGAGCAACTGGTCAGTCTCGAGGAGCTTTATCTCAGTGGCAACAAGATCACGAATATTGACGCCCTGTCGGGCCTCCCCGCGCTCCGATCTCTCTGGCTGGATTCCACTGAGACCTCCGAACTCGGCCCCTTGGCTGACCTGACGAGCCTCGAGTCCGTGGGCCTGAAGGACAATGGGATTTCCGACCTCGCGCCGCTGTCTGGGCTCACCGAACTCCGGCAACTGGAGCTGGACGGCAACGACATCTCGGATCTGGGACTGCTGGCCAGCATGCCGCAACTATCGCGTCTGGGTTTGAGCCGTAATCGCGTCAAGGACCTAGGACCCCTTACCGGCATGACTCGGCTTTGGTTCCTGGATCTTGCGCGGAACGAAATCACGGAACTTGGACCATTGGCGGGACTCGCCAATCTCCAGCGGCTCTACCTGGAGGCCAATGCAATCGACGACCTGTCGCCGCTGTCGGGACTGCCCTCGCTCAGAACGTTGTTCCTCGATGGCAACGAGGTCGCCGACCTCGGTCCACTGTCGGAGATCACCAACCTAGGCAGGCTCAGTGCGAGCCGAAACCCCCTGGCCGACCTTTCCCCGCTGTCCGGATTGACCAACTTGAGTCAGCTGCACGTCGGCTACACGGGGATCGCGGACCTCACGCCGCTGTCGGACCTCACGAGTCTGATCCGATTGTCGCTCGACGGCAACGACATCTGGGATCTCTCCCCGCTGGCCGGCTTGACGGCATTGTCCGGGCTATCCCTGCGCCGGAACGACATCTCCGACCTCTCGCCGCTATCGGGTTTGACCAGTCTCACCGAGTTGTCGTTGAGCGGCGGCAATGGGGTCTCGGATCTCTCGCCGCTGTCGGGTCTAGTCGCACTCGAAGGATTGGGACTGGGCGATAACGAGGTTGCCGATGTGGGCGCGTTGTCCGAGTTGGACCAGCTCTACTGGCTGAATCTGATCGACAACGACGTGACCGACATTTCGCCGCTCACGGATCTGGAGCAACTGGGCTGGCTGAACCTGCACCGCAATCCACTGGACGACGACTCGGTACTCGTTCACCTGCCGAGCCTAGAGAGCCGGGGAGTGCACGTCGTCTACTGAACGCTTGCGAAGCTCTCCTCGCGCCCGACGCGCGTACCACCACGGCGGGGGTCTCCACGAGCTCACCTCGACTGCGGAAGCGGAAGCACGATTTAGTTCGTCGGCGACAACCGTCCCTCAGTCCAGGTCGGCGATCACCGGCGCGTGGTCCGATGCCGTCATGCCTTCCTGCTTGCGGCGGTATTCCCGGTCGACCGTGACCTCGCGTAGGCGTTGCACCACCGGAGCCGTGCCGAGCAGCATGTCGATGCGCAAGCCCATGCCGCGGTGGAATGCGCCGCCCCGATAGTCCCACCAGGAAAAAAACTGTTCGCCCGGCCGGGCGTGGCGATGCAGGTCGACGAGACCGGTGTCGAGCAGGGCTTGGAACCGGCTGCGCTCCTCGACCGTGCAGAAAATCGTGCCGTCCGCCGCCTCGCCCCGCCAGCAGTCGATGGGATCGGGCACGACGTTGAAGTCGCCGCCGATGACGAACGGCGTGTTCGGATCGACCCCGTCGAGGTACTCGCGCAAGCTGTCGTACCAGACCAGCTTGCGCGGAAAGTCCTCGTGGTCGACGTCCTTGCCGTTCGGGCAGTAGGCGGTAGCGAAGCTCAAGTCCTCCACGCGGGCACGGATCAGCCGCGCGCCCGCCTCGTCCTGACCCGGTAGGCCGCGTATCTCCACGTCCACCGGCTGTTTGGCGACGATCGCCACGCCGTTCCAGCCCTTCTGGCCGTGGGTGACGACCTCGTACCCCGCCGCGTTGAACGCCTCCATGGGGAACTCGTCGTCGGCGACCTTGAGTTCCTGCATGCCGACGACATCGGGCTTCCGGCTATCAAGCCAGTGCAGGACGAAGTCCAGCCGGGCGCGCAGCCCGTTCACGTTCCAGGTGGCGATGCGCACGGCCGAGGCGGTGGGACCGTACTCGCCTATGCGTCGCCGGTTGCCTGCTTCTTGTGGAAGATGGCCGCGCCGACCAGCCCGCCGATGCAAGCCGCGATCGCACCCGTTACTACGCTCAACACCAGGTTGAGCAAGATCAATCCGCCACTTGCGCCGCCGCTGGTGTCGAACAGTTCGAGTATCCCCTGCGGGATGTCCACGCCCTGTCCCCCAGCCATGCGGAGCGATTCAATCACCTGATCCGCCTGATCCGTGATGCCGCCGGTGACCAGCAGTGTGAGGGTGGCCACAACACCCCCGATGAGTCCCACCAACAAACCGACCACGGCACCGTCGCCATAGGGTGCCTTCTCGGCCGGCGGCAGGTCCTTCATGAACAGGTAGAGTGCCAATACGCCCCCGCCGATATAGAGCGCACAGCACGCCGTGTTGACGGCCCCGATGTAGGGCAGCCCCGACGCGATGCCGACAATGACGCCGCCGATAAGCGCCGACTTCAATTTCTCGTTCATCCCCATTGCTCCTTGTCTGTTAGTGCTTCTCGAGGTTTCTTTGTTGATGCTTCCTGTTCGTCCTTACGTGTTGGGTTACGTCACCGGCTCGGCGGTTCGCTCCCCCAGTGCGACGAGCGGTAGTAGCGCCACCGGAAACCCCGCCACCACGCCGGTTACGAAGCGGGTTGCCGGCGTGTTCCAGACCATGGCCCAGTCGACGAGCAGTGGCACGAAGAAAACGACAATCCAACGGGGATTCGCCGACAGTCTTGCCGCCACGCCCGGCCACCACGGCCAGATCAACAGCCCAAACGTGAATCCCGCGTAGAGACCCGTACAACGATGGCAGGCTGCCAGAGGTTCACCGAAAAGATGAAAGCTCCGCTCGGAAATCTGGTGACAGACCGGGTGCAATACCCAACGCAGGAGATCCGCATAGCCCTCGGCGAAGGGAGGTGCCATGACGAGCGCCCACCAAGCGACGCACCCCGCCAACAGGCCCCAGCGCCAAGGCGTGCGAAGATGGGTCGATCCGATACAGGTCACATAGACAGTGTAAGCGATACTGCCCAATCGTGTACCCGCAATGGGTGGTCTCAATGCGGCCTGCACGGGATGTGGTAAAACTCGTCGAACCGCATCAATGGAACGCCCAATTGCACCGCATTACCGAATCCCACGTTGAACATTACCGCGAGCACGGCTACGCGATAGTCGAGCGATTTCTAACCGAGGACGAGTTGACCGACGCCCTGGGGGAGTGGCGCGAGATCCTGCCAGGCTGGGTCGAGTATTGCCAGGATCCGTCTGCACCCAAGCCCGACAACGCTCAACGCCCGAGCCGGCCGATCAATTTTCGGGGACTAAGGTTCCCGTTCCCGGGTTCGCACCTCAACGCGATCACCCTGCACCCGGAACTCGTGGCGTTCGCCAAGCTCATGGCCGGCGGCAGCGAGATGTTCTGTGAGCAGTCGCACCTCACCTTCAAGTGCAAGGACAACCCCAACGACCACGAACAGGCGATGCATTGCGACTATGGCAATCACACGCTGGCCTACCCGCCGGACGATCCCGCCTATTGGCAGACCGCCTACCTGCTGTACTACACCGATGTGACCGAGAACCACGCCCCGACGGCGGTCTGTTCCCGCCAGCACTACCTGGAGAAGATCCTGGTGCCCGCGCACTACACCCGCGAGCAGCGCCCGTCGATCTACGACAACGAGATCAAGGTGGTGGTGCCGGCCGGATCACTCCTCATCTACAGCATGCGCACCTTCCACCGGGGGACGGCCTTCCAAGCCGACGGCGGACGCCTCGGGCACTTCATAACCTACGCGCCGGCCGCATGGAAGTGGCTCGGCATCGTGGGCTGGTCCGCGGAGGCGATCAAGCCCGCGCACCGCACCTGGATCGAACAGGCAACGCCCGCCGAACGCGAGCTACTCGGCTTCCCGCCGCCGGGACATGCGTACTGGACCGAGGAAACGCTAGCTGGCGTCGGTGCCCGTTATCCCGGTATGGACATGACGCCGTATCGCGACGGCGCTACGCCCTAAGCTACTGCTCAGAGCCGGGTGATCGTTGCCGAAAAGTCGAACGTGGTCGGCGGCGCCGACTCGTCGTCTGGACCGGAAACCGGCCCACGGGTGACACCTAGGGTTTGTCCGTGGGCGAGAACGGCTCGAACCGCTCGACCTAGGGAGTAGGTCTCGCGACCGCGGTTGACCGGCAAGACGCCGATCTCCTGCGGATCGTTCTGGCGGGCCACCCAAAGCCGGTAGACCTCGTCTTCGCCGGGGGTGCTCGCGGCACCGGCACGAACGTTGATCACGCCGTCCTCCAGGTCCGCGTTGACGACCCACATGGGTTCCGTACCCGCATCGCCGAAAATGGCCACATAATCCGGCGCGTGGCCATCGGCCGAGTATTCGACGTTGGCGGCGAAAGCGAAGACGGCCGCCACCGTCGCCGCCATGCTCCAACCCTGCCAGAACACCGTTGATCGAAGAATCCCGCCGCTCTCTTGTTCCACAGCCTCTCCCAAGGTCGTCCCCCAATTCGTTTCCGCGAGAGTGTGCGACCCACCCACCGCAAAAAGATGCGCAACCATACCGGGAACCGGCAGCGGAAGGAAGTCTCCGGACCCCGGGCGAGACGGGTGCAGGTTTCAAGCCGGCCTCTGCCTCTGGTACGCTGACTAGGACGCCATCAAGGAGATTGTCAACGTTGCCCACATGCCCAATCGACACCGAAGATGCCGTTCGCCGGATACGCGAAGACGGCTACGCCGTCGTACCAGACTTTATCGACAAAATGACCGTGGAGCGGTTGCGCGCGGGCCTTGCCCCCATTTTCGACGCGATCCGCAGCCGCACGACGGAAGAACACGGCCAGCAAACCAACCACACCCACAATCTCCTGGCCAAGACGCGCGCCGTCGACGAAGTTCTCATGGACGACCGGTTGCTTGAGCTGGTGGGAGGGGTTCTTGGTCCAGACTTCCAGATATCCGGCGTCGCGGCCATGCGACCGGCACCCGGCGATCATCGCCAGTGGATGCATCAGGACGACGGCCACTACCCCATTCCGCGCCCGCATCCGCCGCTGATCGTCAACACGCTGATTGCACTCGACCCGTTCACGGTCGCGAACGGCGCGACCGAAGTCGTACCGGGTAGCCATCGCCGGGTCGGCCGGGTTGACCCCGATGCCCAGACCGTTAGCGTCGAGATGCCCCTCGGCGCACTACTGCTCTGGGAAGGCGCGCTCTGGCACCGAGGCGGCGGCAATTCGACGCGCCACGAATACCGACGCTCCATCAACGTCAACTTCAACCTGGCGTGGCTCAAGCAGCGCGAGAATCAGTTCATCGGCGTGCCGCCCGAAGTCGTGGTCGAGATGCCGGAAAAACTGCAAGCGCTGATCGGCTACAAGCTGACCAACTTCGGCCTCGGTACGGTCGACTACCGCAACCCCATCGAGACCGTGAAGCGGCGGCTTGCCGGGACCGAGGCCACCGCGCCGGTAGAGCCGATCAACCGTCGGTAAGGCGACCTTCCTCGTCACGAGTCTCCGGCCCGTTCACACGCACGCGCCCATCGCCGAACTTGGCGTCGCGGTTGCGTAGCGTCTCCCGGAGGCCGATCTTCGCCACCGACTCGCGAAAGCCGGAAGCCGCCCGGGCGTTGTGTCCGCGGACGTCGTTCTCGGCTGCCATGCGCTGCAGCGTGCGGGCACCCATGAGTTCCAGCCCCATGTTGATGATGCGCTTGTTGGTCGACAACAGGTCCGGATCGATCTTGCACAGGCGATCCGCCAGTTGCTCCACCTCGTTTTCGAGATGTTCCTTCGGCACGGCTTTCAACACGAGACCGATCTGCTGCGCCTCCGCGCCGGTGATGCTGTCGCCGGTCAGCATGAGTCGCTTGGCCCATTGGGGGCCGACGTTGTAGAGCCACATGTTGTTCGGCAACGCGCCCAGGTCCCGGGCCGGCGGGAAGCCGAACAGGGCGTCGTCCGCACAGATGATCATGTCGGTGAGGAGCGCCACGTCGGTGCCGCCGGCCAGGCAATAGCCATGGACCTGGGCGATCGACGGCTTGTGCATGTCGAACAACGCCATGCGGTAGCGCTGGGAGCGTTCCAATTGCCACGCGTCATCGTCGATGCTGCGACCGCCGCGGTAGTTGTTCTCCGCCGACTGAACCCGCGACACCGGGATGTTGCCGTCGGCGCCGGTCAGGTCGTAGCCCGCCGAGAACGCGCGCCCGGCACCGCGCAGGATCACGCAGTGTACGTCCGTGTTGTTGTCTGCCTCCCAAAGCGCCTCGTTCAGCTCTGACTGGAGCTTTAGCGAGAGGGCATTCAGCTTTTCCGGCCGGTTCAGCGTGATGCGCGCGCGGCCGTCCTCGACCTCGTAGATGATGCTGTCGAAACCACTCATTGCGTTGCTCCCCTTCGCGATTCAAAACGATAGCCGACCCGAAGCCCCGCGTTGGCCGCGAATTGCGCGGCCGGCACCTTGCCCTGGCCCGGTGGCCTAACGCGCATGACCTTGATCGACCCATCGCCGGTGGCCACCTCGAATCCATCTTCCGCTAACCCGGTCACGGTTCCGGATTCACCAGCGGTCGTCCCGTCGACCCGGCGGGCGTCGAAGACCTGCAGTTGGCCACCTTCGTAGGCTGACCACGCACCCGGTTGCGGATTGGATCCCCGAATCAGGTTGTAGACCGCCGCCGCCGGCTCGCGCCAATCGATCTGCGCTTGCGCCCCCCGGCACCAGCCCTCGTAGGTGCCGAGTTCCGAAGGATCCACCTCGGCCTCGAGACCCGCCAATTCCCACTGCGGCGTCTTGGGCGCAGTCCCGGTGCGAACCATGTCCACGGCTTCGAGCATGGCGTCCACGCCGTCAGGGAACAGGTGATCGAAGTAGACACTGCCGAGGGTGTCGTCGGGGCCGATATCGACCTCCTTCTGAAGCAGGACGGGCCCCGTGTCGAGGCCGTTGTCCGGCCAGAAGATCGACAGCCCGGTCTTGGTTTCCCCGAAAATGATCGGCCAGTTGATGGAACTCGGGCCCTTGTGCAGGGGCAGGAGCGAGGGGTGGTATTGGATCGTTCCGTGGGTGGGGATATTGAGTGCTTCCTCGGGCACGAACAGGGTGACGTAGGCCATCACACCAAGGTCGGGTTCGAGTTCGCGAATCTGCTCCCAAACGGCCTCCCGACGGAACGACTTCGGCTGGTAGAGAGAAATGCCGTGCTCGAGGGCTCCCTCCTTCAACGGATCGGGTCGCCCGCCATCCTGGTCGGGTGCGGTGAACACGCCCACCACGTCTTCGCCCCGTTCCAGCAAGGCGTCCAGAACGGCGCGGCCAAATGCCTGCTGCCCGTTGACGATGATTCGCATAGCGCCTCCCCTAGGGTTGAATCCAGGAGAGCCTACCTTGAGAAAGCGGTGGCTGGCCAATCGCCCGGCGAATACCGGGGCAACGGAAATGGGCCGCGGGATTCCTCGAACGCAATCGCCATGCCGACGAGGCCCGTTTCCGATCCTGGGAGCCCGATGAACGACACGGCGACCGGTAGGTGATCGACCAAGGCAGCGGGCACGGCAATGCTCGGATACCCGGCTACCGCAGCGATCGTCGAACTGCTGATGTGTCCCCGCTCCGATTCCCCGATCTTCCACGCCGGCCCATTGGTGGCGGCGATCAACGCCCGCAGGTCGTGGGTTCGAAACATGCGTTTCACAGCTTGACGCATGGCGCCGACGCTGTCGGCAAGAGCCGCCGCGTAGGCGGGACAGTGGACGCCTTCGGTTGCTTGGGCGGCCTCGAAGTGCTCCTGGCCGAACAACGGCATGACCACCTGGGCATGGGTTTCGTTGTAGGCGATGAGACCGGCGAGATCGCGAAAACCCGTGTCGTGGCTCGCAAGGTAGCGATTGACCCCGTCCTTGAACTCATGCGACAGCATCTGGTATTCGGCGTCGTAGAAGCCATCGGGGACGTCGATGAACAACTCATCGACGACATCGGCGCCGAGACCGGCTAGGGTGCCGACGGCCTCCTCCAACGCGGCTGCGACGCCGGCGTGTGCTTTCGCTCCCTCGCGCAATACGCCAACCCGCACATCCTTGAGACCGGGTAGGCTTTCGGTCGCTGGCGACGATCCGCTCAACACGTCGAGCAGCAGCGCGGCATCCCGGACGTTGTTTGCGAGCGGTCCCGCCGTGTCCGTGCTCGCAGCGATCGGGATGATGCCCTCGCCCTCGACCGTGCCCACCGTGGGCTTGATGCCGACGACACCGCAAGCGCCCGCCGGCGACACGATCGAGCCATCGGTCTCGGTACCGACGGCAAGCGGGGCCAGCCGGGCAGCCACCGCCACCGCGGAACCGCTGGACGAACCCGACGGGCTTCGATCGAGCGAGTATGGATTCCGGGTTTGACCGCCCAGGCTGCTCCAGCCGCTGATCGACCGCGTTGACCGGCAGTTCGCCCACTCGCTCAAGTTGGTCTTGCCGAGCAGCACCGCGCCGGCGGCCCGCAACCGAGCCACCAGCGGCGCGTCGCGATCGGGGCGATGGTTCGCCAGTGCCAGGGATCCCGCACTGGTCGCCATGTCGTCGCCGGTATCGATGTTGGCCTT
>JAGWBM010000046.1:0-4051 GCA_021295895.1 Pseudomonadales bacterium
GAGGTTCACACACGGGTTGCAAATGGAAATGCGCTTCGAACCGCTCTTGAACGGCTCCGGTACTCCGGAGACGCGCTAGGGTTTCCTGCTCCGGCCGAGCGCGCTCGGCTGCGACATCGTGTATCGACGTACCCTTCGACCGGGTTGCCTTCAACGCGATGCGCTATAGTCCGCCACGCGGTAACCCGTTTTCTCAGGACGACGTGGGATGAGACGAGCTTTGCTTGGCTCGCTTGTCGCGAGCGCTTGCCTTGCGGCCCCGATGGCGGCTGCGGAGGATGATCCGTTGGATGGGCTCAACCGCAAGATGCCGGCCCTCAACTACATCATCGACACCGCGGTCGTGAAGCCGCTGGCGAAGGTCTACGTAACCGTCGTCCCCGGCTTCGCCCGGAAGGGAGTCCGCAACGCCCTCAACAATCTAACGATGCGGGATGCCTATTTCGCCAGACGCGAAAGGGACGTCGCCGACGTCGTCGAGACGCCAACGGGAGACGGTGGTGACGAGGACGGGCAACCGACCGGCGGCTGAAGCGCATCCGTCAGGAGACGATGCCACGGAGCAATGCGCGGTCTTCGCACGCCAGGGTTTCGTGGACTTGGGTCGCGTCCTCGGCCCGGCGGACGTTGCCAATTGGCGTGATCTCTTCGATGACGACCGGCGCCGCCATCCCTACTTCTGGCATCCCTACGGCCATCACCAGCACGCCAACTACGACGCGCTGGTAACGACTCCTGCGTTCGACGGCTTGATCCGCCACCCCAAGCTACTTCCCGTTGTCGAATCGCTGCTCGGCGGTCCGGCCTGCTTCGGCGAGATCGGACTGCGGTGCATGCCCGCGTACTCGGGAGAACCGCACCGGCAATGGCACCGGGACCGGGCCCATTGGCTCAAACATCCGCGACGCATCGACTACCTGCAACTCATGGTCTACCTGACCGACGTCGACGAGGACACCCACTGTTTCTCGCTGTCGCCGGAACCCGTCGACCAGCCCATCCTTCGCGAAGAGACCGCCCAACTGGGTCGTGGCGTCTACGATCTGCACGGACCTGCCGGCACCTGCGCCCTGTGCAACGCCGCGATCCTGCATACCGCGACCACTCGGCCGACCGCGGTCGAGCGCAAGACCGTCCAGATCTACTACGGTCACCGCGGCCGCGCGCCGCTCGCGAACGACTCGGCGATCCCCGCTACGTTGTGGCGAGATCACGCGGACCCGGAGACGCGGGCGTTCTACGGCGTGTTGAACGAGCGAACGCGGCTGTTGCTGTCGGCTTTTCCCGGCGCGGATGACAACGCGTAGGGGCGACCCTTTGGGCGACCCTAACGCGCCGGAAGGGCGCGCGATCGCCGGCGCCCAGAGATGTGACGGGCTCCTCGACACGGGACGGAACAAGCCGAGGGGTAGCGCCAGCAGCGAAGAACCGAGTTGCTCCGCGTTCCCGACGCTCCTACAATTCCCACCCCGCGTTGGATTGAACCAACGCCTGACATCGGCTCCTTGCCTCACGCCCGCACAACGCGGTGCGGAGGCGAAAACCGAAAGGAGATTTAGTGAGACACTACGAAGTCGTGATCATGGTGCACCGCGATCATTCCGATCAGGTGCCCGGCATGATCGATCGCTACCGGTCGTTGATAACCCGCGGCAACGGCCACGTCCACCGCGTGGAGGATTGGGGACGTCGTCAACTGGCCTATCCGGTTGCGAAGATCCACAAGGCCCACTACGTCCTGATGAACATCGAGGTGACCAGCGAGACGTTGGCCGAACTCGAGAGTGCGTTCCGGTTCAACGACGCGGTCATCCGCAACCTTATCGTCCTTCGCCAGGAGGCCGACACCAGCACCTCGAAGATCTACGAAGAGGAGTTGCGCGAGCAGGAGAAGGAGCGCGAGCGAGACCGGCGGCGGGACGAGGAAGTGCGTGCCCGGGTGGCACGACGGCAGGAACTCGAGGACGATGGAGGCCGCGAGGCCGCCGCCGAGCCCGAAGTGGCGAAAGAGACGGCGGAGGCGGAGTAGACGATGGCACGCAGATTCGGACGCAAGCGCTACTGCAGGTTCACCGCTGAAGGCATCAAGGAGATCGACTACAAGGATCTCGACCTCTTGAAGCAGTACATCACGGAGACGGGAAAGATCGTTCCCAGCCGGATCACCGGCACCAGCGCCAAATACCAGCGCCAGTTGGCCACCGCGATCAAGCGCGCGCGCTACCTGGCACTGCTTCCCTACACCGACCAGCACAAATAGCCATGAACGTCATCTTGCTTGAACGCGTCACCAACATCGGCGACTTGGGCGAAGAGGTCTCGGTCAAGAACGGTTTCGCCCGCAACTACCTCATTCCGACCGGCCGGGCGGTCCGTGCCACCTCGGAGAACCGGTCGGTCTTCGAAGAACGACGCGCGGAGCTCGAAAAGGCCGCCAACGCCAAGCTCACCGACGCCCACGAACGGGCGGCGAAACTTGTCGACCAGCGCGTGACGATCGTTGCACGAGCCAGCGACGAGGGCCGGCTTTACGGCTCCGTGGGCCCGGCGGAGATCTCCCGTGCGTTGACGGACGCCGTCCTGCCCGTGGCGAAGAGCGAAGTGCGCATGCCGGACGGTGTTATCCGCGACGTTGGCGAGTTCGAGGTGGATGTCCAGTTCCACGCCGACGTAACCCAGTCGATCCAGGTGGAGGTCGTCGCGGAATAGCGCCGACGGTTGCCTTTTTTGTGGCGACCGCCGATGGAGCCATCGGCACTCGGACCGCAGGGAGTCGCTTGTGGGCGCGTTAGCGCGGTCGCCGTCTGACGCGTTAGCAGTCACTTTTTGACAGGCTAGACCAAGCTGTCCACAGGTTCTCCCTAGGTATGCCCTTGCCGAATTAACGGCATTTGCACGGAGTCTTCACTTGAAGTTGCGGCCCGGGTGGCGGACGCTTCGGCGTGTCGATCCAAGGAGTGGACAACGATGGCTGAGCCCGCACCGGTTGCCCCCGCCCCCGCCCGCCTGAAAGTACCGCCCCACTCCAACGAGGCCGAGCAGTCGCTGCTTGGCGGGCTCATGCTCGACGAACACGCCTGGGACAAGGTTGCGGACAAGCTGACCTCCGCCGACTTCTACCTGCCGCAACACCGGATCATCTTCGGGGTGATGGCGGAGCTTGCGAACACCAACAAGCCGTTGGACATCGTGACGCTGTCCGGGGCGCTCTCGACGCGTGCGATTCTCGACCGCGTCGGCGGCAACCCCTATCTCACGGAACTGGTGGACGCCACGCTTGGCACCTCGAACCTCGAGACCTACGCGGAGATCGTGAAGGAGCGGTCGACGCTTAGGCAACTGATCCACGCCGCCAACGAGATCACCGATATCGCCTTTCTGCCCGAGGGGCGAACCAGCGCGGAAGTGCTCGACGAAGCAGAGCAACGCGTCTTCGAGATCGGGGAGGACAGGCTAAACGAGTCCGGTCCGCGGATCGTCGCGCCGCTGGTGGACGAGGCGTTCGAGAAGATCGACACGCTGTCCAAGAGCCGGAACCCCATTACGGGCCTTGCGACCGGGTTCAAAGATTTGGACGGCAAGACGGCAGGCTTCCAGAACTCCGACCTCATCATCATTGCCGCTCGCCCCTCTATGGGCAAGACGGCGCTCATGGTGAACATCGCCGAACACGCCGTGATGGCCGACGACTCCGACACCGGTGCGGTGCTCATTTTCTCCATGGAGCAACCCTCGCACCAGTTGGTGATGCGCATGTTGTCGTCGCTCGGCCGCATCGACCAGACCTCGATGCGTTGGGGAAACATGAGCGACGACGATTGGCCCCGCTTCAACTCGGCGCGCATTCAACTGCGCGAGAAGCCGCTCTACATTGACGACACGGCGGCCCTGACCCCGAACGATCTACGTGCCCGCGCACGGCGGGTCAAGCGGGAAGCGGGGGGCCTCAGGATGATCATGGTGGACTACCTGCAGCTCATGCGACCGTCCCGGGACCAGGACAACCGCACCAACGAGATCTCCGAGATCTCGCGCTCGCTGAAGGCGATCG
>JAGWBM010000046.1:4340-18051 GCA_021295895.1 Pseudomonadales bacterium
CCGGGTGCCGACTACGGTCCGGACCCCGAACCGCCGTAATGGCCAAGGCCAAAGTCGCTTTCGTCTGCGCCGACTGCGGGGCCGAACACACCAAGTGGCAGGGGCAGTGCGCCGCCTGTGGCGAGTGGAACACGCTGCGCGAGTTCATCCTGCCCAAGACACGCCAGGTTGCCGGCCCGGGAAAGGGCGGGGCTGGCTACTCGGGTGAGTCGCCGCGCTCGGCCCGGCTGGCCGAGATCAGCACCGCCGGCCACGAGCGCATACCGTCGGGGTTCGCGGAACTGGACCGCGTTCTCGGGGGCGGCTTCGTACCCGGCTCCGTGGCGTTGATGGGCGGCGATCCGGGTGCGGGCAAGAGCACGCTGCTGTTGCAGGTTTCGACCGCTCTCGGCGGCGACGCCCGGGTCCTCTACGTCAGCGGCGAGGAGTCCTTGGAGCAGATCGCCGATCGTGCCCGGCGGCTGGAACTGGCCGCAGACGACCTCACGGTGGCCTCCGAGGTGACCGTTGAACGGGTTGCCGAACTCGTGCAGTCCGAACAACCGGCGCTGGTGATCGTCGACTCCATCCAGGTCATGCAAGTGCAGACATCGGAGAGCCTCCCCGGCAGCGTCACACAGGTGCGGGAGTCCGCTGCGGAACTCGTCCGTCTTGCCAAGCAGACCGGTGTCGCCGTCGTCCTCGTCGGTCACGTCACCAAGGAAGGCAATCTCGCCGGTCCCAAGGTGCTGGAACACATGATCGACTGCTTCATGATGCTGGACGCGCCGCCGGGAAGCCGCTACCGGACCCTCCGGGGCTTGAAGAACCGTTTCGGCGCGGTGAACGAACTCGGCGTGTTTGCGATGACCGACGTCGGCATGAAGGAAGTATCCAATCCCTCGGCCATCTTCCTTCAGCGCCCCAAGGAAATGGCGCCCGGCAGCGTCGTTACCGTGACCTGGGAAGGTACCCGCCCCCTGCTGGTGGAGATCCAGGCCCTCGTCGACGATGTCCAGGGCGGCTACCCCAGGCGCGTTGCCGTCGGCCTCGACGCCCAACGTCTTGCCATGCATCTCGCGGTGTTGCACAGGCACTGCGGGTTGTCATTGGCGGACCAGGACGTCTTCGCCAACGTCGTGGGGGGTGTGCGAATCGGCGAGACCGGTGCCGACCTGGCTCTTCTCGCAGCCGCCATGTCGAGCTTCAAGAACCGCGCCCTGCCTCGGGACCTCGTGGTGTTCGGCGAATTGGGTCTGACCGGCGAGGTTCGTCCCGTGCCCAACGGTCAGGATCGCCTCCGCGAAGCGCAGAAGCACGGCTTCACGCGAGCGATCCTGCCTCGGGCGAACCGCCCCCGGGAAGCGATCGCCGGGATCGAAACGCATCCCGTGGCTTCCTTGGCCCAAGCGTTGGGGGTGATTAACGAACTGCCGGCCGACCCCTAGGGGCGACCCTTGTCGTCGCCCGTTGTCGATTTGCCCAGTCGCCCTGGCAACGGGACGGGACAAGTCCCTCCCCGACGCTGCCGATGCTGATTTTCCTGGTTGCCCTGGGAACGGGGACGGGACAAGCGCGTCCCCGCGGCGGCAACGTTGGCGGTTTCCAGCGGTGCCGTCGCGTAGACGCTTGGAGAGACCCGCGGGGGACCTCCGTTACAATCCCACCCATGCATTGCCCGTTCTGCAGCGCGGTCGACACCAAGGTCATCGACTCCCGGCTGGTGTCCGGGGGCGACCAGGTGCGGCGGCGTCGCGAGTGCCTGACCTGCGCGGAGCGCTTTACGACCTTCGAGAGCGCGGAACTGGTGATGCCCCGTGTCGTCAAGAGCGACGGTGCCCGCGAACCGTTCAACGAGGACAAGCTCCGGTCCGGTCTCGCACGGGCATTGGAGAAGCGACCGGTATCCACCGAGCAGCGCGAGACCATGATCAACCGCATCCAGCACGACCTACGCGAGACCGGCGAGCGCGAACTGCCTTCGCGGGTGGTCGGCGAGGCGGTGATGACGGAACTCAAGAAGGTGGATCAGGTGGCGTACGTGCGCTTCGCCTCGGTCTATCGGGACTTTCAGGACATCAGCGAGTTCTCCGAGGAGATCGCGCGGCTCAAGGTCGAGCTCGAAGATCTGTGATCGGCGAGGTCGATCGACTGTTCCTCCGCCGCGCCGTCGAACTCGCGGAACGGGGCCTCTACAGCACGACGCCGAACCCGCGCGTCGGATGCGTAATCGTCCGTGACGGTCGGGTGATCGGGCGTGGATGGCATGACCGAAGCGGAGAACCGCACGCCGAGGCCAATGCCATCGCCGATGCGGGTGGCGACATCGCGGACGCGACGGTCTACGTCTCCCTGGAACCGTGTTGCCACACCGGGCTGCAGCCGCCATGCACCGAAACACTTAGTCGAGGTCGTGTCCGTCGCGTAGTCGGCGCGATGCAGGATCCGGATCCAAGGGTCGCGGGCAAGGGCTACCAGGCCCTGCGCGAAGCCGGTATCGAGGTGGACCCGACCGAGTTGCCCGAGGCGCACCAGCTCAATGCGGGGTTCGTCAAGCGCATCAACGTTGGTCGACCGCTGGTTCGCGTCAAGCTCGCCGCCACCCTCGATGGGCGCACTGCCATGGCAAGCGGCGAAAGCCAATGGATTACGTCTGAGGAAGCCCGGATGGACGTGCAGGCTTGGCGCGCCCGGAGTTGTGCCATCGTCACCGGCATCGGCACGGTGCTGGCCGACGATCCGCGGCTCAACGTGCGGAACGAGGCGTTCGCCACGGCGGGTGTCATTCGCCAGCCGATGATTGCGGTGGCGGACAGCAAGGGGCGCACGCCGGCCGATGCGCGGATGTTCGACGGTGGGGCCCGCGTCGTGCTCGTCACGGGGACCAAGGCATCGGGTTGCCACCCGTACACGGAGGTCGTTCGTCAGGACGGCGACACGGTTGATCTCGCGGCGATGTTGGATTGGCTGGCGAACGAGGGCTGCAATGAGGTGCTCGTGGAGGCCGGTGCGACGTTGGCCGGCGCTTTCATGCGTGACGATCTTTGGGACGAGGCGGTCATTTATCTCGCACCCAAGTTCCTCGGCGATACCGCACGGTCGATGGCGGGCTTCGCGGTCGAGCGGTTGGCCGATGCGGTGCAGGGTACAATCCGCGACATTAAGGCCGTGGGGGCCGATCTTCGGGTGGTTCTCGCCCGCGAACCGTAAATCAGCCATGGGCAAGTCCTCGATCAATGTCTGGGCGCGCCGCCGCGCCCGGCGGGCGCTGATGCAGGCGGTCTATGCGTGGCAGATGACCGATGGCGATGTCGCGGACATCGCGGCGCAATTCGACGGGTCAGAGCACCTGAAGCGCGCCGACGAAGACTACTTCAACGAGTGCCTCCGGGGCGTACTCGCCGGCGTAGACGAGTTGGACCCCCTGTTCGAACCGTACCTCGACCGTCGCATCGACCAACTCGACTACGTGGAACGGGCGATCCTCCGGGCGGGAAGCTACGAGATGAAGGCACGACTCGATGTGCCGGTTCGTGTCGTCATCGACGAGTGGGTCGAACTGGCCAAGCGATTCGGGGCCCAAGACAGCTTCCGCTACATCAACGGCGTGCTGGACCGCGTTGCGCGCGATGTGCGGGGCACGGAACTCGCGCCCGCAACGCCAAGCGCCGACAACGGTCTGCAACAGTCGCCTGCCCAACCTGGCGGCTAAGGACGGGGAGCGCGAAAGGGCGCGAAGTGGACGAGTTCGAACTCATCGAGAGGATCGTTGCCCGCCTGCGGGACGTGGCCAGTGGGCGAGGCGTGGTCGTTGGTCCCGGTGACGATGCGGCGGTGCTCGAGATTCCGAGCGGCCATCAGTTGATCGTTTCCACGGACACCTTGGTGGCGGGCCGTCATTACCCGGACGGCGCGTGTGCGGATGCCATCGGCTATCGGAGTCTCGCCGTGGCGATATCGGATCTCGCCGCCATGGGAGCGAAACCCGCCTTCGCCACCGTGTCGCTGACCGCGGAGGAATTGACGGCGAACTGGGCGGAACGCTACGCGGGCGGCCTAGCGGAGGCTGCAGCCGCGTTCGGCATCGCCATCGTTGGCGGAAACATCGCACGGGGCGCCGAGAGCGTCACGGTCACGGTGCATGGACACGCGCCAAACGGCGCGGCGATCACACGCGCCGGCGCGCAACACGGTGATCGGGTCCATGTCACCGGGTATCTGGGCGGTGCCGGACTAGCCCTGGGCGACGAGAACCTCGGCGAATGGTCGCTTGTCGCCCTCCGGGACGATTCACCGCTAAAGCGCTATTGGATGCCGCAACCACGCCTGAAACTGGGAGTCGCACTGAGGGGTATCGCCACCGCGGCCATCGACATCTCGGACGGCTTGTCGTCGGACCTGGATCATCTGTGTCGCGCGAGCGGCGTCGGCTGCGAAGTCGACCTGAACAAGATCCCGCTCTATCCGGGCGCGACCGCGATCGACGCGGTTGCCATGGGGGACGATTACGAACTGGCGTTCGCCGCACCACGCGAAACGACAGGCGCCCTCGAAGCGATTGCCCGGAGACACGGGGTCGCCGTCACGCCGATCGCGACGCTACGAAATGACGCACGTCCGGGCACAACTTGGTTCCAGGACGGCGTTCCGGTCGATGTGCGGCCGGGTTATCGTCACTTCTGATCCGGCCGACTGCCCATATGAGTCAACGAGGCAGTCAGTCGGCGCTCTCCTGGCGCCAATTGGGCGACCCTTGGACGTTGTTGTCGACGGGGTTGGGGTGCGGCCTCGCGCCCATCGCGCCAGGAACCGTCGGTTCGCTTCTGGGTGCGGCGATATGGTGGTTTGTGTTCGCCGATCTCGACTACTACCTGCGCGCCTCGGCTGCGTTTGCGACGTTCTTCGCGGGCGTGTTGATCGTCGAGGCGGCGGTTCAACGCCACGGCCTAGCCGACGACCCGGCCATCGTCCTCGACGAGGTGGTCGGCGTGTGGTTCGCCCTACTGTTCGCACCGAAGTCGCTACCGTGGGTGGCCGGAGCCTTCGTCCTGTTTCGTATCGCCGACGTCGTCAAACCTTGGCCCGTCTCCCGGATCGATACCCGCGTCGCTGGCGGGTTGGGAATCATGGCGGACGACCTGGTCGCCGGTTTGATGGCTGCGGCCGTGGCCTTCGCGGTTTGGTTCGGGGTGGCCTGACGCTAGACCCTCATGGGCATCGGGACGATGGCCTCGTCGGGGCGACCCTACCGCGCCCGGCGGGCGCGCGGTGCCTTGGTTGACCCTGCTACCGTCGAACGCAGGTTCCCAACCGCATGTGCGTCCGGAAGGTCCTCTCAGGAAGCGTCGCGTTCGTCACCCGATGACGACAGCTCCAGTTCGTCGCCATCCTGGGTCAAGGCCTTGATACGCAGTTCCGCCGACTTCAACGCGGACTGACACTCCCGGGTCAGCTTGATCCCGCGCTCGAACGCGGCGAGCGATTCCTCGAGACTCATCGATCCGGCTTCCATCCTGCCCACCAACTCCTCGAGTTCGGCCAAAGCGGCCTCGAAATCGACGGGGTCCTGCTCGTCCGAACCCGCCGTTTCTTCGTTCCTGGGATCTGCCATCATCCCCCCTAGCCGTTTTGCCGGGCCAACTTTGCTTCCTCGACGGAAAACGATGCGCCGTTGACGAGTCGCCATGTCGCGCTGTCTTCGTCGAGCACGATCAAGCCCAGCCGTTCCAGGTTGGACAACTCCCCGCGGATCTCCCAGGCCCCGATTGGTGCGCCGCTAGCGCGTAAGTGAGCGGTCACATCGCCAGGCCTGAACGACGAGTTCCCGGCGTCGTGCAACGCCGTCACCGCATCGAACACGGTCTTCGTGCGCCTCGCCTGTTCGCTCACCTAAGGGTACTCGGGAATGATCGGGCGGGGTTTGTACCAGAAATCGTGATGTGTTGCGACGCGCGCGACCGAGTTACGCACTCGGCTTGCGTTCGGAACGTGGGTGATTTGCGCCGTTTTGACGAAGGCCCCGGTGACGCTCGTGCGATAATGCAAGCGTAAGGTCGGGTAAGGAACGTCGCCGCCTACATGGACGATCAACCCCTCGCGGTTGGACTCCCGTGGGCGTGTTTCCGACGACGAAACCCCGTAGCCGAGAATCCATGACTGAAGTCGCGTCGACACCTCGCTTATCCCAGGCCGCACTTGCGCTCTTCGACCTTGTAGAAGGAGCCCGCGTCACCCATCTGTGGGGCCGCTTGGGATGGCAGGACATTCGCCGGCGCTACCGGCGCTCGACGCTCGGCCCGTTCTGGATCACCATCAGCATGGGCATGCTGGTCGGTGTGCTGGGTACACTTTACGGCGGCCTGTTCAAGGTACAGGCGACGAACTACGTGCCCTACCTGACCCTCGGCTTTGTTATCTGGACACTGGTGAATGGGCTGATCACCGACGGCTGTACGGCTTTCGTAGGCGCTAGCAACATCATCCAGCAGGCTCGTTTGCCGTTGTCGGTGCATGTCTACCGCGTGGTCTGGCGGAATCTGATCATTTTCTTCCACAACACCTTGATCTTCGTGGTTGTGGCCGTCGTGTTCTCCGTCTGGCCGGGTTGGACGGGTCTCTTGGCCATACCGGGCATGGTGCTGCTCTGCCTGAACGGGGTCTGGGTAGGCATGCTGTTGGGTGCCTTCGCGGCACGGTTCCGCGATGTGCCGCCGATCATCGCGAGCATCGTTCGGATCGCGTTCTTTGTCACGCCGATCATCTGGATGCCGGAGTTGCTGCCGAATCGGGCGGTGGTTCCTATGAACCTCAACCCGTTCTTCCACGTCCTCGAAGTGGTCCGAGCCCCCTTGCTCGGCGAAGTGCCGGGCGCGGTCTCGTGGCTGGCCATGATCGGCATGACGCTCTTCGGCGTTGTTTTGACGTTCGTCGTCTACATCCGGTACCGCTGGCGGATCGCCTACTGGGTATGAACACGGACGCGAGCATCCACGTGGAGTCGGTCACCGTCGACTTCCCGATCTACAACGCGAACATGCGTTCAATCAAGAACCAGTTCATCTACCACGGTACCGGTGGTCGCGTCGGTCGAGGTGCGGGTAACCGGCTGACCGTGAGGGCCCTTGACGACGTGAGTGTCTCATTGGAGCACGGCGACCGCGTCGGGATCGTCGGACACAACGGCGCCGGCAAGACCACCCTGCTGCGGGTCATGGCCGGCGTCTACGAACCGGTACGCGGTCACGTCTGGCGACACGGGAGAACCGCGTCGCTGCTCAACGTCTCCCTTGGAATCGACGATGTCGCAACGGGGTACGAGAACATCATGACCCGTGGCCTACTCCTGGGGCTCGCGCCAGAGGAGGTTGAGGAGCGCACTGCGGAAATCGCGGAGTTCACAGAACTTGGCGACTACCTGGCGATGCCGGCGCACACCTACTCGTCGGGGATGCGTTTTCGCCTGGGTTTCGCCGTCTGTACGTGCTTCGAACCAGAGATCCTGCTCATGGATGAGTGGCTCAGCGTCGGCGACCGGCATTTCGTGGAAAAGGCGCGACAACGTCTTGAGGAATTCGTCGAAAGGGCGGGCATCCTCGTGCTCGCCTCGCAGAACGCGAACTTACTGAAACGCGTCTGCACGAAGGGTGTGCTCCTCGATGCCGGCAAGGTGAAGGCCACCGGGCCGATCGGCGAAGTACTTGAAAGCGACTGATCCCAACCTCGGGGGTTTCGAAGTCATGCCAACGAACGGCCCGGTGGCTCTAGTGGCCGAGGCCGGCAGACGACGGGGGGCACGCTGCCTGTGCAACGCATCTTGTCGGTAATCGGCACTCGCCCGGAGGCCATCAAGATGGCCATGGTGGCGCGTGCGCTCGACGCCGCTCAAGGCATCGAGCATCGAATCTGTGCAACGGCGCAGCACCGGGCATTGCTCGACTCGGTGTTGTCGATCTTCGATCTGAATCCCGCCTACGACCTAGACGTGATGGTGCCCGACCAAAATCTGGCCCACATCACCGAAGCTGTGTTGACAGGCTTGGCACCGATTCTTGCAGACTTCCAGCCGGATCGCGTGCTCGTGCAGGGAGATACGACAACCACCCTTGCGGCCGGCCTCGCGGCGTTCTACGCCAAGGTTCCGGTCGGACACATCGAAGCGGGCTTGCGCAGCGGCGATCCCACGACACCTTGGCCGGAGGAGATGAACCGCCGGCTGACGGATCGGTTGAGCGACCGGCACTACGCGCCCACCGAACGGGCGAAGGAGAACCTGCTGGCGGAGGGATTCGACGGCGGTGGCATTCTGGTGACGGGGAACACGGGAATCGATGCGTTGCTCCATGTCGAGCAACGGCTGAAAGATCAGCCGAAGCTGCAGGAGAGGACTGGTGCGTCGCTACCGCCAGAGCTCGATCGGACCCGGCGGCTGATCCTCGTAACGGCGCATCGGCGAGAGAGCCTGGGGCGAGGATTGGAGAGAATCTGTGCGGCGCTGGGCCGGCTCGCGACCCGCGAGGATGTCGAAATCGTCTATCCGGTCCATCCCAACCCCAACGTCTCGGGACCGGTGCGAAGGGCACTCGCCGATTGCCCTCATGTCCACCTGATCTCGCCGGTGGAGTATGTATCCTTCGTTTACCTGATGACGCGTGCGTACATCATCATGACGGACTCGGGTGGTATACAGGAGGAGGCACCGTCGCTCGGCAAGCCGGTCTTGGTGATGCGCGGTGTTACGGAACGACCGGAAGCCGTGGAGGCGGGCACAGCGCGGCTCGTCGGAACCGACGCCGAGCGGCTCGTGGCAGAGGCCGAACGGCTGCTAGACGATCCAGCGAGCTACTCGGCCATGGCTCGAACTGAGAATCCCTTCGGAGATGGTGAGGCGAGCGGGCGCATCGCGAATGAGCTTGGCGTTGTCCGCGCGTGACGATCCCTCATGCGCGGCCCGGTGCCGGAGGGCTGATTCGATTCCCGGGGACGAACGTCCCGACGAGGCGATCAATGTGATGGGCCAACCGCACGTCGAAAATCCAGTCGCCGGTTGCCGGATCTAGCGGGGCGGAACGCATGCAGAATCCCGGAGGTGCTGGTATGCCGGTCGAGAGCGTCTGCGTCGTCGGCCTGGGGTACGTGGGGTTGCCGACGGCGGCAGTCCTGGCGCAGCACGGTTTTGAGGTCGTCGGGGTGGACGCCAACCCCGAAAAGGTGCGTGTCGTCAATGAAGGTGGTACGCCGATTGCCGAACCGGACCTGGACACCTTGGTGCGCACGGCGGTAGCGAGTGGCCAACTTCGTGCCCAGACCCGGATGGAGCCTGCCGACGTGTTCATCATCGCGGTGCCAACACCAATCGGTGACGACCACGTTCCCGACCTCGACCAACTGCGCGACGCTGTTTCGGCGCTGGCGCCAGTACTGGAAGCGGGCAATCTCGTGCTATTGGAGTCGACCTCGCCGGTGGGCACAACGGAGGCGTTGTGCGAGTGGTTGGCGGAACTGCGACCCGATCTGTCGTATCCCCACGCGGCGGGGGAGGCCAGCGACATACGGGTGGCCTACAGTCCCGAACGTGTTCTGCCCGGACGAATTCTCGACGAACTGGTGGACAACGATCGTATCGTTGGCGGCGTCACGCCGCGCTGCGCGGACGTGGCGAAGGCGCTGTACCGCGTATTCGTCCGCGGAACCTGCTCAACGGCGACCGCACGGACGGCGGAATTGGTGAAACTGACCGAAAACGCCTATCGCGACGTCAATATCGCGTTTGCCAACGAAATCTCGACCGTTTGCGAGGCGCTCGACGTCGACCCTTGGGAGGTCATCGATCTCGCCAACCGTCATCCACGTGTCGACGTGCTCAGTCCGGGACCGGGGGTGGGCGGTCATTGCATCGCCGTGGATCCTTGGTTCCTGGTTCACTCCCAACCCGAGTTGACCCGCCTCGTGGGAGCAGCACGTGAGGTCAATGACGGCAAACCCGCTTGGATCGTTGAGCGGGTCGTCGCCACTTGCCAAGGGCTTGCGCAGCCCACCATTGCCTGTCTGGGCTTGGCGTACAAAGCGGATGTGGGCGACCTACGAGAGAGCCCGGCACTCGCCGTGGTTGAAAGGCTGTGGTCCGCCGTGCCTGGCAGAGTGATGGTGGTCGAACCCCACATCGCAAACCTCCCCGACCGACTGTCGATGGACCGGATCGAACTGGTTTGTTTGGCGGACGCGCTGACTGCCGCGGACGTCGTCGTGCTGCTAACGGATCATCGGGAGTTCTTGCGCATCGAACCGAAGCATCTCCGAAACAAGCGCGTCATCGACACGCGCGGGGTCTGGCGTCGGAGATGAAGGCCGACGAGGCGCGTTCCGGGTAGTTTCCGGTTTCAGTCAACCCAGGGTGATGACCACTTCGGGGTTCATCTGCCCCCTGTTCGGGCTGGACGTGGGATCATGTGTAGAGGTGTTTGTCCTGCGGCGACGTGTCGATCCGCTCGACTTTGCATTCTTCGCCCATCACTGCAAGGACTTTGCGGGGTGATCTCCGCAGCGCCACGTTCATCCACATTGCCGCTTCGCACAACTTGCACGCGGATCTGATCGTATTCCAGTTGATCCACCTGGGACGACTGCACCCACGAGCGAAAATGGAACAGATGCGTGAAGCATTCTGGCCGACGGTGTGGAACCGGGTCACTCGCCACTGCCACGCGCGACGCGGGAACTTGACGGCACGCGCGGGCGGCGGACCAACCATTGCCCGCGAATGGTGCCGGGGTCATAGAATGTGCGGGTCACGGCTTGTCAGGAGGGAAGGATGTCGGACGGCGTATTGCTCCGAGAGAAGGTCGACCATGTTGCGGTTATCACGCTGAACCGTCCCCAAAAACTCAACGCGCTGGACGCCGATTTGCGAGTTGCCATGCTCGAGGCGATCGCAAGCGTCCAGTCCGACGACGACGTGCGGGCGGTGATTTTCAGCGGAGCCGGTAGAGGCTTCTGTTCGGGTGCGGATCTGACCAGCGGCGGTGGCGGCGACCCCAATCCGCCGACTCAGAACGATCACCTAGACGATCTCGGCTGGGTCGGACGCCAGGCGTTGGCCGTGTACGGCCTCGACAAGCCCGTCATTGCCGCAGTCAACGGCGTTGCGGCCGGTGCCGGCATGAGCCTCGCTCTCGCATGCGATTTGCGCGTCGGATCCGAGAAATCCCGCTTCAAGACCGTATTCATCGAACGAAACCTATCGCCCGACTCGGGCATGAGCTTCTTCCTGCCGCGCATCGTCGGCTATTCGCGGGCGGCAGACCTGATTTACACCAGCCGAACCGTCGAGGCCGAGGAGGCGCATCGAATCGGCCTTCTCGACCGTCTGGTGGAGCATGAGGAACTCATGGAAAGCGCCCTAGAGTTGGCATCGCAAATGGCCGTATTGCCCCCACTGGCGCTTCGTGTGTCGAAACGCGTCCTACAGCACAACCTGGAGTGCGACCTGGGCGCTGCCCTGCGGTACGAATTGACGAGCCTCTCTTACGGGAACAAGGCAGTGAACGACCGGAAGGAATCCCTCGTGGCGTTCCGGGAGAAGCGCGCCCCCAGATTCTCGGGCACGTAGTCGGCCGCGACCCGGTGCCAGTTGATCCTGAGCGACTGCCGCGTTCAAAGTTCGACGAGCCAGTTGGCAGCTCATACCCGCGAATGGAGGCGCTCTCCTGTGCCCGGTTGCGGCTGATGATGGCCAGCGAAGAGTACGACGAGGGGAGACGGTTCGCCCAAGCCATTGCAGACGTTGCGTCACAGCGTGAACTCAGGCGCACCTGGATGCGGGTGATGGCGCAACGGCAGCGGTTGCTGCAAGGCTGGTGCTCGGGGGTCGAACGTTGACCGTCAGTGGGCGCTCACCGGTGGTAGAATCCCCACCCTAGTGTCAAAGGAGCGATTCTTCGACACCGCCGATAAGGGGGCGACTAGGCTTCGACGGCGGTTGCGAAGTCATCAGGTGCATGCCGAGAGGGTAGTGACTCTCGTTAATCAATCGCTGCAACTATATATAGTTGCCAACGACGAAAACTACGCACTAGCAGCGTAAGCTGCTTACCTCGATGAATCGGCGCCCGTGACGACGATTCGAGGGCAAAAGTCCACGGGATAGCGGCGGTCCGCGCCTCGGTGGCGGCCGCGAAACTTGAACGAGGCTCGCCCATACGCACCCTGTCCGGCGGGTCGCCAACGGGCTAAATCAATAGACGGTCTAAGCATGTAGAGCCGATGACGGAACACCGGCGGACGCGGGTTCGACTCCCGCCGCCTCCACCATATCTATAATCAAAGCAACGAGTTATTAAACTCGTACCACGTTTCTTACCACAAATCTGTCAGCCTTGAGGCCCCAATCTAGGTGGTCTAGGCGGGCGGCGCCCCCGACGCCTCGACCCTGGCTCCCGAGGATAGGGGCGGGCCGCCCTGCACGGACGGCCGCGGCGAGAGATCGCCTTGCGTGCTGCCGCCGTACGCAGGATCAGCCGCAACATGCCGGCGAGTGTCCAAGTGCTCGAAACACGTCGCGAAACGGGCGTGCGAAGGCGGCGAAGCGGCTCCTGTCTGAATCGTGTATTTCGTGGGTGCGGTGCGACCAACATGGCTCTACGGTGTGTCCTGCCGTTTGCGGCCCGGCGCCGGGATTGGCATCATTTCCATCGACTTGGCCAACGCGAGGAAGGGCGTGGGCAAAACCAACTTGGCCCGCGCTGGTACGGTGGCCATCGGCTTGGCCATTGGCGGCGGTCTCGAAGCCGATCTCCCCACCGCACCGCACGACCAGAATGGTGACGGTGCCTGGCGAGGGTGCCAGCCGGAGAACACCAGCATTGGCCGGAACTCCTCGGCGCTGGAGTACGCGAGGCTGATCGAACCGGAGCTCGGCGTGCCGCCGGTGGTCGACTGCGGCGCGGGCGTGGAACAGCCCATCTACGTCGAAGGTGTGGCGACGGTTGGCAATCCAGGGCTCCATCAGTGCGACAACCCAAGCCTGCAGATCGGCGACTGCATGTCGGGGTCCAGCGTTCAGCGCTACGTCGGGACGAATGCCGATGGCTCGACACGCCATGACGTCGTATGGGTGAGCTTCTGCCGGCATGACGGTCGCGGCGACGTGTTCGGATTCGACGTCGGCGACTCGGTCCAGATGATCGGCTACAACAAAGTGACCGGGGCGACGGCGTTTTTCGAGAGTGCGGACAACAGGGAGTGGACCCATGTCGATCCCGAAACCAACAGACTGATGGGGAAGCTGCCCGGAATCGACGATCCTGAAGCTTTCGATACGGCGTATGTAAGAGCGAAGACCCAGTGTGTGGCATGCCATCAGGCCGACCCGTTCATCCACAACCCTTTCATCGATGGTGCGAAGCGACCCCATTCGCCGAATCAGACGGTGGTTCCTCGAATCGGCGGCCGCAAGAGCAAGAGCAACACGCCCTATTACGTGATCGGTGGCAGCGACTGGGACATGCGTACGATCCATATCGAGGGCAACGAATGCTTGGGCTGCCACCGCATCGGGATGAAGACGGCCGAGGAGTTCATGGGGGATCACTGGCATCCGAATCAACACATGCCGCCGCGCGATCCCGGCAGTCTGAGCGACGATTTCGCGGAGCTTCTGGCGTGCTGGACGAACGGGCCGGAGAACACGCCCGGATGTGAATGGATCATTCCACCGGCCGGAGATTGCCCGAGTCAG
>JAGWBM010000151.1 GCA_021295895.1 Pseudomonadales bacterium
CTCTACTATCCCGCGATGGCGAAGCTCGCCAGGCAGTGCACCGGGGCGGCGCGCATCCACATCTTCGATCACACCGTGGCCTAGGAGCCGCCCCGAGCGTCGCCCGAACGGGCGAACGGTGAGTCGATGGCGGCAAGCCCGACGCGAATCCACGGAGGATGTCGGGACTAGCGGTCATTGGCCCCCGTGGTTACGACAATCCCGATATGCTGGGCCCTCGCGCGGTCGATCTGACGCTGTCCGTTGCACAACATGGGCGAGGCCAAGCCTCGCCCCTACGATGCCTTCGCCGATTCTTGACCTCCAGTTGGCCAGATCGTAGTGTTGCACCTTGAAGTGATACCCCAAGTGGTTCCCGTGGAACGTCCCAAGAAACTGTCGGCGGCATTCGTCCGAGAGGTCGAGATACCCGGGCGATACGGCGATGGCCGCGGCGGCCACGGGCTTTCCCTGCTCGTGAAACCGAGGCGGGGTGGCGACCATTCGAAGTCCTGGTCACAGCGAGTTCGTATCAACGGCAGACTGACCAACATCGGACTGGGTGCGTACCCCGTTGTCACGCTTGCCGAAGCCCGGGAAGCCGCACTCGCGAATCGTCGAGCGGTTGCACAAGGTGCCGATCCTCGAACCAAACGCTCCTTCACCACGGCCCGTGCAGGTCTGACGGCACGGGCGACCAGCCTTGGGTTTGCCAACGGCCACGACTTGCTCGACCAACGCCGACGACGTATCCACATGGCCATCGCGGACAAGATCGACGCGAATCCCGCATTGCTCGGCAAGGCGAAGGCGAACCTGGCGCGATGGACAAGACAGCGCGGTCATATGGAACGCGGGTATGTCGAATGGGGAGCAATCCTCGACCGCCCGTGGCGCGAAATTGCCTCCGTGCTGCGCTCGAAATCCGAAGACGCGATTCGCCTGCGCCAGTGCAGCCCCTTCGCGGGCGTGCTTTCCGAGGGCGAACGGATGGGAATATATGACGCGTTCGGAACTTGAGCACGTCATTCGGGCGTCGGCCGCCATCCTCGATGTCGAGGACATCGTGGTCGTGGGCAGCCAGTCGATACTGGGCAGGTACCCCGCGGCACCCACCGAACTGCTCGAGTCCTGCGAAGCTGACATCTATCCGATGACCGACCCGTCGCGATCCGCGATCGTCGATGCGGCGATCGGCGAGGAGTCTCGGTTCCACGAGACGTTCGGCTACTACGCCGATGGCGTCGATGAGAAGACGTCGGTGCTGCCGCCGGGCTGGGAGCGGCGGCTTGTTCGGGTGGCCAACGAGAATACCGGCGGTGGGGTCGGCTGGTGCCTGGATCCCGAGGATTTGGCGATCGCCAAGCACGTCGCCGGCCGACCCAAGGACATTCGGTTCACGGAGGCGTTGGTCCGTCACCGGATGGTGGACCGCGAGACGCTGCTTGAACGGCTCGACTCAATGGAGTTGCCGACGGAAACCCGGGCCGTGATCACCGGACGGATCGCGGCGCAGTTCTCGATCGGTTGAGGGTGACGCTTTGCCGTTGGCTATAATCTCGGGTCAATTCGGCAGGAAGAGTCAAGGCTGATGTCCGAACCGGCCATCGCATTCGCACAGAATCCCATCCGCGCCTCGTTGGCCTACGCCACCGGCGATGGCGACAAGTACTACTACGAGACTGCGGCTCCGGAGGCGGAGGGGCGAAACGTGGGCAGCGGTACGGCCAAACACGATGTGGCAATCCACGACGCCCGTGAATGGCCCGAGCGACTCACGCTCGATGTCCACGGATTCGAACTCATGAGCGGGCCGCTGCCGCTGATCGACTTTCTCGACGACGCCTGCGTCAAGCGGCTCTACTACCCCGCTATGGAGAAACTCGCGAAGCAATGCACTGGCGCGAAGCGTATCCATATCTTCGATCACACGGTTCGGCACGGCAATCCCGATGTGCGCGAGGCGATCGGGGTGAAGCCACCGGCGAGGGGTGTTCACAACGACTACACCCATTGGTCGGCGAGGAAGCGTGTGCGGGATCTGTTGCCCGACGAGGTGGACGACCTGCTCGGTAGACGGTTCGCCATCGTGCAGGCTTGGCGGCCGATTGGCCACAGGATCGAGTCGGATCCGATCACGATCGCCGACGCGCGCACGGTTGACGAGTCCGATTTCGTTCCGGTGCCACGCAATGCGCCGGGTCGCATCGGCGAAACCTGGCGGGCGCTCTACAACCCGGAGCACCGGTTCTTCTACTTCCCCTACCTAAGACCCGACGAGGCGATCTTCTTCAAGGTCTACGACTCGGCCACCGACGGTCGAGCGCGTTATACGTTGCACACGGCCTTCGAACTGCCAGACCCGGATCCACACGCTGCCCCGAGGCATAGCGTCGAGATGCGGCTGTTTGCGTTCTATTGATGCGACGCCGCTGCGCACTATGTTGGGCAGCACTCGACAAGCAGTTCCGCAAATGAACACCCTCGAGGATGTCGAAGCGCTGTTCCGCCGGTTGCTTCAGTCGGGTCATTTCGAAGGGCTTCCGAAGAATCCGGATCACTTGGATACCGTCCTCGCGGTCGCCGTCAGCGGCGTCGCACGACGGCGACCGCACGCCGAGCCGGAGATCACTGGAATCGGTCGCATCGGACGTCGATCACGTGACGTTGCGGCGGAGGATGGTCGACTGCGGGTTCCTGAAGCGAACCACGAACGGGTCACGGTACTTTCTGAACTACGGTCGCGTGGCTGGCGTCTTGGGAGATCCGCCGGTCACAGTCGATGTGAGCACAATTGCACACGACGTCCTGCGTGAACGCACCGCGCGAAAACAGGCCTACCTACGAAGGGTCTGATCGGGTTACGACCGCCACAACCCAAGAACCTTGGCTCAATCGCAGAGACAATCAACGCGCCGGTCGGG
>JAGWBM010000152.1 GCA_021295895.1 Pseudomonadales bacterium
CTGTATGCGAACCGGAGTGAGTACGACTTGGCCGTTGCGAGTTTCAACCTCGAAGTACTCCACCTCGCCAAGCTCGTTAGTAATGCGCTTTGGTAGGGTGAGTTGATTCTTGGCGGTCAGTTTCGCAAGCATCGTGCTTCCCTGAAACAAGGATTCCTTACTATATTCGCGAGTCGAGACTCATCGCAACCCCTGGCTCGGAACAATCCGACACGTGTAGGGGCGGGGCTTGTCCCCGCCCGCGCAGGCAAACCTTGCACACCTGCCGTCCGGGCGAGTTTGCTATGGTCGGGCAGTCGAACCTCGGAGAACCTGCTTGACGCACCATGACATCGCGCGCGCCGTCGTGGCAGCCGTGCTCGCCGGCGGCATCCAGGCACAGACGACCGTGAAGACCAACGACGATCCCGACCTTCCCATCAGCACCGAGCCCGGGGACCGTGTCCTTGCCTACGATTTCCCGGCGTTTCACGTCGGCATCGCGGAATATCCCGACGGGCCGACCGGGGTAACCGTTCTGCACTTCCCGACGGGTGCCAACATGGCGTTGGATGTTCGTGGTGGCTCGCCCGGCGTGGTCGGCGACTACGGCTACGTCCACGCCATCACCCTCGCCGGCGGGTCCCTGCTTGGACTCGAAGCCGCGAGCGGCGTGGCGGCGGGACTGTTTGCGCGCCGCGACAAGGCTGACTGGAACACCATCCCCCTGGTCAGCGGCGGGATCGTCTTCGACTTCGGTGGACGATCAAACATGATCTACCCGGATAAGCGCCTCGGCCGCGCGGCATTGGAGAACGCGGGGCCGAATCGGTTCCCCCTCGGTGCCCGGGGCGCGGGTATGTCCGTCACCGTGGGTAACGGCTTCGACTTCGACCGCGCCGAGGCGGCTGGTCAGGGTGCCGCCTACCGCGAGATCGGCGGCGTCAAGTTCTTCGCTTGCGTCGTGTTGAACGCCATCGGTGCCGTGTTCGATCGCGAAGGCAACCTTGTCCGCGGTCACGTCGATCCCACGAGCGGTGAGCGAACGACCTATATGGAGGATATCGAACGTCGCGTGGAGGCTGCGCAAGCGGCCCCGGACCCGCAACCGGGGAATACGACGATCACGGTCGTCGTGACCAATCAGACCGTTCGCGGCCACGACCTGACCCAGCTAGGCCGGCAGGTGCATAGCTCGATGGCGCGCGCGATCCAGCCCTTCCACACCCGCGACGACGGCGATGCGTTGTGGATGGTCTCCACCGGCGAGGTCGAGGTAGCCCCGTGGTCGCTCACCGCGCTGGGCGTGGTTGCCTCGGAAGTCGTTTGGGACGCCGTGCTCGCGGCGCATCCCTGACGAGCTGTCGGATCCAAGTGTGGACTCAATAGCCGCCGTCGCCGTTCTGGCATTGATTCTGGCGGTCTACTTTCTGCCGACGCTGATCGCCGGTAGCGGACATCCTCACCGGTTCGCCATCTTCGTCATCAACCTGTTGTTCGGCTGGACCCTGGTGATCTGGGTGGGGTGCATAGTCTGGGCCGTAGTTCAGCGAAGGGAAGCCGATCGATAGCAGTGTCTACCTGGCGGACATTGGTCGTTGGATAGCGCCGCTAGCCAAAGCTTGATTCGGGCGTCATTGGACGCCCGAAAGGATTCCTTTTCGTTCGTCGTCTTATCGCACGGGCAGATCGATGACCTGCGTGGCCACCCGCTCGACGAATGCCGCATCGTGTTCGACGAACACGACCGTGGGCTGGTCCCGCAGCAACACCTCTTCGATCTGTTCACGGGCATCGATGTCGATGAAGTTCAGGGGTTCGTCCCACAGCAGTAGGTGTGCTTCGGCAAGAAACGTACGCGCCAAGTCGACCTTCTTCTGCTGACCGTGGCTTAGGTTCTCGATGTACCCGTCGAGAACGCGACCGCGCACCCCGAGAACCGCCATGATCTGGCGAAAGCGGGACTCGTCGAGACCCGCATCGCGCAGTCGGTCGCGCAGCAAACCCGACGTCCACTGCGGATGCTGGAACGTCCTGGCCGTTTTGACGTAGCCGGGCCGTGAGAGCGTGCCCGTGTGGCGGTAGGGCGCTCGTTCGATCATCTCGAGCAGGCTCGTCTTGCCGCTGCCGTTGGGTCCGATCACGGCGACGCGATCACCGGGTGCGATCGTGAACGACAGCTTGGCGAACACCGGTGTTTCGCCGCGCCACACGGTCAAGTCGTTCGCCACGACGAGTACACGGGCAACTCGTCCCGGGTCCGGTAGTTGCAGATGCCGCTCCTTTTCCACGTCGACGAGCGTTTGGCGCCGCTCGTCGGCGGCATTCTCGGCGCGCCGCTCGGCCGCTAGCGCTCGCTTCATCTGTCGCTTCGCACGGCGTGACGCGAACCCCCGGTCGGCGTGCGGCGCTATGTCGCTTTCGCGTTTCAGCGCGCCGGCGCGCCGGTCGGCGGCCACTTGCGAGAGTCGCGCGATGTCCTGCTTGAGCGCCGCGTTCTCGGCCCGCTGCCTCGCGAGGCGTTGTCGGAAATGCTCCCGCCAGACCGAGAACGCGGTTCGCTCGACCTCGACCGTGTCGCGGTTCAGGGCGACGACATGGTCGCAACAGGCATCGAGAAA
>JAGWBM010000153.1:0-4696 GCA_021295895.1 Pseudomonadales bacterium
GACCTCCGCATCCGCCGCCAGGCGAAAGCGCTCCCGGCGGACGTCGAGCACGCCGACCCGGGGCGTTGTCGCTTCCGAGCCTGCGAGTTCGTCGAGGATGCGCTCCGCCTCGTCGTACTCGGCCATCGGCAACGCCATGTCGAGCGTTAGACGTACCACGGTGTGCTGCAGATCCGGCTCGGCGCGGAGCGCCCTGAGTTCCACGAGCGAGTCGCAGCGGACTTCCCGCCAGGTCCAGGTGCCGACCTGCTCGGACTCCACCCGGGCCCGGCGACGACGGTCGAGGGGAAAGAACACCAGGGCGACCTTGCCGGTGTCGTGCTCGCCGAAGGTGGTGGCCTCGGGTGCGCCGGGGTAGACGGTGGGCGCGTGCGCGTTCGGCTCCACCTCCCGGAACGCGTGGGTGTCACCGATGGCGAGATAGTCCAGACCCCGTGCTTCGGCACTGCCCCTCGCGATGGGGAAGTTCGTCTGGTGGCCGTCGATGTCGAAGGTCTGGCCGTGGATCAGGCCGATCCGGATGCGTTCGTCGCCGGGTTCCCGCGGCGGCAGTTTCTCCACCAGGTTGCTCTGCCCCGCGTGGGAGGTGCAGGGATTGGCCAACACCACGGCGTTGTCGCCGATCGGCAGTTGCCAGCCTGGGCGGTCCACCACGTGCACGAAATCCGGCAGGCCCGCACGGAACGGGTGGTTCGGGTGATATACCGAGGTGGGCGTGAACGGGTCGTGGTTTCCGGGCAGCAGAACGACGGGCCGTTGCCAATCGCGGCGCGCGAGCTCACCGAGTGCGCCGCGCCACCACTCCTCCGGTGGCGACGGCTGATCGAACAGGTCGCCCGCGCAGAGCACGGCGTCCACGTTGCGGCTCGCCGCCACGTTCAGTATTCGGCCAAGCACCTCGAGGCGGGCGCGGGTGAGGAGCACTTCCTGGTCCCGCCCGAAGGCCGGAAAACGGCGCCCGAGATGCCAGTCGGCGGTATGCAACAGCTTCAGCGCCACGTCGCTGTCGCCGGGATTGTGTTGCACGTCGCCTCCCTTGAAGCAATCCTTGAATCGCGTGGCCGATATTCGTGGGGGCGATGCTGACGCGTCCACCAGGGCGCACAGTCGCCCACATCGGGTCGGGCCGTCTCGTCGGCGCGGGACGGGACAAGCCCGTCCCCTACGGTTCGTTGTTTGTGGCGCGTCCTCGCCCCGTCCGGCCAGCCGCTCATGCGATCACGAACTCCACCGTCAGCAACCGCTCTGACCGCGGTGCATGATAGCGGCGTTCGTAGGCGCGCACCTTGGCGCGTTCGTAGGCGCCGTCGTCCTGTTGAGCCAAGGCGTCGAGCTCGGCTTCGAGCCGGTCGATGCTGCGTTCGGTCTCGCGTACCCGGTCGTCGGCCTTGGCGCGCTGCTCGGCGCCGTTCGCCCGGCTCCGGGCGCGTTCGGCGTTCTTCAAACGCGTGCGTTGCCGCTCGCGGCTGCGGCGCAGCACCAGGGCGCGGTCGGCGAGATACCGGTCGAGCTGCGCCATGGCGGTCTCGAAGTTGGCCTGCTCGGTGTCCGCCACACGGCCTTGCTCGAAGAACAACTCCTCATCGACGACTTCGTCGAGATGGGCTTCGGTAACGGCCAGGGACGTGTCGAAGGGCGGGATGTCCGTGCAGGGCTGACGAAGCAGCTCCAGGGCCGCCTCGGCGGGACGCAGCACCTGGGCGTCTTCGAACACCGCAGTGGCGCGCAGCCGATCCTCGCGCTCGAAACCGCGGTACGCCAACCGGGTGAGTGCAAGGCGCCCGCGGCTCGCGCGGTGCCGATGCAACGCCTGCGGCGCGCCAGGACCGAGTTCGAAGCGCACGCGGTAGCCGCCGCCGTTGGTGCGCGCTTCGGCCACGGCGGCCTGGACCAGCGGATGGGCGAGATGCAGCGAGTCCACGTCGTCGAGACTGCGGGAGGCCCCCAGCGCGATGGACGCGCCGCCCTGAAACGGCGCGGGCAGGGCCTGATGGGCGCCGATGTGGAGCATGCGCCGTCTGTCGCGCTCGCCTTCGCCCCAGGGAATGCGCGCCCCTTCAAGAAAACCGGTGACGACCCGTTCGAGGTCGGCGTCCAAGGTGGCGAGCGCCTTGGGCATGTCGCTTTCGATGCGTTGGAAGACATCCCTCACCGCGTCGTCGATGCCGGATTCGATCAAGCCCACCGTGCGGCGACGCACGCGTTCGAGTTCCTCGCGGCGGTGCTCCATGTTGTCGCGCAGCCGGCGCAGTTCCTCTTCGACCTCGTGCACTGAGCGCGCGCGGTCCCAGATGCGCCGTAGTTGATTCTCGAAATCGGTCCCCAGCGCGGATGCAAGTTCTTCCGAGGCGTCGGATCGAGGCGTCTGCAACACCACGTCGGATGCGTCGAAGACCTTGCCGAAGAGATCGAGCTTGGTGCTCAAGATCTCGAAGGTGAGGCGCTGTGCCTCGTTATCGGTGGCGAGGAAGTTGATGACCGTGACGTCGCGCTTCTGCCCGTAGCGATGGCAGCGGCCGATGCGCTGCTCGATGCGCTGGGGGTTCCAGGGCAGGGAACTGCAGATTGAGGCCCTTGGCCCCGGCCTCTGAGGCGATCATCACCGTGGAGCGGGTCTCGAACTCGTGCACCAGTGCCAGACGCGCGGCGACGCCCGGGCTCGGTCGGCGATCCGGGGGGAGTGTGGCGCCCACTTCCTCGCGCCAGCGGGCGAGCGCTTGGGTGGCGCGGGGCGAATCGTTGGTGCCGCGGAACAGCGTGATGTCTTCGTCGCGCAGTTCGGTCTGACCGAGGAGAAGCTCCCGGAGGTAGGCCTGCGTGGTGAGCGACTCCGTGAAGATCACCATACGGTGCCGATCTTGAGGCCTGTCGAGCACGAGCCTGACGGCCTTGACGAGGCTTGCGGCCTTGCTGTCGTGGGGCAGCGCATGGGCGCGTGCGATGAAGTCCTCCACCAAGGCGAGTTCCTCGCGCACGGTTTCAGGGTCGGGATCGTCGTCGATATCGGGCGCGTCGGGCGTCCCGTCGGGCGCCGGTTCGTGCTCCTCTTCAAGATCCTGGGCGAATGCGCCCTCGTCCGTGAGGGCGTTGGCGCCCTCGGGAAGGGCGTACGCGCCCTCATCGGTGAGGGCGTACGAGCCCTGGTGGCCGAGGCCATCGTCATCGCGCGACTCGCCGTCGAGCATGTCGCGCAATCGCCCGGCCACGCGTTCGAGACTCGCCGCGAGCGCAGCGGTGGATGAAGCCATGCGACGGTGGAAGCCGAGCAGCAGCAACTGACGGGAGCGCCCCTCGAAGGCGTGGAGCTGCGGCCGTAGCAGGTAGTCGGTGACGTCGTCGTAGAGCGCCCGTTCCGCCGCGCTCATGGTGTACTCGAAGAGTTGCGCCCGGCGTCCGACGAACGGCTTGTCGAGAAACTCCTGCGCCTGCCGGCGCAGTGTGCGTTGCACCACGGTGTTGAGGCGCCGCTTCAGTTCTTCCGCCTGTTCCACGGCGACGGCGCGACCGTCCCGGGCGCAGAAGACCTTCTCGAACGTCGGCTTGTCGCCGAGCAGCGTGCCGCTCGGGTCGACGTACTGCACGAGGCCCCATAATTCGCTGAGCGAGTTCTGGATCGGCGTGGCGGTCAACAGCAGCACGGGCGAGGCGCCGATGATCTCGCGCACCCGGTGCGCCGTCCGTGCATGGGGACTCTCGGGCTCGTAGAGCCCGTCCTTGTCGAAGCGCCGGTGGATGCCGGCGAACACTTCGTGCGCTTCGTCGATCAGGCACAGGTCGAAGGGCGGCGCCTGGCGCAGCCGTTCGAAACCGCCGTCGCTTCCGGCCTGTTCGCGTCCGACGAGGAAGACGCCCGTGCCGGTGAGATCAACGGATGCCGAGGCGACCTCCACCGCTTCGATACCGAAAAGCGTGAACAGTTCGTTCTGCCATTGGCCAAGCAAGGGGCGCGGCAGCACGACGAGTACGCGCTCGGCGCCCTCGGCGAGCAGTTGCGCGATGACCAGACCGGCTTCGATGGTCTTGCCGAGGCCCACTTCGTCGGCGAGGATGCAGCCCCCCTGCGGTATCCGCTTGAGGGCGAACATCACGGCGTCGATCTGGTGTGGATTCGGATCCACTCGCCCCCGGCGCTGCGACGCCACCTGCCGCCAACGCTCCCCCGCTCGGCGCAGCCTGACGAGGTCCTCGGCGTAGTAGCGTCGGTGGATTGGGTGCGTGGGCATGGCACCACTATACCGCCGCTAGTTGTCTGACCGTCGGGGAACGTCGCCAGTTGAACAAAGTTCGATGCCGTCGGGGTGTCCTTCACTTGTGGCCTGAGGTCTCGTCGCTGGATCCCTCCGAATGGGACATCCACCTCGGATTGGGTGTCCCACACACGAGGCATTCGCCGAACCTTGGACTCGGAAATCACGACGTGTTTGCTGGCGGGGTTGCGGCGGCACCGGGGCGGGCGGCGAACCGCTTGAAAACACCAGATTCCCGGTTGCATCATCGACGCAATCCGCAGGAACGGAGACTTGGACATGCGCGTGATCGCGATTGCAGTTGCAGCCTTGGCGGCCATTGCGGCTGCGTTCTTCGTCGGCCGAGCGACCGCGCCCGGGTCGGAGCCGGTGATCGCCGTTGCGCCATTCGAACCGACCGCCGGTCCTGCGACGGAGCAGTCGCCGACGGTCCGGGAGGCTGCGCCGTC
>JAGWBM010000153.1:4816-5168 GCA_021295895.1 Pseudomonadales bacterium
GCAGCGTGGCTGACCGGATGGTGCGGCTCGCGTTGTATGCGTATCCGGAGATTCTCCAAGACGATTCTTCGTTGCTGGGCGACGACCCGGACCGCGAAAGGTTGATCTTGATGTCGGTATCGTCGATAGCCGGTTTCGACCCCGTACTCGCGCGTACGCTCGTCACCCGCCACCTTGCCGACTCCGAATACGGCGATGCGGTGCTTGGCGCGGTGGACCACTTCGAGAGTCTTGCCGGCCCGTCGCCGTCGCTGACCGATGCCCGGACGGAATTGGCATCCATCCTCGCCGAGTCGAACATGATGAAACGCTTGCCGCGCTTGATGCTGCTGGTCGAGCGCATGGCGTCGAG
>JAGWBM010000047.1:0-390 GCA_021295895.1 Pseudomonadales bacterium
CCGGCGAGGCGCCCACGAAGCGGTCGAAGCCTTCTTCCGAAGGCAACGCGACAAGGGCGGCCCCCTCGGCGGCGGCGGACCGGACTGGCCGAGACTAATGCCTATGGGCGACGACGCTGCCTTCGCCGGCATCATGCCCCCGGCCATGGTGGAGACCTACCCGGCCACACGCTTCGAATCGGACGATTGGCCGTGGCCCGAACTGACGCCGGTACTGATGGAGGAGGGCGACGCGGTAATCGCCCTTCACTCCCTACCCCATACCGCGACGCCGAACATGAGCGACGACCCCCGCATGAACGTGTTCTTCCGCATTCGCCGGTTGCGCCCGGAGAACCCCTACGAGGGGGACAAACGCATTGGCTGGGGCGTCTCCGATCACCCCGACCG
>JAGWBM010000047.1:481-10111 GCA_021295895.1 Pseudomonadales bacterium
CCGGCGACCACTACTAGCGTTGTTGAGACGCCGTCATCTCTACAATTGAGCAAGGATAGCCGGCGGTGGGCGACCGCTCGTAGCGCCCCATAGCCGGGCCGGCCGCGTCGGCAGTTCGTCCTTTGTCGAGCCGTGTTGCGCACAATCCTTTGTGACCGCCTCGGTTGCGCGAACGACGACCTTCATTTCATCGCCTTGGAACACGGCAAACCCAGCGCGCTCCTAGGTGCAACGCCGGTTCCGGCTGGTTTCAACATCAGCCACTCCGGCGATCACGGGCTGGTCGCGTTCGCAACGGGTGCAAAACCGTGCGTAGCGGCGTGGTAGGGTCGCGCCGACCAACGCATTGTGCGCCGCTGCGGAAATCCCCATGTCCAACTGGCTGCTGTTCGTGTTCGCGGCGGTGTTCCTGGTCCTCATTCCTTTGGCCCCCAAGCTGTTGCGGCTCAGGATTCGATTCTTGAGGTGGATTCACTGGGAATGGGCGGCCCGATTGAACGAAGACCATTTCCAGGGTTGGTGTTGGTTCCTGCGTGTGGTTTTCCTCCTTATCGCCGCCACGTTGTTCTATGTCGGATGGGCCCGGTGAAACCACGAGGCAAAACGTAAAGCCGGGACTTGCGTTGTGGCCAACGTTCTAGTAAAACAATAGTGCAAATCATTTGTATTTGCATTTAAAAGTCGGGGTCCACACGGTCGCACCAGACAAGAGCCGGTATTCCGCTCCGCCGAAGTGCTGTTCCGCACGCCGTTCCCCAGGTGGGCGGAATCACTCCCTTTCCACGGCACTTCGGCGGAGCGGGGCTTTTCGACCCCGCGCAGGGACACCATCCACGGCTGACCGGAGGGAACAGAATGAACGTCGCAACCAGCCCCAATCGCGTATCGCCACGAGCAGCCGTGGCGATCCTGACTGCCGGCTTCCTTGCAACGCCGATCATCGGTGAAGAGGAGGCGGACGACGTCGAGACGATCACCGTCGTCGCGACCCGCACGGAGCGCTCGCCAGACGAGGTAGCAGCCACTGTCTCGGTCAAGACGGCGGACGAGATCGAGAGCGAGTTGGCAGGCGACATCGCGGACTTGGTGCGTTTCGAGCCGGGCGTCTCGGTATCCGGCACCGGAAGCCGTTTCGGGTTGACGGGTTTCACGATTCGCGGCATCGGCGGCAATCGGGTTCTGACGCTGATCGATGGCGTTCGATTACCCGACGAGTTCTCCTTCGGCCCGTTCCTGAGTGCCCGGCGGGACTTCGTCGACGTCGACAGCCTGGAACGGCTCGAGATCGCCCGCGGACCGATCTCGTCGCTCTACGGCAGCGACGCGTTGGGCGGCGTGGTGGCGTTGACGACCAAGGAACCCGGGGACCAGCTCGGCAAGGGACGGTCGTTTGCGGCGACGTTGAAGGGAGGCCACGCCGGTGCGGACTCAAGCTCGGTGGGCACCGTAACCGCGGCCGGCGAGGCGGGATCGGTCGCGGGCATGCTGATCTACACGAGGCGCATGGGGAGCGAAACCGACAACGGTGGATCGGTCGGCGGAACGGGGACCGAGCGCGAACGGCCGGATCCCCAGGACATCGATCTGGCGAACCTGACCGCCAAGGTCCGCTATTCGCCGTCGGATACCCACGCGTTCACGTTCGGACTGGACAGCTACACCAACGAGATCGCCACCCGTGTTCTTTCCGACTATGGCTTGTCCGTTTTCGGCACCACGGTGGACAGCCGGGACGCCGACGACGCGAGGGACCGGGACCGGTGGTCGTTGAATTACCGTTTCTATGGTCGAATTCCCCTCGCTGATCGCGTCGAAGCAGCGATCTACCGGCAGCTATCGGATACATCGCAGACCACTACGGAGCAGCGGACGACGCGGACTAGGGCCGGGCAGAGCAGGTTGCGCGAGGGCAAGTACGAGCAGCAGATCACGGGAGGCTGGGTCCAGCTAAACCGCCGTATCACGTTGGGCGAGACCAACCACGTCGTCACCTACGGGCTCGACTACTCGGTCACGGAAAGTGCTTCGGTCCGGGACGGCGGGACGTTCGACAGCACGGGAGCACCACTGCGTGAATTCTCGCCGCTACCGACCCGCGACTTCCCACTGACCGAGGTCACGCAGTTTGCCGTCTTCGTGCAGGACGAGATGACGCTGCTAGGAGACCGGCTGACGTTGTCGCCGGGTGTCCGCTTCGATCGATTCGACGCAGATGCCGTTGCGGACGACATCTACCTGGCGGGCAATCCGGGATCGCCGACGCCGGAGGATTACGAGGATTCCCAGGCGACAGCGACGATCGGCGCGCTCTACAACTTCACGGCCACGATCTCCGCCTATGCGCGTTTCAGCCAGGGCTTTCGAGCGCCCCCATACGATGACGTCAACGTCGGCTTCACCAACTTCCTCGGTGGCTACAAGACCATTGCCAACCCGAATCTCGAGTCCGAGCAAAGCCACGGCTTGGAAGTCGGCGCCCGGGTCGTACTGACGGCGATGAATGCCCGGGCGGCCTACTTCCGCAACACCTACGACAACTTCATCGAGTCGTTCGCCGTCGCGCCGCAGTTCGTCGGATCACGGGGCATCGATCCCGCCGACGGCATGCTCACGTTCCAATCGATCAACCGCCCGTCCGTGGAGATCGACGGCCTGGAAGTCGGAGGCGGTCTCGATCTGCCCCGCGGTTTGTCCGCCCGGTTCGCGATGGCGTATGCGCGGGGCGAGGATCGCGACTCCGGCGCGCCGTTGAACAGCGTTGATCCATTGAGTGCCGTTCTGGGATTCGGCTATGACGCACCGGACGACCTCTGGGGTGCCGAAGTCGTCTGGACGTTGGTCTCGGGCAAGAACGAAGCCGATATAGACGAATCTGCCCCGCGTCCTGCGACCCCGGGCTACGGCCTCGTCGATTTCCTAGCGTATCTGAACATCGGCCAGCGGGTGCGCTTGAATGCCGGTTTGTTCAACGTGACCGACAAGACCTACCTCCGCTGGGGAGATACCGCTGGGATAGGCAACGACGCGCCCGCGCGCTTTACCCAGCCCGGTTTCAACGCCGGGGTGACGTTCCGCGTCGAACTCTGACAGCATGCCCGTGCGCGCCTTGACCGTGTGGCTGGTCGTCGTTGCGTTGCCCGGCGCGGCCGAATGCGAGCGCGCGGACAGCGCGCGGATCGCCGCGGCCGGCGGATCGATCACGGAGATCATCTACTTCCTTGGCGCCGAGGATCGGCTTGTCGCCGTGGACAGCACGTCCAACTTCCCGGCCGCCGCACGCGAGTTCCCATCCGTGGGCTATGTGCGCACCCTGTCGGCGGAGGGTCTGTTGTCGCTGACTCCCACGTTGGTGCTTGGCGAAGACGACATGGGCCCCCCGGAAGCCGTGGCGATGGTGGCGCGTGCCGGCGTGACCCTGGTTCGCGTTGACGAGGTCCACACGGCTCGGGGAATCATCGACAAGGTTCGGTGCGTCGGATCGGTGCTGGGTCTGCACGATCGCTCGGCCGTGTTGAGCAGCAGCGAACTCGAGCCGGTGGCGCATGTGCTTCGGCGGCTCAAGGAGGAAGTCACGCGGAAGCCGCGGGTGGCCTTTCTCCTCCAGTTTCGCGACGGGGCACCCATCGGCGCGGGACGCGGTACATCGGCCCAGGGCCTCCTCGACATGGTGCAGGCGGACAACGTATTAGCCGATTTCGAGGGCTGGAAACCGGTGTCGATGGAGGCCATGTCGCGGGCCGCTCCGGACTTCGTCGTGATCACGGAGCGCGGCGTACGGGGTGCGGGGGGCGCAGCGACAGTGCTCGCTCATCCCGCGCTAGCGCTTGTTTTGGGCAATGGCGCGCGAGACAACGCCGATCGCCTGATCGTGATGGATGGTATGGCAATGCTGGGCTTCGGGCCACGCACGCTGACCACTGCGCTCGAGTTGGCCAAGAGACTCCATGGCGCGCAGACGGCATTCCTCGACATCCGTGAATAGTATGGATGCCGTGTTCGGTCGCCCTGTCGCACGTGCGCGGAATCGGGTCGCCGTGCCCAGACAGATCCGCTACCGCACACCGGCCGTTGTGGCGTTGGCCATGGCCCTGGCGGTCGCCGGGGTGTTGGCGTTGGCCTCGGGCGCGATTCCGGTTTCGCTCGTGGACCTTTTCGGCAACGCCGCCAACGAACTTCATCGTGCCGTACTGCTGGAAATCCGCGCCCCTCGGGTTCTGCTCGCCGGTTGCGTGGGTGCGGCCTTGGCCCTGTCCGGGGCGGCCCTGCAGGGACTGTTTCGGAATCCGCTCGCGGATCCGGGTTTGATCGGCGTTTCCAGCGGCGCGGCACTGGGTGCGAGCGTGATGATCGTGTTGGGTGGCGGCATGGCGATCGCCAGCGTGCTGGCACCGTACATCGTACCGTTGGCGGCCATCGCGGGTGCGCTCCTGGTCACGTGGTTCCTCTACCTGTTCTCCACCCGTTACGGGCAATTCAGCATCGTTACCATCGTGCTGGTCGGGATCGCGACCAATGCCTTGGCGGGTGTCGGCATCGGCGTCCTTCAATACCTGAGCGACGATGCAGGCTTGCGCACGCTCACGTTCTGGATGATGGGCAGTTTCGGGCGGGCGACCTGGCCGACCACCACACCGGCCGTGTTCTTGATGCTGGCCGCGGCGGTGCCGATTCTCATAGTCGCGCGAAGCTTGGATCTGCTCCAACTCGGGGAAGCCGAGGCCTGGTACATGGGCGTCGACGTACGGCGGCTCAAGCGCGGCGTTGTGCTGAGTTCGGCAGCGGCGGTCGGCGCGGGCGTGGCCTTGGTCGGAATCGTCGGCTTCGTCGGACTGGTCGTACCCCATCTCGTGCGCCTGGCGATCGGCGCGGGTCATCGCCACCTGCTGCCCGGCGCGGCCTTGCTGGGCGCCACATTGACCATCCTCGCAGACACCTTGGCGAGGACGGCGGCGTCTCCCGCCGAGATTCCGGTGAGTCTCGTTACGAGTGCACTGGGGGCGCCGTTCTTCCTGTGGCTGATTGCCCGGGAGCGGCCGCGATGACGCTTAGCGCTGAGAACGTCACACTCGAACTGGGCGCGAAGCGGGTGCTGTCGGATGCCTCGTTGGAAGTCGTGCCCGGCCAGGTGACCGCCCTGGTGGGGCCGAACGGTGCCGGTAAATCGAGCCTGGTGCGTCTCCTTTGCGGCGAAATCGCGCCCGATCGGGGATTGGTGTGTGCCGGCGGTCTACCCCTCGAACACCTGGGCGTCCGGGACCAGGCGCGGCTGCGCAGCGTGGTTTCCCAGTCCGCGGCCATGGCCTTCGATTTCTACGTCGACGAGGTGCTGGCCATGGGTTGGATTCCCGATCCTGCGGAACCCGCTGACTACGACGTCGCCTGTGTGGAAGTGGTCGAGCAGTGCCAGATCGGTCATCTGCTCGGACGCAAGTTCAAGACGCTCTCGGGCGGCGAGCGCCAGTGCGTGCAGTTCGCCCGTGCGCTGTTGCAGATCTGGCGCGATGTAAGTGACGGCCACGTCGACGTGCGCTACATGCTGCTTGACGAACCCACCGCGAACCTGGACCTGGGCCACGAAGCGCTGGTCCTGGGACTCGCACGGTCGACGGCGTCCCAGAACGTCGGCGTCCTCGTGGTGTTGCACGATATCGACATGGCGGCGGCTTTCGCTGATCGCGTCGTGTTGCTCGACGAAGGCGCCGTTGCGGCCGGGGGATCACCTGGCGACGTGCTGACGAGCGAGCTATTGAGCCGGGTCTACCAAACGCCGGTGCGCGTCGAGTGGCACGAAGGCCTGGGTCGTCTCGTCGTCCTACGCTAATGACTTATTGAGGAGTTCCTACTATGGACATGCAGAAGAACGAAACAAGGACATTCATCGCGATGAATCGATTCCGGATCGCCCGGGGATTCGAGGCGGATTTCGAAACGCTCTGGCGGGAGCGCGACTCGTACCTGTCGGAAGTGCCCGGGTTCCAGTCCTTCGCGCTGTTGAAGGGAACCGAGGCGGAAGACCATGTTCTATACGCATCGCACACGATCTGGGAGTCGCGCGCCGCCTTCGAGGCCTGGACTCAGTCCGAGCACTTCCGCAAGGCGCATGCGCAACGCAGCGCGCCAAAGGGAACGTACCTCGGCCACCCGGATCTGGAACTGTTCGAGGCGGTCGTGTAAGGGAGTTGCGGCGATGGGTGGCGTGGCATACTGCGCCGCATGTCCGATTCAACACCGAAGGCCCCGTTCGTCGCCACGAACACTACTGCATCCCGCCGCTGGAGCGGCTGGACCGAACCGCGGTTCGAGCACCGCCTGGTCAATGTCATTGTCGAGGGTACGGATGCCAAGGCGGCGCCGTCGACCCCTTGGGCGCGACCATCAAGAGCGGCCCCGAGCGGTACTTCACGCTCCTTCGCGACATAGCGGCGTCGTTCGAGGACTGCCCGGGGTCGGCGGCTGATTCGCTTCGGGGTCGTCCCGGCGAGGATGGATTTGGAATGGGCTCTGAAATGAAAGTGGAAGTCGACGGTGCAACGCTGCACGTTGAGGTCGATGGCGATTCCGTGCAGGGCAATCCCGCGCTGCTGCTGTGGCCGCCGGGTCGATGCACCATGCGGGTCTGGGATCATCTGGTGTCGAGGCTCGCCGAACACTTCGAAGTCGTTCGCATCGACCCTCGGGGTTTCGGCCGGAGCTCGCCGGCGGCGGACCCGGACACGCAGTATACGTTCGTGCAGTACGGAAAGGACGCCTGCGACGTGCTCGACCACCTCGGCATCGAACGGTGCCACGTCTGGTCGCAGTCCTGGGGTTCGAGACCCGCCATGGTGTTCTGTGCCCATCACCCGGAGCGGGTGATTACCGCGGCACTCTACGCGGCCAACGTCGACAAGGCCGACGTGCCGGCGCAGCGGGAAGGGACCAAACGCGCCGCGGAGCTACGCCGGCAACAGGGCATCGAGCCGACCCCGGTGCCCGCCGGGATCATGGACCATCGCGATCCGGAAGCGGCGGCGCGGGCGACACAGGGGCTGCCCGGGTTCGAGCTGAAGCCGATGGTCCCGAGGCTCACCATGCCGGTGCTCATCGGCACCGGCGACCACGATCCCAACCTCGTGTCGAGCCGCGTGATCGCGGCCATGGCGCCCAACGCCCAGCTTGTCGAACTGCTTCGCTGCGGCCACAACGCCATCCTGGAACACCCTGAGCTGGCCCTTGAGACCTTCCTCCGGTTCCACGACGAACTCGGCACCTGATCCGGCGTGAAGGTCCTCTTCACTCGACGTCGCGTTGGCGCATATCTTGATGTTTCGCGGCCCGCCAGACTCGGGATGATTTCGGGAAACTTCTCGGGTCGTGCGTTCGGCGTGGTATGGGGAATGAAGGGCAGATCCCTCCCGTCGCACGCTATGATGCGCCGCTTTCCAACGCGGCCCTCACGGAAGGGAACCCATGGACGGCCCCAACTTCTCGAAGATGGAACTGGTGCCCGTGATTGCCCAGGACGTCGAAACGGGCGACGTGCCGACCGTCACCGCGAGGAGTGTCTTCTTCGACAGGACGTTGCTGCCAAGTCCGGCGAACGCGCCGCGCGTCCGCGCGAGCCTGCTGAACCGGGATTCATCCACGCGACCGCCTCCCAACCTGCCCGGTCGAAGAGCCGTAAACTACGTGGCTATCGACACCCGCAAGACTATAGCGCGCCCCTACCCGACGCCAGCCTGTCAGTCGTGCAGGGCCGCTCGGCCCGGCCGAGGAACGCGCGCACCTCCGCCCCAAGACGCCCGGTATCGGGGGAGGCCTGATAGGCGAAGGCGTGGGGCAGGCCGGGGTAGAAAAGGTACGTAAGCGAGCCACCCGCGTTCTGATACTCGTGCACAAGCTCGAGGGTCATCTGCCGCGGCACGTTGGCGTCCTCGCCGGGCTGCACCACCAGCAGCGGCGGTAGGTGCTCGGCTTCGCCCTCGCGCAGGGCACGCTGCACGCTGGCCTCGCGCATATGCGCCTCGTCCCGGTAGTAGCGGCGGTGAGCACTCACCAACTCCTCGCGTCCGACGCGCTGCGCATAGCGGAATCGGTACAACGGATCGGAGACCGGCCACAGCGCGACCACGCAGCACACACGCGCCGACAGCGATCCGGCATCGACGTCCGCCACGATCGGCGTTCCGCGGTGCGCATCGATGTCCGGCTGGATGCCGGCCAACAACACCAGGTGGCCACCGGAACTGCTGCCGATGAGACCGATACGGTCCGGGTCGATCTCGAACTCCGTCGCCCGTGTCCGGACGTAGCGAATGCCGGCGGTGATGTCCTGGACGGCGCAGGGATGCTTGCCGTTGCGGCCGTCGCGGAAATCGAGGGAGAAGACGGTGAATCCCCCTGCCGCCAAGTCGCTGCAGAGAACCTCGGGGGACAGCCGATCATTCGACGTCCAGGCACCACCGTGGACCATGACGACCGCCCGGCCCAACCGGTCACGCTGGTCGGTAGCCCGGTATCGTTCGGCGCGCAGTTCGATGCCGTCTGCGCGACCGTAGATCAGCGTTTCGGTGTCGACCGGCGGCATCAGAATTGGCGGCGTAGGGGACGCCCTTGCGGCGTCCCGTGTTGACGAAGGTACCAACGGTTTGCGGACAGCCCACGCGGGCGACGACAAGCGTCGCCCCTACGGGCCGGTTCAGGCACTGACACTGGCTTGGACGATCACCACCACCGTGCCATCGGCCTTCTCCAACCAGACGAAGGCGCCCATGCGGCCGCCTCCGTCGTCGCCCTCGACGGGACCGGTGTCGACACCGTGCGCGGTGATGACATCGTTCGGCCAGGTCGGGTTGGTGAACTTGAGATCCAGGCGGCCGCTATCCCACCAGGCATCCCCGAATCGCTCCTCCAAGAGGTGCGCCGTGTAGGCAAGCGTCATTCGTCCGCCGACCACCACGTCCCGGAAACCCAACGCTTGGGACTCCTTCTTGTCGGTGTGGTAGTTGGCGTCGCCGTGGAAGAACTCGCCGCACATTTCCAAGGTTATCGTCCGGGTGAATCCGCCGAACCTTTCGCCTTCGGGAATGATGAACTTACGCGCGCCGGGTTTCTTCGACGGGTCGCGAAACGTCACCTGGCCACCTGCCGGCTTCTCGCGCAGGAAGCTCTGGTGATGGTGCGTCCGAACCGCCAAGTTCCCGTCCGCGTCCCGGACCTCCGCCTCGTAGTAGACCACCGAGCGGTCCCGGTGCGGGTAGATGTCGCGGATGCGGCCGCTCACCGCATAGGTTTCGCCCTTGTTCAACGGGCCGAAGCACTCCAGGCCCTGGCGCATCCACAGATGGCCGATGTGGTTGGAGAAGGCGATCTCGCCGAAATAACGGTTCTCGGCATCGCTTCCAAGCATGGTCGGCACCCTGCCGTCGCCGCGCGGGGTCAGCGCAAGTCCGCCGTAGTAGTCGGCGAGCATCGCGTCCGTCACCGCGAACTGACGTTCGGTCAACTGCTTGCCGACGAAGGGGTCTTCTGTGCGAGGGGCAAGCCCCTCGCGCTCCCCCGCTGAAGGCTCCTCTGTGTCGCTCATTCTTCCCCAGGTGCTGTCCAATTCGCATGCAGTGTAGTTCAGGCAGCTTGGCTTCGCATGAAGGC
>JAGWBM010000047.1:10218-10751 GCA_021295895.1 Pseudomonadales bacterium
TCGCGTGACGAATTCGAGCCACCCCCATCCGCTATACCCCGAGCCACGGACGTCGCTCCTGATCGAGCTTCAAGGAGACCGTCCGGGTGCCCTGGAGGCGGCCCTCAAACCGTTCGCACGTCACGGCGTCAGTCTCACCCACATCGAGTCCCGACCGCGGCGGGCGCAGACCTTCGACTTCTACGTGGACTGCGACAGCGAGGCCGACGAAGCCGCCATGCGGGCCACGATCGCGGACCTTCGCCAAGCCGCCCTCGGCGTCGTGGTCCTCGACCACAAGAACGTGCCCTGGTTTCCCCGCCACGCCGCTGAACTCGACCGGATCGCCAACAACACCCTGGACGCCGGCGATGCCCTCGAGGCCGATCATCCGGGCTTTGCCGATCCCCACTACCGAGACCGCCGCGCCATGGTCGACGGCCTGGCACGCGGCTATCGGCACGGCGGCGAGTTCCCAGTCGTCGAATACTCGGATGCCGAACATGCGACGTGGCGAGAAGTGTACGAACGCCTCGCCACCCTGCGGCGCCGAT
>JAGWBM010000047.1:10902-24303 GCA_021295895.1 Pseudomonadales bacterium
TGGCGTTTCGGGTGTTCTTCTCGACGCAGTACATTCGCCACGCATCGAAGCCCTTCTACACACCGGAACCCGATGTCTGCCACGAGTTGCTCGGGCACGCGCCGATGTTCGCGGATCCCGCGTTCGGGGATCTATCCCAGGAAATCGGGCTCGCAAGCCTCGGTGCCGACGATGACGACATCGAGCGCCTGGCGCGCTGCTACTGGCACTCCGTCGAGTTCGGCCTGGTGCGCGAAGGCGGCGAACGGAAGGCTTACGGCGCGGGCCTGCTATCGAGTTTCGGCGAACTGGAGCATGCGTGTCGCGAGACCTCCTGCGCGCAGTTCGTCGACTGGGATCCCGGCGCCGCGGCGAGACAGCAGTATCCCGTCACCGAATACCAGCCGGTCTACTTCGTGGCGGAATCGCTACCGGATGCCAAGGCTCGGATGCGGGCATTCTGCGAGGCCTTGCCGCGCCAGTTCTACGCGCGCTACAACCCGGCCACCGACAGCATCTGGGTAGACCGGGCCGTGCGCCGGACCGACTAAACGAGAGGGGAATCCCATGCCAGAACAACCCACCGAACCCGTCGGCCGGTTCGACCACATCGGTATCGCCGTGCACAGCATCGACGATGCGCGGGGCTTTTTCGAAGCGGTTCTTGGCGCCAGGCATCGCCGCACGGCAATCCATCACTCCGGCGACTTCCGCATCGCGCTATTCGACCTGCACGACTTCTGCATCGAACTCCTGGAGCCCATCAACCCGGAGGGCTTCCTCGCCAAGTTCCTCGAGAGACGAGGCGAGGGATTCCATCACCTCACCCTGCAAACACCGAATCTCGAGCACAGGGTCGAAGCCATGGAGAGAGCCGGCGTGCGCGTGGTCGACAAGAGCTTCGACGACCCGTCGTCCATCGACGCGTTCATCTCGCCGAAGAGCGCCCACGGGCTCCTGATTCAGTTGGGCCAAACGCCGGGTCCGTTGAACAATCCGCCGTATTGGGAAGACGACCCAGAGGGCTGAAGCGACCACCGGCCAGACTCGGCGCCGAACCACCGACGCGTAGGGGCGACGCTTGTCGTCGCCCAGCGGGTTCTGCGGTGGCCTCGGTTCGATCGGCGCGGGATGGGACCAGCCCGTCCCCTACTGGCGCACCACCTCTTCGTCCGCTTCGAGGTCGAGGGCGGCGTGGAACAGCGCCTTGGTGTAGTCGCTCGCGGGGTTGGTGAAGACGTCCCTGGCCGGTCCCTGCTCGACGATCACGCCGTCGCGCATGACGATCAGCCAATTGGCAAGCGCACGTACCACCTTCAGGTCGTGGCTGACGAAGAGATAACCCAGATCGTGGGCGACCTGCAGGTCGCGCAGAAGGTCGACGATCTGCGCTTGAACGGACATATCGAGCGCCGAGGTCGGTTCGTCCAGAACGACAAATCGGGGTTTGAGCACCATGGCGCGGGCGATGGAGATGCGCTGGCGCTGGCCCCCCGAGAACTCGTGCGGGTAGCGGTCCATGTGCTCGGGCTCCAGGCCCACCTCGTCGAGCACATCCGCGACGCGCTGCCGCCGCTCGTCCTTGCCGACCTGGGGCTCGTGGATTCGAAGGCCTTCTTCGATGATCTGCAGAACCGACAGGCGCGGCGACAGGCTGCCGAAGGGATCCTGAAAGACGACCTGCATGTCTTTGCGGAGCGGGATCAGGCTCTTGCGGCGGAGTTCGCTGATGTCGTTGCCGTCGAAGCTCACGACGCCTTCGCTGGCTAGCATGCGCAGCATCGCGAGACCCAGGGTGGTCTTGCCGGAGCCGGACTCGCCGACGACGCCCACGGTCTGTCCGGCCCGGACCTCGACATCCACGGTCTCGACGGCGGTGAAGTAGCGGCGACCCCCGAACCAGCCCTTGCCGATCGGATACTTCACGGTCAAGGCATCAGCGGCGGCGACCACGGGTGCCCGACCGTTGGCGGCCGGCGGCTCGCCCTTCGGTTCGGCAGCAAGAAGGTGCCGTGTGTAGGCGTGCCGTGGCTCGTTGAAGATCTGACGGTTCGATCCGGCCTCGACGATTTCGCCCTCCGTCATCACGCAGACCCGCTTGGCCATGTTGCGGACGATGCCCAGGTCGTGGGTGATAAGCAGCATCGCCATGTTCAGTTCGGCCTGGAGATCCTTCAGCAGCTTCAAGATCTGGGCTTGGATGGTGACGTCGAGAGCGGTCGTCGGTTCGTCGGCGATGAGCAGTTGCGGTTCGTTGGCGAGCGCCATGGCGATCATCACGCGCTGTCGCTGGCCGCCCGACAGTTCATGTGGAAAGGCGCCGAGGCGGTCCGCTGCGTCCTGCAATCCGACCAGATGGAGCAACTCGAGCGTACGTTCCTGCGCCATCTTCGGCGACAGGCGTTTGTGCACGACCAGCGCTTCGCCGACCTGTTTGGCGATGGTGTGCAGCGGGTTCAGGGAGGTCATCGGCTCCTGGAAGATCATGCTGACGACACCGCCTCGCACATCGAGCAGGCGGGCCTTGTCGGCACCGAGCATCTCTTCGCCGCTGACCAGGATGCTTCCGCCGGGATGACGAGCCTGCGGGTAGGGCAGGAGTTGCAGGATCGAAAGCGCTGTCACCGACTTGCCGGAACCCGACTCGCCGACCAACGCGACGGTCTCGCCCGCTTCGATATCGAAGGACACGCCCCGCACCGCCGGCTCGTCGCCGAAGCTGACGTGCAGATTCCTTACCTCAAGCAGTTTCCTCGCCATCACCTCCCCTTGGTGCCCGAACCGCGCGGCTTAGTCGGGATTCGCGACGATTCTAACCGTTAATCATCGACGCAATGGAACAGGGGCAATTCGTGTTAAGGAGACCAACGTTCGATCCGCTCCACGAGGTCGTTCGCCTCCGCCTTCTCGGTCACCCTGCACAGACGCTCGGCATCCAGCCCGCGCCACTCCAAGGCGTGCAACGAGCAGTCGAGCGGCAGATCGTCGCGAAGCGTGGCCAGACGCTTGACCAGCAGCGCCTCATCGCGACGGGCACTGAACTCCGCAGCCAGGTGGCCCCCGCGCGGCACCCCCTGCCATTCCGCTCCGTCCGGGGGGAAATCCTCGATCCGGCCATGCGCCGCCAGCATCCTGGCTGTGGACTTCGGTCCCCATCCCGGCACTCCGGGTAGACCCTTGGCGGGTGCCCCGACCAGCGCCAGGTAGTCCGCGAACTGCCACGGGGCGATCCCAAAGCGGTTGCGAAAACGCGCTTCGTCGGTCACCGTCCCGCGAATGCGATCCAACACAACGACTTGGCTGCCTCGAATGCACTGGAATAGATCCGTATCCGTGGTGCAGATCACCACCTGGCTCACCGTCGCGTCGGCACGAAGGCTGTGCGCTCCCGTCGCCAGTGCATCGTCGGCCTGGAAGCGCACCATCGGCCATAGCCGGATACCCAGGGCCCGTACGGCATCGAGGGCCAAGGCGCTCTGGCGGCGGATGAGCGTGCCGGGATCCTCCGTAGGGCCTCCCCGGCCGGCCGGCAGCGGGTCGAAGGCGACCGCGACGTAGGCGGGTGCCGTATCGTCGATACGCGCCTTCAAACCCTTGAGCAGGGACAGCAGGGTATGCAGCAGGCCGCGTACCGCGCCGACCTCCTCGCCATCCGCGTTGGTGTGGCGCGGCGCGCCGTGAAAACAGCGGAACAGCTCGAAAGTGCCGTCGACCAGATAGACCTTGGCCATGGCGCTTCGAGTCAACGACCGCGGCCGAACGTCTCCCGGCCGATGGCACCGGCGTCCCGGAGTGCTGCGATCGCCGCTCCGTCCAATCCCAGGTCCTCGCCGAGGACTTCGTCGGTGTGTTCGCCGAGCAAGGGTGCGGCCTCGATGTCCACCCGGCTCTTGGACATCCGTGCCGGCCAACCGAGCAGCCGGATATCACCGTGGTCGGCGTGATGGAGGTCGTGAATGAAGCCGCGTTCGAGGAGATGCGGATCGGTGAACAGATCGCTGGTCTCGTAGACCTGGCTCGCGCACACCCCGGCTTCCGCCAACGCCGTCATGGCTTCCCGCTTTGTCTTGGTGCGCGTCCAGGCCGCGATCTCCGCAAACAATAGATCGCGGTTCTCGTGGCGACGCTCGGGATCGTCGAAACGCTCGTCAAGAAGCAGGTCAGGCTTGCCGATGGCGCGGCAGACCCCCGCCCACATCCGTGGGTTGACGGCCATGATGAACACGTAGTCGTTGGGACCGTCACCCCTGCACGGATAGAGCGACGTGAACGGGCCCATGCCGTTGCCGGTGCGTTGCGCGGGAAGCTCGCCGTAGCGGGTGCGCGAAACCGCCGTACGCAGGTAGTAGGTCATGGCCTCCTGCATCGAAAGCTCGATGAGCTGGCCTTCGCCGGTGCGCTGTTTCTGCGCCCAGGCGGCGGTTACCGCCAGCGCTGCTTGCATCCCCGTGCCCGCGTCGCCCATGGTCGGTCCCGGGCGCATCGGCGGACCGTCCGGCTCGCCGGTGATGGAGAACGCGCCCGCCGCGGCCTGCGCCACCATGTCCATGCACTTGTAGTGCGCGTGCGGCCCGCTGGTGCCGAAGCCCTTGATGCGCACGTAGATGATCTCGGGATGGATCTCGCGCATGACGTCGTAGCCGATATCCAGCTTCTCGACCACGCCGGGCCCGTAGTTCTCCACGAAGACGTCGTAGCGGGGAACCATCTTCAGCAGCACCTGCCGGCCTTCGGGCGTATCGAGATGCAGCGTGATGCTGCGCTTGTTGCTGTTCCAGTTGACGAAATACTCCCGGTCGACGGATCCGCCGCCAGCACGACCCCGGCCGGGATCGCCGACATCGGGGCGTTCCACCTTGACCACGTCCGCCCCGAGAAAGGCAAGGCTCTGGGTGCAGCAGGTACCCGCCTCGTACTGGGTCATATCGAGGATGCGCATTCCGTCCAACGCCGCCATGGGCACTCTCCAGGCTGAACACTGGCAGTATAGCGGACGCGCCGGACAGAATTGACACGTAGTCCGTGCACACGTATTGTGTGGAACATGAATATAACGCTCTCCATCGACGAGCAGGTGATCGCCGATGCGCGGCGCATAGCCGGGCGACGGGGCACCAGCCTGAATCAGATGATTCGCGACTACCTTCTCGCGCTCACGCAACCGCGCGACAGGGAAGCGACGGTCGAACAATTGGACAGTCTCTGGTCCACCAGCACCTACCGATCCTCGGAGCCGTGGAGGCGGGACGCACTGCATGAGCGGGCGTGAGTTCGTCGACACGAACATCCTGGTCTACGCCGATGACAACCGCGACGTCGCAAAGCAGACCCGAGCGAGGGAGTTGATCCGAAACCTGATGCTCGAGCGCCGCGGCGTGATTTCGCTTCAGGTCCTTCAGGAGTTCTTCGCGGCGGCAACCCGGAAACTCGGCATGGGTGCAGGTGCGGCCCGCGAACGCGTGCTGCTCTATGCGCGATTCGAAGTGGTTCGCCTGACGACCGACGACCTACTTGCGGCAATCGATCTGCACCGGCTCCACGGTCTGTCGTTCTGGGACGGCTTGATAGTGCAAGCGGCATTGACCGGGGGATGCACAGTCCTGAACTCCGAAGACATGCAGCACGGTCGCGTCTTCGACGCGTTGACCGTTGCGAGTCCGTTCGCCGAACCCGCGTAAGCCCTGACCGGCACCCAAGGCCACGCCCGGGATCGGTTCCAAGCAATCCGTCCATCCTGTATAAACCCTCGTTCGCTTATCGGAGTGAGGTGCAATGTTCTACGAACTCAGGCGATACAAGATCGCCGACGGCAAGATGGACGACTGGGTGCGGTTCATGGAAGCGGTCATCATTCCCTTCCAAGTCGCCCAGGGGATGGTTATCGCCGGCAGCTTTCGCGGCGAGGACGAGACCACCTACGTCTGGCTGCGCCGGTTCGCATCCGAAGCCGAGCGCGAGGAGCTCTACGCGAAGGTCTACCAGAGCGACCGCTGGCGGGATGAAATTGCGCCGCGGGTGGCCGAACTGATGCTGCCCGACATCGAGGTGACGCGGATCGTGCCGACGCCACACTCGGTGATCAGCTAACGAGCCTGGGAGAGATCGAAATGACCCAACTGGCGTTCGCGAGTGCCACGGAACTCGCACGCAGGATCAAGGACCGCGAGGTCGGCAGCGTCGAACTCCTGACCCACTACCTTGATCGCGTGGACCGCTTCAATCCCGACCTCAACGCCATCATCGTCGATATCCGCGACGAAGCACTGGCGCGCGCCAAGGCCGCGGACCAAGCGCTGGCTGCCGGCCGAGACTGGGGAGCACTGCACGGCGTCCCGATGACGGTCAAGGAGTCCTACGACATCCGCGGCACGCCAACCACCTGGGGAGTGCCGGAACTCAAGGACAGCATCGCCGAGAAAGACGCCTTGTCGATTTCCCGCCTACGCGGTGCGGGGGCGGTGATCTTCGGCAAGACCAACGTTCCGTACATGCTCTCGGACTTCCAGAGCTACAACGATATCTACGGCACGACCAACAATCCCTGGGATCGCGAACGGGCACCGGGCGGATCCTCCGGCGGTTCGGCGGCGTCCCTGGCGGCCGGTATGACGGGACTGGAGATGGGCTCCGATATCGGCGGGTCCATCCGCAACCCCGCGCACTTCTGCGGCGTCTTCGGCCACAAACCGACCTGGTTGCTGCTGCCGCCCCGCGGCCATGCCACACGAGGTGTGTTGAGTCCATCCGACATCTCGGTGATCGGTCCGCTTGCGCGCTCGGCGACGGATCTAGCGCTTGCCGTGGGCATCTGCGCCGGACCGGACGAAATCGCCGCCCGGGGACTTAAGCTCGACCTTCCGAAGCTCTCGAAGTCACCGGGCGAACTCAAGGTCGCGGTGTGGCGGGACGACGCCATGGCGGTCGTGGACGGCAACGTTGCCGCCCGGGTCGATGCGGTGGCCGAGGCCCTCGCCCAAGCCGGTGCCGAAGTCGACTTCGACGCGCGTCCCGTCGAGGCGGAACACGCCCACACCGTCTACCAATGCCTCCTGCAAGCGACCATGTCGGCGCGTTTGCCCGCCGAGCGATACGAGGCCACCGCCAAGCGTGTCGAAGCGCTGGATCCCGACGACACGAGCCGCGACGCGATGGTTCAGCGCTCCCAGGTCGCGCGCTTCCGAGACTGGAACGCGAACAACGAGCAGCGCACGCACCTGCGCTGGCAGTGGCACGCCTTCTTCGAGCGCTTCGACGTACTCGTCGCACCGATCATGTCGACGTCCGCAATCCTCCACGACCATAGGCCCTTCGCGGAACGGACGTTGACGGTCAACGGCAAACCCGAACCCTATTTCAACCAGGTGTTCTGGGCCGGACTGGCCAGCGGCGCGAACCTGCCGGCGACGGTGATCCCCACCGGGCTCGATGACCAAGGCTTGCCGATTGGCGTTCAACTGATCGGTCCGGAGTACGGCGACCTCGTCACCATCGGGATCGCCGAATTCCTCGAGCAGCAAGGCTTCTCGTTCAGTCCACCCCCGGGGTATTAGCCGACCGGTTAGGCATGGCGACCGCCATCGCGCATCCGAACATCGCCCTGGTCAAGTATTGGGGCAAGCAAGTCGGTCCCGGCAATCTGCCCGCCACGCCGTCGCTGTCGATCACCGTTGCGGGACTGACCACGACAACCCGAGTCGAAGCCGCCGAGCGCGACTCGCTCTGCATCAACGGGAAAGTTCGTCGGGACTCGAAGGTCGAGGCCCTGCTCGATGCCATGCGGAACGTCTTCGACCTGCCGCCGCTCGGCATCGAGACCCGCAACGACTTCCCAACCGGGGCGGGACTTGCGTCGTCCGCCTCCGGCTTCGCGGCCCTGGTCACGGCCATCGACGGCGAGTTCGACCTGGGCATGTCTCCTACGCAGCGTTCGACCTGGGCGCGCCAAGGCTCGGCGTCGGCGGCCCGGTCCATCTTCGGCGGCTTCGCGACACTTGCCGCGCGGGACGACAACTGGACCGGCACCGAGTTGCTTGCCAAGGAGGCATGGCCCCTCGAAGCCGTCGTTGCCGTCACCGCCGAAACACCGAAACCGGTGTCGTCGAGCGAAGGTATGGAGCGGTCGCGCACGACCTCGCCGTTCTACGACGCCTGGTGCCGTAGCACCGAAGCCGACTTCGAAACCGCTTGCCGGGCGGTGACCAACCGCGACTTCGGTTCCTTGTCGGCGGTCGCCGAGCATAGTTGCCTCAAGCTGCACGCGTTGATGCTGGCTTCCCGACCCGCCCTCTTCTACTGGAACCAGGCCACTATCGCCGCCATGGAGACGATTCGCCGTCTCCGCGACGCCGGAACGCCCGTGTTCTACACGATCGATGCCGGTCCGCAGTTGAAGGCGGTTTGCGCACCCGGCCACCGTGGAGCCGTCGCCGCGTTGCTGGCCAAGTCGCCGGGTGTGCTGCGAGTCGTTCGCGGTGGACTCGGTGATGGCGCACGCGTCGTGAACGATCCGCGATCGTCGTGATCGAGGCGTCCGCCCCCGGAAAACTCGTCATCAGCGGCGAGTACGCCGTGCTGACCGGCGCGCCTGCCCTTGTCGCCGCCGTGGATCGCCGGGTCACGTGCACTCTCACGACCCGCACCGCCGGCGGCTGGCACTTCGTCAGCGCCGGCTTCGAGGATGATCAGGCAATCACGAAGCATGACGTCTTCACCGCACCGCCCAATACGATCCCCGGCATCGCACGGCGCAGCATCGCCGAGCCCGACGCACCGCAACACATCGAGGTGCAGATCGATTCGGCGCCCTGCTACCGCGAGGGCATCAAGCTGGGTGTGGGATCCAGCGCCGCCACCGTGACCGCCGTGGCAACGGCGTTCGGCGTCCTTGCGGGCAGCGCCCCACGATTGACTGACCTCTACGATCTGCATGCGGACTTCCAGGGCGGCGGCAGCGGCCTCGACGTTGCCGCCGCAGTTACCGGCGGCGTGATCCGGTTCGAGGATCGCGTCGCGACGCCCGTCCGCCTGCCAAGGGGGATTCACCTCGCCTTCGTATTCACCGGTTCCGGCACGCGAACGGCGACGTTGCTGGCGGCGTTCGACGCATGGCGACAACGCGGTTCTACCGCCCCCCTCGAACGACTTGCCGCCGCGGCCCGGGAAGTCGTCGACAGCACGGCTCATCCCGATGCCTTTCTGGGCGCCTTGGGCGAGTACACCAACCTGCTCGAACGCTTCGACCAGACCACCCGAATCGGCATATTCGGCCCCGGTCACCGACGTGCCCGGGAACTGGCGTCGCGGCTCGGCGTCGTCTACAAGCCCAGCGGTGCCGGCGGCGGCGATACCGGCGTGGGTGCATCCACCGACATCGACGTGATCAGCGCCTTCGAGGAGACCGCGAAGGCTGCGGGACTCGCGGTCCTGCGCATGGCGATTGCGCCGCAGGGCGTTCAAGTTCGGACGGGCTGACACACCGGCGATCCACACGCTTGCCAAGCGTACCGTCGCGGCGTCACACTCAGTAGTCGAACATCGGCTCTAGGGGGGAGCATGGAGGAGGGGGGAGCATGGGGACACCCGCGCGGGTCGTAGTAATGCCGGGGAAGCCTGGACCGCTCGAGGTCCAGGAAATGGACTTGCCCGATCCGGGGCCGAACCAGATCGTGGTCAAACAGTTCGCATCCGGGATCTGCCACTCGCAACTCCACCAGATGCACAGGCCACGTCGGCGGCCGTCCCTGCTCGGCCACGAGTCCACGGGCATCGTCCTCAAGAAGGGCTCGGCGGTCGGCCATGTCGAGGAAGGCGACATGGTGCTTGTGACCTGGGTGCCCAGGGATGCCGCCAATGCCGACGGTCCACCGGCGCGTTCGTCACTGGACATCGGCGGCGGACAGACGGTCTCCTCCAGCGTCTTCACCTGGGCGGACCACACCATCGCCGACGAGCAGTTCGTGGTCGGCGCGCCAAGCAATATCGCCACCGACGTAACCGCCATCATCGGCTGTGCGGTGATGACCGGCGCCGGTGCGGTGCTGAACACGGCCAACGTCCAGGAAGGCGATTCCGTCGCGATCTTCGGCGTCGGCGGCGTCGGCCTGTCGGCCGTCGTGGGCGCCAAGATGCGCGGTGCGGACCCGATCATCGCCGTCGATCTCGACGCCGAGAAGCTCGAATTCGCCAAGCGCTTCGGTGCCACCGACGGCATCGACGCCAGCAAGGTGAACGCCGTGGAAGCCATTCACGCCATGACCGGAAAGCCGGGACAGATTGGTGCGGGAGGCCGGCCGGTGACCGGGGTCGACTTCGCCTTCGACTGCATCGGGCTCAAGGTCACGATGGAACAGATCGTGCCGGCCTGCCGAGGGGGGCACTTCGGCGCCTGCCAAGGCGGCACCGCGGTACTCGTCGGCGTCCCCCAAACGACCGTTGAACTCAACGCCGGGGAGATACTCGCCCAGGAGAAGCAATTCCGGGGCTCCATCGGCGGATCCTGTTCACCGGAACGCGATTTCCCGATGTTCCTGGACTGGCATGCCAGCGGCACCCTGGATCTCGAGTCCCTCGTCACCGAACGCTACGCCATCGAGGACATCAACGAAGCGACCACGGCGCTGGCGGAAGGGCGGATCAGCGGCCGCTCTATCCTGGAATTCTGACCATGGTCACTATGCAAGCGGACCCAGCAGTGCGGATCAAGCACCATTAGGACGCTGCTCGATACCCGACGTTACCGCGTCGCACCCGGCGAGAAGGTGGATCTCGACGCACTGGACACGGTCCCCTCCTTCGCACGCCGCGGCAAGTCGGCAATGCGCGAAATGCTCGACCGGTACGTGACGCGGTTTGCGGAACTGCAGGAAGCCATGTACGCGGAGAGCCGCCAAGCACTGCTCCTCGTCTTCCAGGGCATGGACGCGTCCGGTAAGGACAGCACCATCAAGCACGTCACTACCGGTGTGAATCCACAGGGCTTCCGGGTCTCGAATTTCCGCCAGCCCACCTACAAGGACATGGAGTACAGCTACCTGCACCGGCACTGGATGACCCTGCCCGAACGCGGCCGCATCGGCATTTTCAACCGCTCCCACTACGAGGAGGTGGTCACCCTGCGGGTCAATCCGGATCTCCTTGCCGGTCGTAAACTCCCGCCACGTCCCGTCGACGACGCTTTTTGGGAGGAGCGACTTAGGGACATAGTCGCCTTCGAGCGGCACCTGGTCGGCAACGGCACGACGATCGTGAAGTTCTTCCTGAACGTCTCCAAGAAGGAACAGCGAGCGCGTCTTCTGGAGCGCTTGAACGATCCCACGAAACACTGGAAGTTCGATCCGGCGGACATCGAAGCCCGTGGCCGATGGGACGACTACATCACGGCCTACGAATCCGCTTTCCAGGCCACCAGCACCAAGCAGGCACCTTGGTACGTGGTTCCTGGCGACAGCAAACCCGCCATGCGGGTGATCGTCGCCGCCATCATCGTCGAGGCCCTTTCGGGCATGAAACCCCGCTACCCCGAACCGGATCCAAAGTTGTCCCGGGCAATCAAGGCGGCCAGGAAGGCACTGGCGTGAGCCGCGCGGCTCCCGTTGACGCACGGCCCCGTGTCAGGACGAGCATGGGCCAGTCGGCGCTGATTGACCGGATCTCTGGCTGGTTGCAGTGCCTGCCCGGGGTGGTCGGCGCGTTCCTCGGCGGCAGCTTCGGTCGCGGGGAGGCCGATGACCATAGCGACGTCGACGTCTTCGTCGTCGCCACCAACCCGGACAAGATTCCGAGCGTCCTCGAAAGCCTCGTCCGCCGTCTTGAGGAGGTATCGCCGATACTCTTCAGCCGGACGCTTCCGAACCCGCGGACCGTAAACGCCATCACCGAGGATTGGCTTCGGTTCGATCTCACCGTCGTCGCCGCCGCGGAACTTGCGCTCCTTAGGCGGGAAGCCGTCAAGCCGCTGTTCGACCCAAACGACCTGTACCAAGTTATTCCATCCGCGAGTGGCGAATCCCCCAATAAGCCGCCCGAGACGTTGATCGACATCGTCAACGAGTTCATCCGGGTTCTCGGCCTTTCCGTGGTCGTCAAGGAGAGGGACGATCTCGTCGTCGCCCAGACCGGGACCAACCTGATGCGGGACATGCTGATCCAGGTCATGGTCCTCGAAAACGGCATCGGACCCAGACGTGGCGTGCTCGCGCTGAAACGAGATCTGACACAGGACCAAACCGACGCGCTCCTGGCGCTGCCACCGCCGGACGCGACTTGGGCGTCCATCCTGCGGCGTACCGAAGCCATCGCCCGCCAGTTCCTGCCCCGTGCGCGCAGGTTCTGCGAGGAACTCGGTGGCGCCTGGCCACGAGAGTTCGAACGGGTGACCCTTGCGCACGTGTCAGAAAAGCTGGGCCTGAAGCTCTGAAACGTGTGTGCGGGCGTCACGGCCCGTTTTCGGCGCGGCCAACGCGGGCGACCGCAAGGGTCGCCCCTCCCCTACGAGGATTGTCGATCTCAAGCCAGCCCTAGCCGTTCGAGGAACACGACCATCAACTCGACACATTCCCTCGGCTTCTCGAGTTGCATGAAGTGGCCGGCACCCGGCACGACGTCGTAGTCGAGTCCCGGCAGCGTCCCAAGGTCCGGGCTCGGACCGAAGGGTGAGCGCACCGCCGGGTCGGCGCCAATCACCTTGACGGGACAGGCAAAGTCGCTCGGGGTGGGGTCCGCGAAGTAGGCCAGCGCCCAGTCGCAGATTAGGGACTCGTATTCCGGTGGGCATCGAAGTTCGAAGCCGTCCCCGTCGCCAGTCCGCCGGAGCGTCGTTTCCGCGAAGAGTGCGGATCGGGCACTTGCCAATGGATCATCGCCTTTTCTTCGATCGGACTTCCGCCGGCTCGTCTACCACGTATCGATGTAGGGGTACTTCTTCCCGGTCCTGGGCGCCTTCGGCGGCAGCCGCTTCAGGCTGGTTGCGATCCAGCTTCGGGTGTCGGCGGGATCGATCACGTCGTCGAGACCACCCCCGACGCCGGCGTTGATGGCCTTGGCGCTTTCGTAGGCACGCGCCACGCGCCTCTCGAACTCGATGCGCCGCTCCTCCGGATCCTCGATGGCGGCTAGTTCCTTGCGGAAGCCCAGCTTCACCGATCCCTCGATGTTCATGCCGGCGAACTCCGCCGTCGGCCACGCCACCGTGAAGAAGCCGACCAGCGAACTCGCGCCGCACATGGCCTGCACGCCCAGTCCGTAGGCTTTGCGCACGACGACCCCGAATAGGGGCACCGAGAGGTTGGCGCCGGCGTTGAACATGCGCACGCAATGGCGGACCAGGGCGGTCTTTTCCACATCGGGGCCAACCATCATTCCCGGGCAGTCCATCAGGCTCAGCACCGGGATGTCGAAGGCGTCGCAAAGCTGGATGAAGCGGGC
>JAGWBM010000047.1:24504-43331 GCA_021295895.1 Pseudomonadales bacterium
CGCTGATCGTGGGCTTCCCATTCGGATACGGCGCCCTGGAAGTACGACAGGTAGCGCTTCGCCACTTCCACGGCTTCCTCTTCGTCCTTGGCGAGCAGATCGACCACCCCGTTCGGGACCTGGAACGACATCGGTCCGACTTCCTCCGGCGTGTAGATGCCAAGCCCGCCACCTTCGATCATGGCGGGACCGCCCATGGCGACGGTGGTGCGCTCGGTGGCGATGATCACGTCGCAGCAGGCGACGAGCGCCGTGTTGCCGGCGAAGGTCCGGCCGTTGATGACGCTGATCAGCGGCACGAGGCCGGAGAGCTTGGAGAACTGGGTGAACGTATCGGTGTCGAAGGCGACGCCCGGTCCCTTGCTATCGTCGCCGGGCCGGCCGCCGCCGCCCTCGCCGAAGAGGACCAGCGGGATGCGGAACCGCTCCGCCAGTTCGAACATCCGGTCCTGCTTGTAGTGGTTGCGACCCCCCTGGGTTCCGGCCAGCACCGTGTAGTCGTAGTGCACGAGCATGGCGCGGGCCGCCTCTTCGCCGAACAGGTGCGCGTTGATGGTGCACAGCCCGGCGATGAGTCCGTCCGCGGGCGTGTTCCTGCGCAGGGTCTCCATGTCGTAGCGCGTATGCTGGCGGGCGACGATCAGCGGCCAGTACTCCTTGAACGAACCGGGGTCGACCAGCTGGTCGATGTTCTCGCGGGGCATGCGGTAGCCCCGGCCGTAGCGCTTGGCGACGGCTTCGGGCCGGTTCTCGTCCAGGACGTAGGCGTGGCGCTCGTAGGTGAGTTCGAGGTCGGGACGGATGTAGTCGGGATCGAGTTCCTCCGCGGTTGCCGCGGCACCGCCGCTGACTTCGGCTTCTTCCACGAAGACGATCGGATATCCCTCGCGAACGACGTCGCCTTCCGCCATGGTGACCTGGCGGACGATGCCGTCGGTGTCGGCGGCAATGACATGCTCCATCTTCATGGCCTCGACCACCGCGACCGGCTGACCCTTGCGGACCTCGTCGTCCACGACGACATCGAGCGACACGATCGTCCCTTGTATGGGCGAACTCAAACCCGTTGATCCCTCCGGGCCGGCAAGCGCCGGTTCCTCGGGTTGCTGCGAGATCAGGGAGGTCTGTTCCGCCTTGACCCTGGCGTCGTGGTCGAACAACGCCAGCGGGTCGCTGGTGTCCACCCGGGCGCCGGCGTAGCCATCCCCGGCCTCGGCCTGGGCCGAAGTCGCGGCGTGCCGTTGCGGCGCGTTCGCCGACGGCACGGCGAGTTCCGCTACATGCTCGTCGACCCAACGCGTATGCACCTGGCCCGTCGCGAAGTCCTCATGCTCGAGCACGTTGCGCAGGAAGGGGATATTGGTGCCGACGCCTTCGAGGCGGAACTCGGACAGGGCCCGTGATATCCGAGCCACTGCTGCCGAGAAGTCCCTGGCCGGGGAGTGGGCGATCACCTTGGCCAGCAGCGAGTCGAAAGCCGTGCTGGTGCGATAGCCGGCGTAGCCGAAGCCGTCGGTGCGCACGCCGGGACCGGTCGGCGCTTCGTAGGCGGTGAGAGTCCCGCTGGCCGGGCGGACCGTGCCGTCCTCGCCGAAGGTCTCCATGTTGACGCGCGTCTGGATGGCGTACCCCCGGGGCCTGGCGACTTGCGGATCGTCGAGGCCGAGTTCAGCCAGCGACGCACCCTGTGCAAGGCGAAACTGTGCTTGGACGATGTCGATGCCGGTGACTTCCTCCGTCACGGTGTGCTCGACCTGCAGCCGTGCATTGGTCTCGATGAACACGAACGGCCGGACGCCTTCCTTGCTCGAAACGTCCACCAGGAACTCGAAGGTGCCGAGGTTGGCGTAGCGTTCGTTCTCCGCGAACCGAACCGCGGCGTCGATGATCGCGCTTCGCAGGTCGTCGTCGAGGCACGGCGCCGGGGCGATTTCGACTACCTTCTGGTAGCGGCGCTGGACGCTGCACTCACGCTCACCCAAGTGAGCGACCTTGCCGTGTTGGTCGCCGAGGATCTGAACCTCGACATGGCGGGCCCGGGTCAGGAACTCCTCGACATAGACATCTGCCACGCCGAACGCGGCGCGCGCCTCCGATTGGCAGCGTTGGTACGTGGTTTCGAGGTCGGCGGCGTTTTCGACGACGCGCGTGCCCCGACCGCCGCCTCCCGCCACCGCCTTGACGATCATCGCGCCCCCGTCCAACGAGGCCAGGAAGTCCCGGGCTTCATCCAGCGAAACCGCATGATCGAGGCCCTTCAGCACCGGCACGCCCGCCGCCACCGCCGCTGCGCGGGCCCTGCCCTTGTCGCCGAAGAGTTCGAGATGCTCGGTCTTCGGGCCCACGAATTCGATTCCCGCATCCGCGCAACGCTTGGCGAAGCTCGCCCGTTCCGCCAGGAATCCGTAACCCGGGTGAATCGCACCGCAACCCGCGTCCTTCGCGGCCTGTACGACGGCTTCTTCGTTCAGGTACGCCGCCGCACCGATACCGTCGAGCGGGCGGGCTTCGTCGGCCGCCCGAATGTGCAGGCTGGCCGCATCGTCCTCGGAATGCACGGCGACCGTTCCCAGGCCTAGCTCGGAGGCCGCCCGCGCAATGCGGATGGCGATCTCGCCTCGGTTGGCGATGAGCACGGCGTCGAAACTCATGGGGTCCCCCTCTCGATTTCGACCGCGCCGGTTACCAGAGGACCGGCGCAGGGTAACGGGCGATCTGTTCGTCGGGCGTCACGATCATCATGCCGTTGAGGATCGCCTGGGAAACGAGCCCCCGATCAAACGGATCTCGATGATGGCTCGGAAGCAGAGCATCGTGTGCGGCGCTCGTCTCGTCGAACTCGAGCGGCTCCAATCCCAGCCACCGACGTCGGCTAACGACGTAGCGGTGTGGGGGTTCGGGCAAGGGTAGGCGACCAAGTCGGTGCTTGACGGCGATCTCCCACGCCGACAACGCGCTCAGAAACACTTCGTTGTCCGGGTCGCGGCAGCTATCCAGCGCGTCCGCAGTCAGCATCGGGTCGTCAGCGGCCAACCACAGGAATGTGCAGGTGTCGAGCAGCAGTCTCATTCGGATCATTCGGAGGCGCTTGAACCTTCGAAAGCGTCGAGCAGATCTTCCGGCAGGGGCTCGAAAAAGCCAGGCGGCACGCGCATCCCCCGGTCAATGCCAATGCGCCGCTGTTCGCGAGGGCGCCTGGGAAGCGGGCGAATCTCCGCGACGGGCACGTTGCGGCGGCAAACGACGACCGTTTCCCCACCTTCGACCCGCTCCAGATAGTGGGAGAGCCGTGCTTTCGCTTCGGCAGTGTTGATCCTTATCATGACTAGATACTAGACTAACTAGGTGATCATCATCAACCTGGAGCCATGTCCTGTTCCCTTTGAGCGGCGGACCCGGCAAGCATCGAACGGTGCAGCCAATCCGTGCTGCTGGGATAGTTCGGCAGATCGGCGTCCAAGTCCGGGTCGAGAGACGCGAGCGCATCGCGCAAGTCGGTCACGCAGTCGCCAAACCGACAACCCCATTCCTTCTCCACCTTCGCGACGAGGTGGAGATACGTATCCCGGGCCTGCCTGCCCTTGGGCGTCAGATACACCCGGCGAGTGGCGCCCCGACCTCTTGTCGGTTCAGCGACAACCACGAAGTGCCGCTCCACGGCGGAGCGACCGTTGCCGGTGACCCCGCCCCGCGCAGACGCCGTAGCCAGGTCGACCCCGTCGTCATCGACGAACTGGAGGAAGTTCGCGATGAAATCCAGTCCGGTTCCGTGACCGCGCATACCCCATTCGTAGTCGATGCGGAATGCAGCCAGCGCCTTGGACAGCAGCGCCGTCAGCGGCTGCGCCGACACGTCGGCGGCGGGGTCCTTTGGGACCACGGGCCAATCGGCCCCGTGGGCGGGAACCCGAGGCGGACCAGGCTGCGCCGGCACGTGGTCACCGCCGGTTAGGCTGCTGTCGGCGAGGCCGTAGCCGGTGAGATGCCAGGGCAGTTCGATCTCCAGTTGATCGACGATTCCGATCAACGCCTCGCGCAACCTCGCGGTCCGATCCGCGCCAAACCGGGCGGTGAATTCCGCTTCCGCGGCCTCGACCAATCGGGCACCGGCCTCCCGGGCCCGGCGTCCCGTCGCCGTCAGCCGCAATAGGGACTTGCCGCGTGCGGGTTTGTCCACCTCGAGCCAGCGCCGACGTTCAAGATCGCGCACCAGGGCCCGGACGGCGCGGCGCGAGACCACGGTTCGGCGAATCAGTTCGGGCTGCTCGAGAACACGGGCTTCGAAGGGCCGCAGCACATTGCTCCAGACCCCCAGCGATGGGGTCGATCCACCGTCCGGGCCGATACAGGCGTAGCAACGGCACAACGTCTCGAAGGCATGGCTCAGGAAAACGAACAGCGGCGAGAGTGGGACCGGTTCGGCCCCCGGCAGGGAGTTCGGCACGTTGTCGGCAAACGGGTCGTAGCCCATGTGCGTCGCGTAGCGCAGTGCTCGGTCGAACACCTCCGCCTGCAGCGTCGTGAGTCCGTAGAAGGAGGCATCGGGGGTGGGGCAGTCGCAAGCGAGCGATGCGTCCGCCGACACCGGAGCGCGCCCGTCGAGGCGCGCACCGTTTCCCAGGCGACGAAATATCTGATCCATCGTCAGTGCAGCCGTGCGCCCCCGCAAGTTGCCCTCGAACGCGAGTGCGACGACAACGCGGTCGTCGTGGGCGTGGACATGGCTACCCGCGGGCCCCGGTCCCGCTACGATCCCGTCGAATTCGGCGAAAGCCGCGTCCAGCCGGTCCCTGATTCCGCTTGGCAAGACGGAACCCTCACGAATCCACGACTTCCCACTGCACCAGCGTGTGCGGCGGATCGTCGTCCGGGTGATGCTCGAACACCGCCCGTACCGGGGCACCGATCACGACGGCCTGACGGGGATCGCCCACCAGGTTGCCCACCATGCGCGCGCCATCGTGGTCGGGGAATTCGACCAGCACGACGATGTAGGGCCCCTGCTCGTTCAACGCCGGATGCACGGGGTGCCACACGCGTTCGTAGCTGTAGATCCGGCCCGTCAAGGGAACTTCGTCGAAGGCCAGGTCTTCGGAGCAGCAGTTGTGGCAGATCCACTCGGGACCCCACTGCCAGGTGCCGCAGGCCCGGCAGTGCTGCATGACCAGGCGTTCCTCCGCCACGGCTTCCCAATACGGCGCATCCAGCCCGTCGGGGGCCGGGGCGGGTTTCGGCAGCCCCGGGTTCAGGTACGCGCTCATACCGTCGCCTCCGAACCGTAGATCGACGAACTGACCGGCGTCACCATCGGCCCGGAGACCACCATCGCGACGTCGACGTCCTCCACCTGGTTCGGCGACGTGCGGCGAATCTGGCGCACCGCCTCGATGTTGAGTTCCAGGCCGTGCATATAGCACTCGGCAAGGTTGCCACCGCTGGTGTTGGTGGGCAGGGCACCATCCGGGGCGATGAGGTTCTCCTTGGTGAGGAACTCGTTGCACTCGTCGGGTTCGCAGAAGCCGTGCTCGACGATGCTCATCAACACGCCGCCGGTGAAGTTCTCGTAGCATTGCAGGACATCCACGTCGTCCGGACCGCACGCGGCCATGCCGTACAGGCGCGGCACGCAGGTCTTGAAATTCGAGGTGGCGTAGTCCGGCGTGTTGTGTACCGACGCCCCCGCCCGGTAGTGGGATCCGGTCACGGCGCTCAGCACGTAGACCGGCGGGTGATCGAAGTCCTTCGCCCGTTCGGCGGGAACGACGATCATCGCGGCGGCGCCGTCGTTCTCCTGGCAGCAATCGAACAGATGAAACGGCTCCACGATCCACGCCTCGTCGAGGGGCCGCCCGTACATGACCGCACGAGGGTTGGTTTGAGCATGGTGATAGGAGGCGAGCGATATGGCGCGCAGCGCCGATTGCTCGACACCGTGGTCGTGCATGAACCGCCGAACCTTCATCGCGAAGCTCTGGGCGGGGGACATCAGACCGTAGGGCACGGTGAAAGCCCCCGCGCCGGAGACCACGTTGCTGCGCGGTCCCTGGCCGAAACGTCCGAACTGACCTTGGGCCAGGGCGCGGAACACCACGACGCACTCCGCCAAGCCCGTCGCGACCGCCGCCGCCGCATGCGCGATCGCCGCGGACCCGCCGCCGCCGCCACCGCCCCACTGCATGTTGGAAAAGCGCAGGTCGTGGATGCCGAGCGCATTGGCGAGCCGAGACGGATCGCTGCGGTCGTTGGAGAACGACGCGAAGCCGTCCACGTCCTTCGGGGAGATTCCCGCGTCCTGGCAAGCGGCCAGAATCGCCTTCAACGCGAGATTGAACTCGGCATCCGGCGACTGGCCACGCTTGTAATAGGTGGTTTCGCCCACGCCGACAACGGCGGTGGCGCCCCTCAAGGTTCGATTCACCCGTGTCCCTCCGTCTGGTCGAACGGGCGATTCTACCGCCTATTTCGGCGCGATCGGCAGCCTCGAGGCGTGCCCTCCCGACATTGCGTTCCGCCAGAACACCATCATGTCTTCGTGGAACTGCCCCGCAAAGGTCCCCTCGGTGCCGATGCGCGCACCTTTGCGACCGTAGCCCGCCTTCAGGGCGTAGATCATCAACTCGCGTTCGCTCAAGCCCGGATCGGCAACGCCCGTCGTCGGATGGATTGCCGCGCCATCGGCGCGCATGTAGATCGTCGGTGCGCCCGGGGCGACGGCAGCATCTTCGACGAGTTCGATCGGCGTGTCCCGGTCGAAGCTGTGGTGAGCGCCCGGGAACAAACGAAAGCTGGCTTCGCACCCCGCGAGATCCATCGCATGTACATGTGCCTGGACCTGCTGCGGCAGGCACCACTCGTCGCGGTCGCCGATGACCGCGCGAACGATGGTCTCACCCACATCGGGCCGCTCGAACTGCTGGCCGCACCACGGATAGGCGGCGTAGACAGCCTTGAGTGATACGCCGCCGGTGTCGATCAACCTCGCCATGCAGGCCGCGGACAGCACCGCCGAGCCGCCTCGGCTATGTCCCTGGCCACCGATGCGGGACGCATCGATGTCGTCGCGGTCATGCAGGAGCGTCGCGGTCGCAAGCACATCCCAGGCACTGGCGGCGAAGGAGTATTGCGCCTGGTTGGCCACGGTGGATGTCACGTCGCGGCCACCGAACGGGTCGATGACGCAGGCGGCGATACCGGCATCGGTCAGGAGTTCGGCTTTGAAGACGTGCGAGGGCGCCACGCCCAGACTACCGGGAACGACGATGACGACAGGCCACGGTCCGGGTTCTCGAGGCTTGAAGACACTCGCTCGGATCTCGGCGGATTGCATTCGCGCCGATTCGGTGATGGCCTGGTAGAAGCTCGTCGGGTTCGCGGTCGGCACGGCCACCGGTTCACCGACGATGCCGTTGTCGAGGGCGAACCCTTCCTCGCCGATTGCCACGACGTTGTTCGCTTGTGCCATACCAAGACCCTACCACCGCCGGTTCGTGTTTCAATTGGTCGTTTGTTTCACGGTTTGCGAGGAACCCATGCCTATCAATCCTGACGCCGTCGGCGAGACCGGCCCTCCGGTGGTCCGTTCCTGGACCTCGAAGGACGCCTTGTTGTACGCCGTCGGCATTGGTGGCGGCACCGAGGAACTGGCCTTCACCACCGAGAACACCCACGGCATCGCACAGCGCGTCTTCCCGACCTTCGCGGTCATCATCGGCGGCGGCGGTACACCGATGAACAAGGTGGGCAGCTTCAACCCGGCGCTGATGGTCCATGGCGAGCAAGGCATAGAACTGTTGGATGAGATTCCGCCGGATGGCGAGATCGAGAGCCGCGGACGGGTTGCCGCGATCTGGGACAAGGGCAGCGCCGCCGTGCTCGAGTTCGAGTCCGAGTCCTTGAACAGGGCGACCGGGAAGCCGCTCCTCAAGACACGTTCCAGCCTGTTCTGCCGCGGCGAGGGCGGCTGGGGTGGTGACCGGGGCCCGTCGGAGCGCCTGCAATACCCCGATGACGAGCCCACGCACCAGGTCACCTACCCCACCCGCGAGGACCAAGCGCTCACCTACCGGCTGTCAGGCGACCGCAACCCGCTGCACTCGGATCCGGCGTTCGCGGCCCGGGGCGGGTTCGATAAGCCGATCCTGCACGGTCTGTGTACCTACGGTTTCACCGGCCGGGCGCTCCTGCACAACCTATGCGGGGGCGATCCATCGCGGTTCCGGTCCATGAACGGACGGTTTTCCAGGCCCGTCATTCCCGGCGACACCCTGACCGTCTCGATGTGGGCCGACGGCAACCGGGCCCTGTTCCGAACCACCAACCAGGAAGGCGACGTGGTCATCGATCAAGGTCTGTGCACGTTCCAGTGAGCAATCGGCCAACCCTTGCAGCCTGTCGGATTCGGCGGCGGAGCCGCGAAGACCGACAGGGCGTTAGAGCGGCTTGGGCTGGGGCAAAAGGCGGTGCCGGTAGGCGACGGTTTTTTGTGGCGCTAACGGCAACTGGCTGGGCTATGATGCGGCTCGGAATCGCACCCGGAGTCCCCGCGTGAGGCTAGACTCGAAGCAGAAGACCGTTCTCGGTATTGCCGCAGTAATGATCGCGCTGTGCATCGTGGCGCGCCTGCTGCCCCACCCGCCCAACTTCGCGCCGGCAGCCGCAGTCGCCATGTTCGGCTGCATGCTCTTCTCACGGCGCTGGCATACCGTCGCCGTCGTCATCCTCGGGATGGCCGTAGGCGACTGGTTCATCGGCTTCTACGACACCGGCGTGATGCTGACCGTCTACGGGTCGATGCTCATGCCGCTTGCCGCTCGACGTTTCCTCCGCAAACCCGGCATCCTTCGCGTTGGCGCGGTCGGCTTGGCGGCGGGCGTTGGCTTCTACCTCACGACCAATGCGGCGGTCTGGTTGTTCACCAACGCCTACCCGCCTACGCTTGACGGTCTCGCGGCAAGCTATATCGCCGGACTCCCGTTCCTGAAGTGGACGCTCCTAGGTAACCTCTTCTACTCGGCGGTTATGTTCGGGACCTACGGGATTCTCGAACGGCGTGTCCCCGGGTACATCGCCCAAACGATCCGCGTCTGACCACCCCATGTATGGGCGGGTTCGGTATCTCGTCCCTGTCGTTTGGCTGGTCTGGGCGTTCTCGTCGTTTGCCGGGGAAGCGCCCCAAGTCGTTGTTCATCTCGAGATTCGCGACGAGCTGACCGGCACCGACCTCGATGTCTCGATCCGCCGCAAGGCGGCGCAGGGAATCAACGGCATCGACTTCCTCGAGGAAGTCGTCGACGTGGACTATCGGCGCTACCCTGGCACAGGCGTTTTCGTCACGAGCCTCTGCGGTGTCGAGGCGCCCAAGGGCACATTCTGGGCACTCTCGATCAACGGCGAACGCGCTACGAAGGGGATCAGCGACCTTACGATCAACGAAACGACCCGTATTCGTTGGAATCTGGTGGAACAGGAGGAACCATGAGCCACGACCTGGTCATTCGAGACGGCGAGATCGTCGACGGTACGGGTGCCGAGCCGTTCGCCGGCGATATCGGCATCGACGGCGACACCATCACCGCGATCGGCAAGGTGGACGGTCGCGGCAAGGAGGAGATTCGCGCCGACGGGCTCGCGGTCACGCCAGGGTTCATCGACCTGCACACCCACCTCGACGCGCAGATCGGCTGGGATCCGATGCTGACACCCATCTCCTGGCACGGCGTCACCACCGCCCTGCTCGGCAACTGCGGCGTCACGTTCGCCCCCTGCAAACCCGCCGACCGGCAGTTCCTCGCCGAAATGATGGAGACCGTCGAGGACATCCCGCGGGAGGCCATTCTGTCCGGGCTGCCGTGGAACTGGGAGACCTACGGCGAATATCTCGACGCCTTGGAATCGATGCACCCGGCAATCAACGTAACCGGCATGGTGGGTCATGGTGCCGTGCGGTTCTACGTCATGGGCCCCCGGGGCATCGACGAGAATCCGACTCCCGAGGAGATCGCCGAGATCGCCAAGGTCGCCGGCCAGTCCGTTAAGGACGGCGCCATCGGGTTCTCCACCAACCGACTGCCCGGGCACCGGTTGCCGGACGGAAGATCGATTCCCGGGACTTTTGCCGAAGCGGAGGAGCTCGAAGCCATCGCCCACGAGGTCGGCAGCTACAACGGCTTGATGCAGAACGTTCCCTCGTACAACCCGAACGCCATCAAGAGGGACCTCGACCTGCTCGGCCGCCAAGCCAGGGCCGGGGGTGGTCGCGTGTTGTTCAGTGTCGTGGAGACTGAGACCTTCCGGTTCGACGATCCGCACCACATCGTCGAGAATCATCGTGCCCTGGGGGCCCGGATCTATGGCGTGACCGTACCCCGACCGGGCGGCTTCGTCTCGACGCTCAAAACGAACATCCTCTTCCCGGCGTGGGGAAAACTGCGCGAAATCGATATCGACAAACGCCTCGACGCCATCCGCGACGAGGCATTCCGGACCGAACTGATCGAGGCGGCGAAAGTGGATCCATCGAGCGTCCCGTTCGCCCAGGGCCTGCGCTGGATGGGCGACGACGAACGACCGATCTACACCAAGCCGCCGGAAGACAATCTCAGTGCATTGGCCGACGCAGCCGGCGAGCACCCGGCGGAGACCTGGCTGAGACTAACCCTCGATAGCGACGGTACCGCGGTATTCCACCGACCGTTCTTCAACATGAAATTCGACGCCGTGGAGTCGCTCATGCAACGCGACTGGGTGGTGCCGGGCCTCGGCGATGCGGGGGCACACGTATCCCAGATCATGGACTCCGGCTGGCCGTCGTTCCTGCTGAGTCATTGGGTGCGGGACCAAGGCAAGGTCCCGCTCCCGGAAGCGATCCGGCGCATGACCAGCGCCGCAGCGCGGGTTCTGGACTTGAAGGACCGGGGCACGCTGGCACCGGGCATGAAGGCCGACATCAACGTGATCGATCCGGACCGGGTCGAGGAACGCCAACCCACCGTGGTGCGCGACTTCCCGCACGGCAATAGCCGGCTGGTACAACGTGCCGCCGGCTACCAGGCGACGCTGGTCAATGGACGGGTGATCCTCGTGAACGATGAGCACACGGGCCAACGTCCAGGGCGAGTGCTGCGCAGCGCGCCGTAGCCCTCGTCGCGCGAGGGACACCCGATCGCGGGGTTAGTAGTTCGTCGCGTGCTTGCGCTCCCAGGCGGCAAACGGTTCCTCCGGGCCGCGCGACGGCACGCGGACCATCGTCAACTCTCCCGCGGCGGGCGGCTTGGCTAGTTCGTCGTAGATGAACTCGTTAAACGGCTCGAGTGGTGTTCGGAGGCGACTACCCGGCGGCGTCGAAAATCTTGCCCGGGTTCAGGATCCCGTTCGGGTCCAGGGCCCGCTTGAGCGTGCGCATGAGCGCGATTTCCTCGTCATTCCTGGACAGGTTGAGGTATTTCTTCTTGTCGAGCCCCACGCCGTGCTCCGCGGACACCGAGCCGCCGATTGACTTGAGCGGTTGGTAGACCGCTTGCTTGACGCCGTCCTGGGCGCCGTCGTCCTCGCCTGCCGCTACCGCGAAGTGAATGTTGCCGTCGCCGATATGGCCGAACACGAAGTTGGTGTACTCCCCGAACGTGGCTTCAAGACCCCGGTTCACTTGTGCGACGTAGGCGTCCATGTCGGACACCCGCAAGCTGACGTCGAAGATGAACACCGGCTTGTACTGGTGCACCTGTTCGACATCGTCGCGCATCGCCCAGAGTTCCCGCCGCTGCGCCTCGCTCGTCGCGATGACGGCATCCTCGATCAGTCCGGATTCGTGGGCCTCCGAGAAGACCTGTTCGATCCGGGCATGGTCGGCCTGCGGATCGCCGCCCATCGCCTCGATCAGGACGTAGAACGGGTAGTCCTGGGGAAGCGGCGGAGTCTGGGTCGCCGGCGGCGTCGTCACCAACCGGTAGAAGTTGTTCCACAGCACCTCGAATGCCGACAGGGTGCCGCCGAGTCCGGCGTCCATCGCCTTCAGCAATGCCGTCACCCGGTCGAAGTCGGATACCGCGAGGAGCATCGTTTCCTGGCTGCGCGGCTTCTCGCGCAGGCGCAGGACCGCCCGGGTGACGATCCCGAGGCTACCCTCCGTGCCGATGAAGAGTTGCTTCAAGTCGTAGCCGGCGTTGTTCTTGATCATGTGGTTCATCGAGGACACCACGGTACCGTCGGCCAGAACCGCCTCCACGCCGAGTACCATGTCTCGGGTCATGCCATAGCGGATCACCCGGTTGCCCCCCGCGTTCGTCGCGATGTTGCCCCCCAAGGTGCAGCTGCCCCTGCCGCCGATGTCGAGCGGATACATGAGACCGTGCTCATCCGCGGCGTTGTGCACGGCTTCGAGGACCACGCCGGCCTGTACGGTCATCGTTCGTTCGACCGGATTGACTTCCTCGATGTCGTTCATCCGCTCGAGTGAGAGAACGATCTCGCCGGCCTGGGTAATGTGACCTTCCACCAATCCCGTCAACCCGCCCTGGGCGACCAGCGGCTGTCCTGCTTCGTCGCAGATGGCGAGGATTCGGCTCACTTCCTCGGTCGTGCGAGGCCGCAGGATCGCTTCCGCTTCGATGCCTTGGCTGCGCCAAATGCCGCTGGCGCGCGAGGAGACGTCCGTCCCCGTGAGCATGCCGCCATCGCCGACGACATTGGCAAGTGTTGCGAGAAGGTCGTCCATGGTCGACTCCGTCACGTCGTCGAGCACTAGCCTACTTGACTGGCGTTTGGGATTGCACACAGGTTGCAGTGGCAAGGCGCTCAGGTCCGTCCTTGAACGGCTCCGGTATTCCGCAGACGCGCCTGCAACACCGTGGGTCACGGCGGCAGTTCGCCTATGGTCGCGCGTTGCACGCCGAATCAAGGCAAAATCACGCCTTTACACCCAGCGAGGGGAACCACGTGAAAGTAGCGTTGCAGGGTCGCGCCCAGGGGCGGCAGAGGGAGCTTTACGAAGCAGCGGGCATCGAGATCGTCGAGGGCCGTTGCCGCACCGAGGACGACATGATCGAGCTGATCGGCGATGCGGACGGGGCGCAGGTGGGCATCTGGCCGCTGACCTCGAGAAAGGTGCTAGAAGGGTGCCCCAACCTGAAGGCGGTCAGCCGCTTCGGTGTCGGCGTGGACTCCATCGATCACGACGCCGCCACGGAACTCGGCGTGATGGTCTGCAACGTGCCGGGCTCGAACACCACCGAGGTCGCTGATCACGCCACGGCGCTGCTGCTGTCGGTGACCCGGCAAGTGGTGGAAGGCGTCACCAACACCCGCGCCGGCAACTGGGCCGACAATCCGCGCGCCATGACCTTCACGCCCAGGATGCGCCGGCTGACGGGACACACGGTGGGCATCGTCGGGTTCGGCAACATCGGGCGCGCGTTCGCGACCCGGATGCGCGGCTTCGGTATCAGCCGGATACTCGCCTACGACCCCTATGTCAGACAGATTGCCGGCGACCTCTACGGCGTCACGCTGGTGGACTTCGAGACGCTGATCCGGGAGGCCGACTACATCAGCATCCACAGCGCGGCGACCGCGGAGTCCCAATACCTGTTCGATGCCGACGCGTTCAAACGCATGAAGCCAACCGCGATCCTGATCAACACCGCACGCGGCCCCATCGTGAACGAGGAGGCCCTTGCCGATGCCCTAGAGACCGGCGAGATCGAGGCGGCCGCCGTCGACGTAACCGAAGTCGAGCCGTTGGCGTCGTCCAGCAGACTGCTCAAGCTGCCGAACTGCTACGTGACACCCCATGTCGCCGCCATGTCGTCCGTATTTGTCGCCGAGACAGCCGTCATGCAAGCCGAGAACATCATCTTCGTGCTAGGCGGCAGGAAACCCCACGGGCTCACCAATCCGGACGTCATCAAGACCATCGCCATCCTGCGGCGCACGGAACCCGGCCGTTGGGCCAACGTGCCGGACCGCTAGACCGGAGCGCACTTCCGGAGCCGCGATGAGCCAAGCGCAGACCCTTCCGGACGGTCTACGCAAGGTAGACGATCCGAGAAAGAAGGCTGACAAGTGATTGACTACGAGGACTGTCAAGCCGAGGTCCGACGGCGAAAGCGGAGCGATGGGCCAGAATCCTCGCCTCGGGACCGCCCCGACGCCCAGTCAGGAGGCGGCCGCGAGACCCCGAAAAGGAACGACTAGTGGCACGGCTTGAACCTGCCCGGCTTGAAAGGGAGAACCCGGAACCGCTCCGGCAACCGCCGTGAAGCCCAACCGCTTCGACAAGGCGTACTACGACCGCTACTACCGGAACCCCGCCACCCGGGTGTGCAGTCCTCGGGAAGTCCAACGCCAGGGCAACTTCATCGCGGCCTACCTGCGCCACATGGAAGTCCCCATCAACAGCGTGCTCGACATCGGCTGTGGGCTCGGGCGGCTGCTCGCAGCGCTGGCGGCCGGATTTCCCAAGGCGCGGACGCTGGGCGTCGAATCAAGCCCCTATCTTTGCAACACCCTAGGCTGGGAAGCCGGATCGCTGCCGGATTTCCCGACCGCCCGACAGTACGACCTCGTGGTCTGCTACGACGTGCTGTCCTACCTGGAAGACGACCCCGCTGCGGAGGCGATTAAGACTCTAGGCAAGCTGGCGCGCCGCGCGCTCTATTTTGGCGCGCTGACCCTGGAAGACCGCGACCTGTGCGACCCGGTGCGGACCGACACCGACGTCTACCTTCGATCCAACCGCTGGTACCGGCGCCGTCTCGGCCGACACTTCGAACCGGTGGGCGGAGGGATATGGCTGAGGAAACCGGTCGAGGCGTTCATCTGGTCGCTGGACAGGCGAGTGTAGGACGCTGGCGCGCCCGTAGGGGCCCAAGTGGGCCCAAGAGGCCCAAGGGCCCAAGGGACACCCACTGGAGAAGGGCCCAAGGGACACCCACTGGCGAAGGGCCCAAGGGCCCAAGGGACACCCCCTGGCGTAAGTGGGCCCAAGGGACACCCCCTGGCGTAAGTGGGCCCAAGGGACACCCACTGGCGAAGGGTCCCAAGCCAGGGCCCAAGGAGGAGTGGGCCCAAGGGACACCCACGGAGGGCCCCAAGGGACACCCACTGTCGGTGGTCTCGCAAGGTAGATCGCAAGGAGACACCCACTGTCGGAAGATCGCAAGGGGACACCCACTGTCGGTTGCCCCTGATGACCGTGGTGCGGTTGGTGGTCCAAGCACTCCTTGCGTCGGTCAGGTAGCGTTGGTGCCGGAAATGTGTTCCGCGACAATCAAGATGAGACTTCTCATCCTGATTGACGCGCTACACGGAAATGGCCCGAACGTGGGATTGATCGACAAAAAACCCGTCCAAGTCGACGCCCGTCGACGTATCCGAACGCCCAACCGGTGGTTCGGCACAAATTTCCGCATCTTCCTACAAGCGCCCGGGTCAACGGCTGTCAATCATGCGCCGTCCGAAGGAGCACAATTCCACCCATGACGCGCCCAAGATCTGAACTGGTCGACCGCGAAAACGGAGGTTTCTACCACCTCGGTGCCCGGTGCGTCCGCCGTGCCATGCTCTGCGGCAAGGATCCCGTCACGAACCGGGACTTCTCCCACCGGCGTACGTGGATCGAGAAGCTCATGCTGGAGCTAGCCGAGGTGTTCACCGTCCACGTGAACGAGTATGCCGTCATGTCGAACCATTACCACATCACGGTCAACTACTGTCCACAGGAGCGTTTCGACCTGAGCGACGAGGAAGTCGCTCGGCGCTGGCTCAAGGTCTATCCGCCGTCGGCCCTTGAGGATCTCGAGGACAGGGTCGCGGCCTTGCTCAACGATCCCGAACGCCTCGCCGTGCTGCGCGACCGCCTGGGCGACCTGTCTTGGTACATGGCCCGCCTGAACGAGACCGTGGCTCGGCTGGCGAACAAGGAGGACGGCTGCACGGGTCGGTTCTGGCAAGGTCGCTTCAAGTCGAAGGATCTGCCGGACGAGCGCTCAGTGTGGGCGTGCATGGCCTACGACGCGCTCAACCCGGTGCGGGCGGGCATGGTAGACGAGTTCGACGACCCGCAGCACACCGGGTTGCAGCGACGGCTGGAGGAGGCCGAGGAGGAACCGGAGCGCCTGGATGAGCCGCTCGCCCCGCTGGTGGTGAGAGACGGCCGTGTGGCTAGCGCCCGACCGCCCGCACCCGCATTGGAATTGACGCTTCGCGAGTACCGCACTCACGTCGAGTGGACGGTCGGGCTCGAACATCGGGAGGCGGCAGAGGTGCGGGCGCCTCCGCGGCTTGGTGACTCGAAGTCGTGGCTCGCTCTGGTGGCGTCCTACCGACAGCGCACGGTGACACAGTTCGTGCCACGCTGGGTCCACGCGTTCGCTTGAACGTGTGGGCGGATCGTTCGCGCCGTACCCACCAGCGCAGACCGATTCCGCGAAGGAACGCCGCCGAAAACGTGCCGCTCGCCGGACATCCCTGCGGTTGTCGACGAAATCCCTTGTTCTCGACTCTCTGTGTGACCGAACGCTCTCGTCGAGAGTGAGTGTCCCTGAACGCCACCCCTCTCAAGCACCCAATCGACCGGCGGGTGAAGCTCTCTACCGGTCTCCCCGGGGTGTACCTCAAGACCTGCTGCGACGGTGGGTGTCCCTAAACGCTCTGGTGGGTGTCCCTAAACGCTCCCCCTAAACGCTCCTCTCTTCCGGTGGGTGTCCCTAAACGCTCCCCTCTAAACGCTCCCCGGGTGTGACACTCCTATCCCAGCCGCTCCAGCCCGGGACAGGCGTCAAAACCACGATCAAGGCTGAAGATGCGTTCGATGCCCGCGCGCCGCATCACCGCGGCATGGAGGGCGTCCCGGGCGGAGATGCCTGCGACCGACGCGATCAGCTCGCGAGCAGCCCGGACATCGGCAATGTCAATCGGCAGCACCTCGTCGGTGATCGCATCAAGACTGGCAATTGCGGGGTTGATCGCATCATGGCGACGGATGGACACATACCGGTGCAGCACCTCTTGATAGACCTCGACGTCGGTCACGAGACGCTCGTTGCTGCGGATGAACTGTGCGAGATGCTCGCTCACCCGGACCTTGTTCGGGTGTTCCGCACCCACCAGGTACATGGGGACATTGGAGTCGACGAAAATCACTCAGGCAATCGGCCCGCTTCGATTTCCCGAAGCATCATCTCGATGTCTCCAACGGGGAAACTATGACGGGTCGCCTCATCCACCGCCCGCAGCTTGGCTTCCGCGACCGACCGCCGGGCCATCCTCGCTTCGCGCAGAGACTGGCGCACCCACTCGGCCACGGTCATATGGCACTCGCGTGCGACGCGCTGTATCCCCCGATACTCCTCGTCTTCGAACAGAACCTGCATGCGTTTAGTCATGCCGATGAGTCTGCACGACTCATCCATGATGAGTCAACGGAGGGCCCAGCGTCATCCTCAAGCAGCGGCGCCAACCTGCAAGTCGACGAAACGCCGATAGGCGCCGTCCGGCTTCGCCATCAACTCGTCGTGGCTGCCGGACTCGACGACCCGGCCCTCATCGAGGAAGCAGATCCGGTCGGCGGCCCGGATCGTGCTGAGCCGATGGGCGATGACGATCAGCAGCCGTCGCGATCGCTCGGCCTTGAGAGCATCGACCAGGGCATTCTCGGTCTCCGGGTCGAGAGCAGCGGTGGGTTCGTCAAGCACGAGAATCGGCGCGTCGCTCACCACGCCGCGCGCAATCGCCAGGCGCTGCTTCTGCCCCACCGACAGTCGTGCGCCGGCACGACCCAGACGGGTTCCGAAGCCTTCCGGTAGCGCTTCGATGAAATCCAGCGCACCCGCCGTTCGCGCCGCCGCGACGACTTCGTCATCCGAGGACTGCGGATTGCCCATGCGGATGTTCGCGGCAGCCGTGTCGTCGAACACGAACGGTTCCTGGAACACGAAGGCAACCTGGCTGCGTAGAGCATCCACGCCGAAGTCCCGGGCATCCACGCCGTCGTAGAGAATAGCGCCTTCGGTCGGCTGGACAAACCCGGCGACGAGGTAGGCCAAGGTGCTCTTGCCGGCGCCGGTGGCCCCGACCAAGGCTACCACTTCGCCGACACGGCCTTCGATGCTCGCGTCGCGCACCGCTTCGGCGCCATCGGGATAGCGGAACGTCGCGCGGTCGACGCGGACGTGCTCGACCGGCGTCTCGACCACGCGATCGCCCTGGCGATCCGCATCGACCGTGGAGTCCGCGACTTCGACTACCCGGCGCATGCCGGCGACGTTGTTCTGCAGGTTGAACCAGATCGAGCCGAGGCCGCGGAAGTAGGCGTAGACGACGCTGAAGTCCCCCGCCGACATCCGCCCGTCGACGATGGCGGCGCAGATGTCGAAGAAGACGTAGAAGACCAGGCCAGCGCCCACACTCGCCTGCACCAGGAGCAGCAGCAGGACCATAACCATGTAGCTCCGGAACCGCTTAAACGACGTCTCGCTGTCGTCCGCGAAATCCTCCCGCTGCCGTTCGCCGGCGCCGAGGCCCTGGACCGCGACCGCGTTGCTCACACCTTCCTCCACGGTGGCGGTGGTCGTTGCGCCGGCCAAGCGGCTGGCCAGCGATCGGCGCCGCGTCATGCCCGTCATCAGCAACGTCGAGAGCAGCACCATGGGCGCCGCGAGGCAGGCGGCGACGATCACCGAGGGCACCGCGCTGAAGCTGTGCGCGGTCGTCCAGATCACCGTCGCGATCACGAACAGGTTGGCGATGGGCAACACCAGGATGTCGTAGCAGACCCGCGAGATGGCCGGCGTGTCGTACATCGTCCGGTACACCGCGTCGCCCACGCTGGC
>JAGWBM010000048.1:0-9490 GCA_021295895.1 Pseudomonadales bacterium
CCGATCTTCGCATCGAACGTCTCGCCGACGACGAGAACGGCCAACCCCGCTACCAACTCGCCGTCCACGTACGCAACGACGAGGACGCACCGGGTGTCGCCGGCATCTCGTTTCTGTCCCCGCGCGCACGACGCGCCACCGCAGCGGCGTTCGAGCGGGGCGGCTTCTCCCACGTGCCCGGCAACACGTCGCTGGAATTGGGCGTCGTGACCCGGTCGCCACCCCGTGAAGTACGCCTCGAGACCTATCTGTCACAGAACCGGCGCATCATGCGACTCGCCCTGCCCGAAATGGACCCGGAGACCATTGCGCCGGTTGAACCGTTCCGGGGTGCTCGGCCGAGCGACTGGGACCCGCCGGATCTGGGCATCGTCGTCGATGACCTGGACCCGGGCTTCTCCGTCGTGCAGCCGCCCCGGAAGCGCCTTCGGCTGGGTTCCGGGGGCGACGGGGAAGATCGAGCGACCGTTGCGGAATACCACGGCGATGCCGGCGAACGCCGATGGCGACGTCAGGAACACGCCGATACGGTGAGTTGGGGCAAGTACCGGCGCACGTTGACGCGTATCCGCGCCGGCACGGGGGAGGGCAGCGCTTCGTTCCGCGCGGACCTGCCGACGTCCGGGGCGTGGCGTCTTTCCTACCACCTGCCGGGGTCGTCCGCGAGCAAGAGAACCCGGGCCGTGACATCCCTGTTTTGGCGAGCCGACGACAGCTTGGGGACACTCGACCTGGGGATCGTGGCGGCGGAGCGGCGCACGCCGGTGAACTTCGATGCGAACATTGCCGTGACAGGCTGGAACGACCTCGGCACGTTCGAGCTTCCCGCCGGTCCCGTAACGGTCGTGGTCTCTGATGCCACGACTGGCGATATCGTGGTGGCGGACGCCGTACGGTGGGAGATGGTTTCGCCCGAGAGTCCCGACGGGTGAACGACGAAGTTCAGACGGTGTAACCAAGCCTTCCGTGACCCGGCACGGGCGACCACAAAGGGTCGCCCCTACGAGTCCCCGCGCAGTGGCCCAGGACGAACAACCGCTGGCCTCGCCGCCGCGAGAACTTTGCTCACCTGTCGAGATGTCGGCGTGTGTAGAACGCTAACGTGCAGCGTGTTGCGGGAGTTAAAAAAAGAGGGGCGCGCCAGCGGTGGCAGAGCACCGCTGGAAGCAGCTTCAATTTGGGGGGAAGGACACAAGCATCACAGGGGAGGACCGAAGCTGCCGTCGCGCCTAAGCTCACTTTGTACTGGTTTTGTATAGTACAGGATGCGAATAGCGTGTCAAGCACTTTTTTCAATCCGGCTGCAGGGCGTTTTGGGACGCTGCAACGGCGCGTCGGCTTTCTAGTTGGCGGAGGCCAATAGGCCATGCTTCTCGACGAGAACATGCAATGACTCCTCGAGTTGGCCGCGCGCGGTACCCAGGTGTGCTGCCACGAGCCGATGGTCTTCGTCGACACTACCGTGGATGGTTCCGCATCGGCTGGCGTGGCTCTCGTAGTCGTTGATCTCGCCAATGAGCTCGGCGAGGTGGTGAGGGCACTCGCATCCAGCCCGAGACGCCATCAGCGAAATGTGCACCAGTTCCTCGTCACTGTATCGCCGGGGTGAACTCGCCACCACGGGTGTCGTGGCGGTGACACGGCGCACCAGCGTCTGCCACTCCGCAGGCCAGCGAAGGACCGCTCGCCCTGCCTGTCGGCAGGCCTCAAGGTCTCTGGCGGTGGCATATCGGAAGGCGACGACGAGCCCGGAGTCCGGGTAAATTTCTTCAATTTCTTCAAGGTGTTGAGTGTCTAGTGTCGCAACGTAGACCACTAGGCAGTCGAGTTCCGGAAGAGCACCCCGATCCGCCTTGAGATCCGCCGCGGTTGTCCATTCCGCGACGACTTCCATACCCACATCGGTGGTGTCAGGGTTCCGGAGAGCTTCGCGATGGGCGAGGATAAGCTGTCCACCCACGAGGCCCGTCCGTCGAGGATGGATTTCTGCGCGGGTCGGTGGTGGTCGCAGGCGTCGCTGCAACTCGTCGTCGGTGAGTTGGATCAGTTGGCTGATGGGGTGGCCTTGATCGAGCAGCGTCTTGACTGTGGTCAGACGCTCGACCTGGGACGCGCTGTAGAACCGGGTCTTGCCGGCACGTTCGGCGGGTTGCAGGCCATAGCGGCGTTCCCAGGCACGCAAACACTCGGGACTGATCCCGGTGCGCCGGGCAACGGCGCCGATCTTGTACAGATCCTCGTCCACGATCGATCCAATCGAAGTGGACGGCCAATTATACGACTTTGTACTTGGGCTATACAAGCTTATCGCTTGGGATTTGGGATTGACCGCCGTCGTGCGTTCGCGGTATGCCAGGCGTGCCGCCAAGCGCCGACACCTTTGTTGGGCGTGACATCAAGTTGCGGCGCTGCGTGTCGACGGGCGGCGGGGAGTCCCACGTCGGTGTTTTGCCGTGGGGATGATGTACTATCGCCGTATGGGCGGCTCGGAACGAGAAAACCGGGGGATTGACGTACTTCTGCTTCCGGAGTTGAACACGGCACTCACCACGTTGGCGGATGCGGTCGAGGAGTTTGCGGCACAGGAATCGCTCAGTGGCGCGTTGTCCATAAACCTAAACCTGGTTCTCGACGAACTGATTACCAACAGCGTCAGCTACGCATTGACCGATGTCGCGGAACCCGTTCTGCGGCTACGGATCCGGCGCGATGGCGACGTGGTGGTCGCCGGGGTTGAGGACAATGGTGCCGCGTTCGACCCCTTCAAGGAGGCGCCGAAGCCAGACGTCGAGCAAGGTCTCGACGAGAGACCGATTGGCGGACTCGGAGTCTTCTTGGTGATGCAACTCACCGAAACGGCCCACTACGAACGCGACGGCGACACCAATAGGATCATCTTGCACATGAAAATGGAGACCTGAGATATGGCGAATCAATCCTCTCTGGCGGTTCCGAGCTTAGAACAGGACGATGCCGTCGTACTTTGCCCGACGGGTCGGGTCGATGGCACGAACGTGACGATTCTCCAAAGCGCCGTGCGCGAGCGTCTGGAGGCTGGCCAGACCAACCTGGTCTTCGACCTGGTCGATCTGAACTACATCAGCAGTGCGGGACTCCGCGTGTTGCTCATGGCCGCCCGCGACCTGCAAGCGCAAGGCGGGAAAGCTCTCTTCTGTAATCTGTCCGAGCAAATCCGCCAGGTCTTCGAGATCACGGGTTTCGACAAGATTCTGTCTGTTCACGGCAACCGCGAGGATGCGCTGTCGGCTTTTGACCCCTTGACGTAGGACTGAAGTCATGGCTACGCCGGCCAAAATACTGGTTGTTGACGACGAGGAAGACCTCGAGCTGTTGATGCGGCAACGGTTTCGCCGCCAAATACGCAGGGGCGACTACGAGTTGCACTTCGCGCACAATGGCCGCGAGGCGTTGGACGTGTTGGCCGAGAATCCGGACATCCGCCTGGTGCTGTCCGACATCAATATGCCGGTCATGGACGGTCTAACCCTACTGAGCCAGTTGCAAGAGATCGAGGCCAACGTGTCCGCCGTGGTCGTATCCGCATACGGCGACATGGCCAATATCCGTACCGCCATGAACCGGGGGGCGTTCGACTTCGTCACCAAGCCCATCGACTTCAATGACCTTCAGGTCACCGTCGAAAAGACGCTAGGCCATATCCAGGTTCTAGAGGACGCGTTGGCATCCCGGGACCGGCTCGTGGCCCTCAAACAGGAATTGGTAGTGGCGAGCCAGGTGCAGACATCCGTTTTGCCGGCGGCACTACCCGTCACCGAACACTTCGACGTGCATGCGGAAATGACACCGGCGCGCGAGATCGGAGGCGACTTCTACGACTTCTTCAGCCTCGACGAATACCGGATGGGGCTGGTGATCGCCGACGTTTCGGATAAGGGCATTCCCGCGGCATTGTTCACGATGGTGAGCCGAGCGCTCCTCAAGGCGGCGGCGCGCCACCACGAGTCTCCGGCCGAGTGTCTGTACGAGGTGAACCAACTCGTCAGCCGGGACAACGACGCCTGCATGTTCGTCACGTTGTTCTACGCGGTACTCGATCTCCGCGACGGCCACTTGCGCTACAGCAATGGCGGTCACAATCCACCGCGGTTGATATGCCAAGGCGAGGTGCAGGAAGTCCCGTCGAGCAACGACATCGCACTCGGCATCTTCATGGAGCACGAGTTTCACGACAACGAACTCGTGCTGTGCGTGGGGGACGCCTTGTTTCTTTATACGGACGGAATCACCGAGGCGTGCAACGCCCGTGAGGAGGAGTTCGGCGAACAGCGTCTCGACGAATTGCTTGCGGGTGCTGCCGATGCGCAAATGCCCGACTTGATCGCGACGGTTGTCGATGCAGTTGAGGAATTCGCCGGCGGCGTGGCGCAGTTCGATGATATGACCTGCTTGGCGCTGCGCATGAACAGCAACAAGCCGGCTTGACGCACGCGTAGCAGGCATCTTGATGCGGCGTTCGCTGCTATCGACTTTGGCCATTCTGGCCTCGCTTACCGGATTTCCGGGATACGCGGAAGAAGGCGCGGGCGAGACGTCGTCCCCTGAAGCAGCGGATGTCGAGGTGGTGTTCGGCCAATCCGCTGCGTTGACGGGGCCGGCCAGTGAAATCGGCACGGAAATGCGATTGGGGCTCGAGTCGGCGTTCGCCGAAGTCAATGCGGCCGGCGGCATCGACGGCCACCGGCTATCGCTTGTCTCCCTCGACGACATGTACGAGCCCGAGGCGGCGGTGGCGAACACCCGCGAACTGATCGAGAAGCACGACGTTTACGCCCTCGTCGGCGCCGTCGGCACGCCGACGTCGCGGGCCGCGCAGCCGGTGACCAACGATGCCGGTGTGCCCTACGTCGCACCGTTCACGGGAGCCGAGTTTCTTCGCGAGGCCAGGGAGCAGTCGAACGTCGTCAACGTCCGGGCTTCCTACTTCCAGGAAACGGCGGAAATCGTCGCCCGACTGACGGCGGACCTCGGCATCACCAAGATCGGCATTCTCTACCAGGACGACTCCTACGGGCGTGCGGGGCTCGCGGGCCTGCGCCGTGCGCTCGACGCCCATGGCCTTCCGCTGGTCGCGGAAGCCAACTACCCGCGCAATACCGAGATCGTCAAACGCGCGTTGCTCGACCTAAAGCGGTTCGATCCCGAGGCCGTGGTCATCATCGGTGCCTACCAGCCCGCGGCAACGCTGATTCGCTGGGCGCGGAAGGTCGATTTCACGCCCGTGTTCGTCAACATATCCTTCGTGGGCACCTCGGCGCTCGCCGAAGAGCTTGGCGCGGATGGCGACGGGGTCTACATCACCCAGGTCGTGCCGTTTCCGGGGGACACACGGGTGCCGGTGGTTGATAGCTATCAGAAGGCACTGGCGGCCTCGGCACCGGACGCGGAGCTTGGATTCGTGTCCCTAGAGGGTTACCTGGCAGGCCGCCTGGTCGCGGAAGGGTTGCGACTTGCCGGACCCGGTGCTTCCCGGGCCAAGTTCCTGGAGGCGCTGCGTAATGCGCCACCCATCGATCTCGGCGGTTTCGAGCTTGAATACGGCGAGGAGGACAACCAGGGCTCCGACCGCGTCTACCTGACCGTGATCGATGCCAGTGGCGAGGTCAGACCGGCGCAACGGATGGTGAAACGATGAGTGACCCACCGGCCGATTCGGGGGACTCCGACCAAGCGGGCGTCGTTCTAGGGCGCAGCAGCACGACCGAGTCGGGTGAACACGCCACGCGTCGGCGTGTGGGCATCCGGGTGCCTACATACGCAGGACTGTTCGGAAGCGTTCTGCTGGTGACCATGGCCAGCGTCGTCGCGTACGTCTCTTTGAACCAGATCGTCCAGTACCAGTCGCGCTTGGCCGAGGACAGCATTCCCAACCTGAGCCGCGCCGTGGAGGTGGCCCGACAGAGTACCAACCTCGTGCAGAGCCTCGAGCGCATGGTCGCGGCATCGTCGCCGGAAGAACACCAGAGGGTCGCGGACGAGGTGCTGCAGGGACGCCAGGAACTCAACCGCATGGTTGCGGCAATCGGTGCAGGCGAGTCCTTCAGCGAACAGGCGAAGGCGCTCTCCGAACGTCTCGACATGCTCGAGACACTGTTGAACGAGATCTACGATTCGTCGGGTCGCCGCCTGGACATCAGGGCGTCTCTCGAGGTGCTGGTCGACGAGCTTGGCGTCATCAACAAACGCCTGGAGCGAAGCACCGGTGCGGCGATCGATGACCAGGGCTTTTACCTGGTGACCGGACTGCGCGATCTCGACGATGCCGCCGAACCGCTGTCGCAACGCGATTGGGACAACGAGCTTGCCCACTACCGGGACCTAATCGAGATCAACCACCAGACGACGCTCGCGGGACTGTTGCTCGGCGAAGCGTTGGTACTGTCTGACCGGGATCTTCTCGGGCCCATCGAGGAGCGGTTCCAGAGTGCTGCGCAGAGCATCATGCGGGTCAGCGGCCGCTTGGCGGCACGTCCAGACCAGGCAGGGCCGGTTGCCGACATGCGGCGGCTGGTCGAGATCGGCTCGTCGGTCGATGGCGTGCTAGCTCTTCGCCGCGAGACGCTTGAGCGGCTGGAGCGCGAGACGGCGGCCCTGGAAGACGGTCGCGAGGCCTCGACGTTGCTGCTCGCCGACATGGAAAAGCTGGTGGGCGAGGTCAATCGCCAGGCCGTTGCCGTCAACACGGGATCCCAAGAGGCCGCCGCCACCGGCATCGTCCTGCTTGTGGCGCTCACCTTGGTGAGCGTCGTCGGCGCGGTTCTCATTGGCTGGCTATTTGTTGGCCGGCACCTGATCCGCCGCTTGGTCGAACTTGCCAGAAACATGCGCGACATGGCGGGGGGCGACCTCGAAGTGCCCGTTGTGGCGACCGGCAACGACGAGGTCACCGACATGGCCAATGCGTTGGAGGTCTTCCGCCGCTACGCCTTGGAGGTCCAGCGGCTCAACCTGGTCGAGAAGCTGGCGCAGGAACTGGATGTGAAGAACCAGGATCTTGAACAGGCGATGGATCGGCTACGCAAGGCGCAGGAGCAGATCGTGGCCGAGGAGAAGCTGGCTTCCCTAGGCCAGTTGACGGCGGGCGTAGCCCACGAGATCAAGAACCCGTTGAACTTCGTGAACAATTTCTCCGAGGTGTCTGCGGAACTCGTCGACGAGATTGGCGAGATACTCGAGGAGGCGGGCGACGACGAAGCCGATATGGCCGAGGAGGTCGAAGAGATTCTCGACGATCTCCGCGTCAACCTGGGCAAGATCCGGGAGCACAGCGGACGTGCGGACGGCATCGTGCGCAACATGCTCGAGCACTCGCGTGCTGAACCGGGGGTTTGGCGGGATACCGATCTCAACGCCTTGGTCAAGCAATACCGGGATCTCGCGTACCACGCCATCCGGGCCGAGAACACGGATTTCAACGTAACCATGTCGGACGAGCTCGACGACAAGGTCGGCATGGTCGAGGTGGTGCCCCAGGACATCAGTCGCGCGTTCCTGAACATCCTGACCAACGCTTGCCAGGCGATCGAGGAGAAGTGCGCGGAGTTGGGCGCCAACTACGAGCCCGAGCTCGACATCGCGAGCCGCCGTTTGGACGACGCCGTGGAGTTCACGATCCGCGACAACGGTCCCGGCATCCCGTCGGAACTACGACAGCGCATGTTCGAACCCTTTGTGACTACCAAGGACGCCGGCAAGGGCACCGGCCTCGGCCTGTCGTTGACGGCGGACATCATCACGAGGCACGGCGGCCACATCGAAGTCGACTCCGAAGTTGGGGTTTTCACCGAATTCCGCATCCGCCTGCCACTCGAGCCGACACGAACGCCTAGCCCGGACTAAGCCAACGTACCGACCTTACGGGGCGTCGAACTGAGACACCGACGTCTCAAACTGAGACACCGACGTCTCAAACTTAGACACCGACGGCTTGCTTTCGTGGTGTCCCCGTTTGGTCGTATGATCAGAGTGCGTCAGCCGCACGTCGGGGGGACATGTTTTGCTGCTCGGGTAGTAATCGTTTTCCTGTTCAGTCGCTAGCGCGTCTCGCGAGTACGCGAGCCGTCCACACGATGGGCTGCCGCTTGCGCACCAAGTCCGGCAGGCACTTGGGCAAGGGGTTGGCGGCCTGCGTTGTTTTCCTGGCGGTGCCCGCGTCTGCCGCCGTGGACCAAGAATCCCAGTTCGTCTTCAACACCTTCTCGTTCCTGATCTGGGGCGCGTTGGTGATGTGGATGTGCGCGGGATTCACGATGCTCGAGTCCGGTTCGGTGCGCACCAAGAACGCATCGATGATCTGCCTGAAGAACATCGGGCTCTACTCGATCGCCGGGCTGATGTACTTCTTCATCGGTTTCAACCTCATGTATACCGACGTGGGATCGTGGTTCGGTTCGTTCGATCTGTTCTACGGGCCCTCGGCCGAGGAAGTCGCCCTGCTCGGGGGCGATGCGGGCGCCAAGGATGCCGTTGTTGGAAACGGCTATTCGAAGATGTCCGAGTGGTTCTTCCAGATGGTGTTCGTGGCGACGACCGCCTCCATCGTCTCGGGTACGCTGGCGGAACGCGTTCGGCTTTGGTCGTTCTTCCTGTTCACGGCGGTACTGGCGGGGTTTATCTATCCGGTGATTGGCGCCTGGACCTGGGGCACCGGCTGGCTGGGCGGTGAAGAAGGCCTGCTCGCCCAGTGGACAGGGGCCGCCTTTACGGATTTCGCCGGCTCCACCATCGTGCACTCGACCGGAGGATGGGCAGCGCTTGCCGGTGCCTTGATCGTCGGACCGAGGCTCGGGAAGTTCCGTGCCGACGGCACCGCCAAGCCGACCGTGCCGTCGAACATTCCGATCGTGACCTTGGGCGTGTTCATCCTGTGGCTCGGTTGGTTCGGGTTCAACGGCGGGTCGCAGTTGGCACTCGGTGGCGCAGCGGACGCCGTGGCAATGGCCAACATCCTGGTCAACACGAATCTCGCCGCTGCGGCGGGCGTCATCGCCGCCATCGCCGTGTCGCGACCCTTGCTCGGCCGCGTCGACCTGTTGGCGGGTCTGAACGGCGCGATCGCCGGGCTCGTATCGATTACCGCGGCGCCGGACATCATCGACCACCGATGGGCCATATTCATCGGCTTAGTGGGTGGGATCATCTGCACGGCGGGGATCAAGTTTCTCGAACAGATGAAGATCGACGACGTGGTTGGCGCCGTACCTGCCCACCTATTCGCCGGCATCTGGGGAACCCTTGCCGCGTGCATCGCCGGCGGCGCGTATTTTGTTTCGCAGTTGATCGGCGTGCTGGTTATCGGCGTCTTCGTGTTCGGGGTTTCGCTGTTGGTCTGGTTCATCATCGAGAAGACCTTCGGCGCGAGGGTATCGCGCGAGGTGGAGGAGGTCGGCCAGGACGCCGGCGAGTTGGGTATCGAAGCGTACCCGGAGTTCATGCTGATGCCGGATCCCGA
>JAGWBM010000048.1:9610-22769 GCA_021295895.1 Pseudomonadales bacterium
AACAGGCGCGGGCTCAACGAATGGAAAACAATATCGGGTGGTGGCTGACCAAGCGGGCGTTCCTGTCACCGGACAGGGAGGCCTATGTCGACGGCGGCGGCGGTGAGCGATTGACGTTTAGCGTGCTCAACGCGCGCTGCAACCAGGTGGCCAATGCCTTCGTAGATTCGGGCGTGCGGCAGGGCGAGCGGGTTGGGCTGTTGCTGATGAACAGTGCCGACTTCGTCGAGGCGTATTTTGCCTTGGCGAAGATTGGGGCCGTCGTGGTGCCCCTGAACTGGCGCCTCGTCGCCGACGAACTGGAGTTCATCCTCAAGGATAGCGGCACGACGCGTCTTATCTTCGACGACGACTTCGTCGACACCGTCGCCGATCTGCACTCGCGGGGCGACAAGATCGATATCGACCAGTGGCTGCAGGTCGCGAACGGCGACGTCGCCTATTTCGCTGACGACTACCGGGCGTTCCGGGATGCGGCGGATTCGTCGGAACCGGCGATCGGCGCCCGCGACGACGACATGCTCTACATCATGTACACCTCGGGTACGACGGGGTTGCCCAAGGGCGTGGTGCACACCCACAACACCTGCGTTTGGGCGTGCATCACCATCGCGGCGACGACCTACTTCGAGGATGGTGACCGCTTTCTGTCGCCGCTGCCCATGTTCCACGTCGGGGCGCTGACCCCGCTGACGATGTGCATCTACCGCGGCGTAACCAGCGTCGTCATGCGCGCATTCGACCCGGTATCGGCATGGCAGATCGTCGACGCGGAACGGATTACGGTGGGCTTGGCGGTGCCCGCCATGCTCAACTTCATGCTGCAAGTTCGGAACCTCGAGAACTTCGACTACTCGCGCTGGCGCTGGTGCATGTCCGGGGCGGCACCGGTGCCGGAGGCCCTGATCGAGGCGTACGAGAAGATTGGGCTGGAAATCCACCAGGTCTACGGACTGACCGAATCGTGCGGCCCGGCCGCACTCATCGACGCCGAGAACGCGCTCAAACGGATCGGCTCGACCGGCAAGGCCTTCTACCACACCGATGTGAGGATCGTTGACTCGGCCGGCGAAGATTGCCCGCCCGGGGAGCCTGGCGAGGTGCTGGTGGCGGGGCCGCACATCATGCGTGAGTACTGGAACCGACCGGAGGCGACAGCAGAAACGCTCGTCGACGGTTGGCTGCACACGGGCGACGTCGCCCGCATGGACGCCGACGGGTTCATCTACATCGAAGATCGCATCAAGGACATGATCATCTCGGGTGGCGAGAACGTCTACCCGGCGGAGATCGAGAACGTGCTGCAAACCCACCCGGGCATCAGCGAGGCGGGCGTCATTGGCCAACCCAGCGAGCGTTGGGGCGAATCTCCGTTCGTGGTGGCGGTAAAGAGCGATGACGCACTGACCGAAGCCGACTTGCTCGAGTTCTGCCGGGGCAAACTGGCGGGTTACAAGCAACCCAAGGGCGCGACATTCGTCGACGTGCTACCCCGCAACCCCTCCGGCAAGATCCTGAAGCGCCTGTTGAGAGATCAGTTTCCGGGCCCGGCGCCGGTATAGATCGCTCTCGTGCGCCTCGAGGAGCTCGCACACCGGCTCGTTGGGTTTTGCCGCGCCAAGTACGGTCGCGACGTTCGCGTCTTTGATGTGCACACGATGCCGGGCCACGCGGGGTTCTCCTACGGATTCAGCGTGGCGCCGACAAACGGCGATGCCGAGTCCTGGTTCATGCGCCTGCCGCCGCCGAACGTCAACTGGCGTGGTACCGCCGACGTGCTGCGCCAGGTGGCGGCGTTGGACGCGCTCGAAGGGACGGAGGTACCCCACTGCCGTGTGCGTTGGTCTGGCGACGAGCTAGCGTGGTTCGGTTGTCCGTATTTCGTGGTGCCGAAACTCGACGGCGACGTGCTGCGTTTGGGCCCGGGGGAGTGGGCCTCCGTCCTTCACGACGATGACCTGTTGACCATGGGGCGTCAGGTCATGACGGCGCTCGCCGGCATCCACAAGGTGGATTTCGCCCGCGCACCCTATCTGGGCGAACCGGTCCCGTTCAACGAGGACGTGGAGCGATGGGATCGATTCTACGAACGCGCCGCTGACCCCGAATGCCTCGCACGTGTGCCCGATTGCCGCCGGCGTTTGTTGGAAACACTGCCCCCGGATGCACCGGTTGGCATCTTTCACGGTGATTTCCAGACCTCGAACCTGTTCTTCTCGATGCCGACGCCACAACGTTCACCCGACCTGCTTGCCGTCATCGACTGGGAGCTGACGGGAATCGGCGCGACACTCAACGATGTGGGCTGGATCTGCACGTTCAGCGACCGCGATGCCTGGGCCAAGGGAGCGGGCGAGCGTCCCATGTTCCTCGACCCCGAAACGCTAATGGGGCTCTATGTCGAAGCCTATGGCGACCCGCTCCCGGACCTGAACTGGTTTCGCGCGCTCGCGGCCTACAAGTTCGCCATCATCACCGGCTTCAACCTGAGCCTGCATCGCCGGGCTAAGCGTGTCGACCCGTCGTGGGAGGCGACGAAGCACTCGATGGCGCCGCTTATTGATCGTGCGCTGGAGCTATTGGGGTAGCGGTTGCGGGCCCGACGGGGCGCCCGCCTCATCGGGGCAGTCGCCGCGTTCGACCTGAACCGTGGAGTGATCGATGCCGAAGGTGGTACGCAGTACCGCTTTCACACGGCTGACAGCGGATTGTTCGTCCGTGTCCTCGGCGACCCTGGCATGCAAGGTCAACATGGGTTTTTCGCCGGTCAGGGCCCAAACGTGGACATGGTGGATCTCGAGTACGCCGGCGATCTGCGTCAATGCGGCACGCACGGCGTTGATGTCGATGCCCTGGGGCGTGGCCTCCAGCAGGATTCTCCCGGCATCCCGCAGAACCCGCCACGCGCCGCGCACGAGGATGGCCACGACGAGCAGCGCCAGGATCGGGTCGGCATAGCGCCACCCGAACCACAGGACGGCCAATGCCGAGGCGATGGCGGCAACCGATCCCAGGAGGTCGCCGAGCACGTGCAGGGCGGCGCTCCGGACATTGAGATTGTCGGAGCGGTGCAGCATCCGATACGCAACGAGGTTGACCAAAAGACCGACGGTGGCGACGCCGAGTACGGGCAACGGGGCGATGGCTTCGGGCGCGCGCAGGCGTCCGACGGCCTCGACGAGTATCCACGTGCAGAGACCGAACAGCGCCAGGGCATTGACGAAGGCGGCGAGCACTTGGAAGCGGTGATACCCGTAGGTCAGCTTGTCGTCGTGGGAACGGCGCGACAACCGCATGGCGAACCACGCCAAACCCAGCGCCGAGGCGTCCAGGAACATGTGGCCAACGTCCGCTGCGAGGGTCAGGGAGTTGCTGATCCAGGCGCCGACGGCTTCGATGAGCATGAACGACGCAATCAGCGCAAAGGCACGAGCCAGCATGCCCTGGTGATCGTGCTCGTCTGCGTGATTTTGGACGGTACGCTCCTCGTTCGCTTCGAGTACTACCCTTGATGCGTGCACGCGATACCCGTTCCGCGAGAACGGTCGATCAGGGCATCCGCAGCGCGGGTCGCAGTTCCATGGATGGAGTATAGCCGCCGTGTGGCTGTTGTACGCTGTGCAGCCCTCCCGCTCGCGCGACGGCGATGACCAAGCGAGATTGGCAACCCCTCGACCGGTCGTTCTACGCCCGCGACCCCCGGCTCGTGGCGCCCGGGTTGCTGGGCACGTTGCTCGCACACGGCCAGGCGGTGGGTCGAATCGTGGAGACGGAGGCCTATCTCGCGGCCGATGATCCCGCGGCCCACGCCTACCGCGGGCGCACCAAGCGTACCGAAGTACTTTTCGGGCCTCCGGGCCATGCGTACGTCTACCGTACCCGGCAGCACCGCTGCCTGAACGTCGTGGTGCAGGAAGAAGGCGTACCGGGATGCGTGCTCGTCCGCGCCGTCGAGCCCGTAGCCGGAATCGGTCTGATGCGGAGCCGGCGCGGGGACGTGCCCGACTCGCGCCTGACAGACGGCCCCGGGAAACTGTGCCAAGCCTTGGCCATCGACATGCTGCACTACGGCGAGGACCTTTGCGGCAAGGGAAAGGTCTCGATCTTCGGCGGTGACCACGATGTCTCCGAGGTAAGGACGACCCCGCGAATCGGTATCTCCCAAGCCAAGGACTGGCCGCTGCGCTACGTGTTCGCTGCCTGACCGACCACCCACAGCCGTTTCCTGCCCCCCATGGCATCGGTTTAAACGGTACGGGACGCCACAAGGGCGTGGGAGGACTCGGTAGAAGCCGGACGGTTGCCCACGGACTTGGATATTCGGCAATCTCGCACGCGGCGACGCGTCTTCCAACGCGCCCTGTAGGCGCGCACTTGCCGCTCGACCCCAATTCCGACAGACTCCAATTCGGTTCGCACTAAACGCTTGAGGAGGTGCCATGTTCGGCCCCAAGGAACTCGTGATCGTCCTGGTGGTTCTATTGATCGTGTTGGTCGTGTTCGGCCCCAAACGCATCAAGAGCTTGGGCTCCGAACTCGGCAACGCCATCAAGGGGTTCCGCAAGGCCGTGCGCGAGAACGAAGCCGGTGCCGAGGCTCTCGAGCACGAAGGCCAGGAGGCATCGGCGAGTCCGGGTGCGACGCGCACCGATAAGCCACACAATGTTTGATTTCTCCTTTCCGGAGTTCTTTCTTGCGGCGGTGGTGGCGCTTGTCATTCTAGGTCCGTCGCGGCTGCCGGGTGCCCTGCGGACGCTCGGACTGTGGATCGGCCGGCTGCGGCGCAACTTCTACAACGTCAAGACCGAGATCGAACGGGAGATCGGTATGGACGAGGTTCGCAGGCAACTTCACAATGAACAGGTCATGGCCGACGTGAAACGCGTCGAGCGCGAGGTCCAGGCCATGGGCGAGGATATCAACCGCATTGAAGAACCGATGGCGCAAGCTGCTGACCGGCCGGTGGCGGCGCGCGACGAAAACGGAGACAGCCGCCGCAACGAGCGGCAGGCCGACGACGACGGACAGACTGCCTAGGCGTCTTGCCCGCTTGTGGCGGCGTAAGCCGTCAGATGGCGAAACGAACGCCGGGGCGATCGTGGATGCGGCCGAGGCCACCCACAAAGGTGAGTCGGGCGGCACGGAGCCCGCCACCGCGGTCGACCCGGAACGCGCCCACGACGAACAGGTCGACGCGGACGAGCAGCCGTTCCTGTCCCACCTCCTGGAACTGCGTACCCGCATCCTGCGCAGCATCCTGGTGGTATTCGTGTCGTTCTTTCCGGTGTACTACTTCAGCGACCAGATCTTCGACTTCGTCACGGGCCCGATGCGCGACGCCCTGCCCGGCGACATGATCGCAACGCAGGTGGCGTCGCCTTTCCTGACGCCGCTCAAGCTCTGTCTCTACGTCACGGTGTTCATCACCATCCCCTACGTGCTGCAGCAGCTTTGGGGATTCGTCAGGCCCGGCTTGTACCTTCGCGAGAAACGCTTCGCCATTCCGCTGCTCGTGTCGAGCACGGCACTCTTCTACGGCGGAATGGCCTTCGCCTACTACGCGGTATTCCCCCTGATTTTCGTGTTCTTCGCGAGCCAGGGGCTGACCGGTGTCACCCCGACCACGGACATCAACCAATATCTCGACTTCGTGCTGAAGTTGTTTTTCGCATTCGGCGTCGCGTTCGAGATTCCCGTCGCGACTGTGCTGCTCGCCAAGACCGGCTTGACGTCTGCCCGTTCCATGGCGCGCAAGCGCCCGTACGTCATCGTCGGCTGCTTCGTGGTCGGCATGTTGCTGACACCACCGGACGTGATCAGCCAGATTCTCCTGGCAGTGCCGGCCTGGGTGCTGTTCGAAATCGGGATCATCCTCGCCCGGATGGTGGAAAAGCCACACGATGAAGAGGAAGAACAGGAAGAACAGGAAGAACAGGAAGAACAGGAAGAAGAGGAAGAAGAGGAAGAAGAGGAGGAGACCCTTAAATGACGGCCGACCCCGTACTACGCCTGCGTCAGATTTGCCTGCTCGCGCGGGATCTGGAGTGGACGTCCAACCTGCTGTGTACCGCGTTTGATGCGCCCGTGGTGTTCCGCGACCCTCGAATGGCCGCGGGCGGGAATCTCACCAACACGCACATCCGCCTTGGCGACTCGTTCTTGGAGACTGTCTGCCCCACGGACCTCGCCTGGGAACGATCCACGACCCAGACCAGGCTTCTGGATCGCAACGGCGACTGCGGCTACATGGCAATCGTCCAGGTTCCCGACGTCTCGGTGGCCTCGCGATCCATGTCGGCGCAGGGCGCCGGCATAGGGATCGTTGCGGGAGATTGGAACGTTTGCCCCGGCTCGCCGGGTTCGGGCTTGGCCGGCGTGGAAGCGGGGCGCTACGTGCTCGGCGAGCCCCTGCCCAAAAAGCCCGGTACAGTGTCCGGCGTCAACGTGCAGTTCCACCCGAGGGACTTCGGCACGCTGGCGGAGATCCAGGAGAACTTCCCCGGTCATGGCGACTTTCCGAGGAACAAGGGTGCCTACTTCCCGGCGGGGAACACTTGGCAGAACGGGGTTGATGCGCGACCCCACGGCAGTGTGACGACGGGCTTCGCCGCCGTCGAGATCGCGCCCCGCGACGTTGAACCGGGGGAGATGTGTCAACGCTGGTTGCGTGGACTCGGTGCCGGGTGCGCAATTGATCCGGCCCAACCCGCGACCCTGAAGCTGGCGGCCGGCCAGACCATGCGGTTCGTCGAGCCGGGACCTGGCCGCAAGACCGGCGTTGTCGGCGTGGATCTATGGGCGGTTCCGGGAGTCGACAGGAAATTCGATGAGCTGTTCATCTGCGGTGTGAAGTGGAGGCTTGTCGAGCTGCCGGCCGGCTGATTGGGGCACCGGGTTACAGGACGGGAGCCCGTCTCATTCGGCCGGTCAAGGGTGTGGTGGGACGTCGAGCAGGATCGTCACGGGCCCGTCGTTGATCAGCGACACCTGCATATCGGCACCGAATTCGCCGGTGGCGACGTTAGGAGAACCTTCGCGAAGCGCCTCGACATAGCGGTCGTAGAGTTCCTGGGCGACCGGCGGCGGTGCGGCAGGCCCGAAACTCGGTCGGTTGCCGCGCCGGGTATCCGCGGCCAGGGTGAATTGAGAGATCGCGAGTACGGCACCGCCGGTGTCGAGCACGGATCGGTTCATCGCCTTGGTCCCGTCCGCAAAGATCCGGGCCCCGAGGGTTCGTTCGGCCAATCGCCGGGCGGCGACTTCGTCGTCATCGCGGAACACCGCAACGAACACCAGCAGACCGTGGTCGATCCTCGCGATCTCGCGATCGGCGACCGACACGGACGCCTCGCTCACTCTTTGCAGCAACGCGCGCAAGAAACCTCCTCCGTCTTCAGGAGTAAAATAGCGTCGATGGGGATGCATGACAAAAACGCGAACGCGCCAAAACGAGCGGCTGCGCTGATTTCCGGCGGCCTCGACTCCATGCTGGCCGCCAAGGTCGTTCTCGACCAAGGGGTCGATGTCGAAGGCATCAACTTCTTCACGGGATTCTGCGTAGAGGGCCATACCCATGCCATCCGCAAGAAGGACCGATCGCGGCAGAAGCGAAACAATGCACTGTGGGTCGCCGAGCAACTGGGTATCAAGTTGCACATCATCGATGTCATCGACGAGTACAAGGACATCGTCCTGAATCCGAAGCACGGCTACGGGGCGAACCTCAATCCCTGCCTCGACTGCAAGATCTTCATGGTCAACAAGGCGCTCACCCAGGACGTACTGGATCGGGGTTTCGACTTCGTGATCACGGGCGAGGTCATCGGCCAGCGTCCCAAGTCGCAACGTGCCGACACCATGCCCGTTATCGCCCGCGAATCGGGCGCGGGCGACCGTTTGCTTCGCCCGCTGTGTGCGTTGAACCTGCCGCCGACGCTCCCCGAGCGGGAGGGCTGGGTCGACCGCGACAAGCTCTTCGGTTTCCACGGCCGGGACCGCAAGCCGCAGATGGCACTCGCCGACGCTTTCGGTTTCAGCGACTACGCGCAACCCGCGGGTGGCTGCTGTTTTCTGACCGACGAACGCTACGCCGGCAAGTTGGCCGACCTGTGGGAGGCGCGCGGCGTGCGCGACTACGATTTCGACGACATCATGCTGCTCAAGGTCGGCCGACACATTCGACCGGCACCGCACTACAAGCTCATCGTCGGTCGGGAAGAAGGGGAGAACAACTTCCTCTCCGGCTACCGGCGGCGGTTCGTCCACATCAACACGGTGAGCCATACCGGACCGCTGACCTTGATCGACGGCGAACCGACCGATGGCGACCTCGTGCTCGCGGCACGTATCGCCGCACGCTATTCCCAGGGGCGCACCGCGGCGGAGGTGAGTGTGAACGTACATCATCCTTCGGGTACTTCGAGCGAACTGCGCGTCGCCCCCTTGCTCCCGACGGAACTCGAACCCGCCTGGCACGTCGGCGGCTGAATTGGCTGGATCGGCTGCAATGAGCGGCGAACCGAGTCCCCACACGAGACCCACGACGAGACTCGATGCCCGTGGACTGCTGTGTCCGCTGCCGGTTATTCGCACGCAGGACAAAATCAGGAAGCTCAAGGTCGGAGAAGTGCTTGAAGTCGTCGCCACGGATCCCGGCGTCTTGCACGACATTCCCGCCTGGTGCCGAGTACACGGCCATCGGCTTCTGGTCTCGGAACAACGTGCCGACGACTATCGATTCCACATCGAGGTCGCGTAGGGCACACCCTGGGACAACGTTGGAGGTCGCGTAGGGGACACCCTGGGGACACCCTTGTGGTGTCCCGTCTTGATGGAGTCGGCGCAGCCTGACAGCCCGCAACGCGACGCACCAAATTTGACCAACCTAGGTGTAATGCACTAAGTTGGTGCAACCGCCTGGGCGGATTAGACCGCTCAAGACGCTCCGGGAGCGTACGGATGCGTGGAACGTTTCTTGCTGAACACCCCATTGTGGCCACCTATCGAGACATTCTCGATCAGCTCACCACGGCGGTAGTCGTGGTCGATGCCGCGAGCGACCAATCGTTCCGGATTTCCTATCTGAACCAATCGGCCCAATCGCTGTTCGGGCGCAGCGATACCCGGACCATCGGAATTCCGCTCGAAAAACTGATGGAAGACTCGCACGCGACACCCACCGTGCTTCAGAGCGTGCTCGACACCGGGCAGCCGTTCACGAAGCGCGAGGTGCCGCTATACGTCGTCGACGGACTGATCCGCGTCAACTACTCGATCTCACCACTGTCGGAGACCGAACTCCTGGTCGAGTTCGAGCGGCTCGACCGGTTCATTCGCATCGACCGTGACGAGCGCCACGTTACTTTGCAGGAGACCGTGCGCAAACTGGCCCGGGGGTTGGCCCACGAGATCAAGAATCCGCTCGGGGGCCTAAGGGGCGCCGCCCAGCTGCTGGACAGGCAGTTGGTAGACGAGGAGCAGCGCGAGTACACCTCGGTGATCATCTCCGAGGCGGATCGGCTACGGAACCTGGTTGACCGGATCACGGGGCCCAACGGCGAGGTGTCCTTCGAGCCGGTGAACGTGCATCATGTGATCGAGCGTGTCGTCAAGCTGCTCGAGGCCGAGAGCCCCGCGCGCGTCAATTTCGAACGGTCCTACGACGTAAGCCTTCCGGACGTGGAGGCGGACTTCGAAAGGCTCGTCCAGGCGACACTCAATGTCCTGGCCAATGCCACCCTCGCGGTTAGGGACACACCCAACGCGTGCATCAGACTCGAGACCCGAGTGGTCCGGCAGTTCACGATCGGCCAGAACCGCCATCGGCTGGTGGCCAACGTCGATTTCATCGACAACGGGCCGGGAGTTCCCGCCGACATCGCGGACAGGATCTTCTACCCGATGATCAGCGGTCGGCCGGAGGGTTCGGGCCTTGGCCTTGCCATCACACAAACCATCATCGCGCAGCACAACGGTCTGATCGAGTGTGAAAGCGAACCGGGTCGGACGGTCTTCTCGTTCTACCTGCCAATCTGCCAGCCACGACCGTCGGCGGTGGCCAACGGGGCCATCAGCGAAACGGCGGCAGTCGAGGAGCCCACCCATGGCCAATGAGCGGGTCTGGATCGTCGACGACGACAGTTCGATCCGGTGGGTCCTGGAACGTGCCCTGTCCCAGGCGGGTTACGGAACCGAGTCCTTTGAACGCGCGGATGACGTGCTCGACCGCATGGACTACGAGACGCCCGATGCGGTCGTCTCGGACATCCGCATGCCGGGACGCGACGGATTGGAGCTGTTGTCGGTCCTTGCGGCCCGCCACCCCGAGCTGCCCGTGATAATCATGACCGCGCACTCGGACTTGGACAGCGCGGTCAGTTCGTACCAGGCGGGCGCCTTCGAATATCTGCCGAAGCCCTTCGACATCGACGAGGCGGTGGCCACCGTCGGTCGCGCCGTGCTCGTCCGCCGTCCACAGTCCAGGACGGACCCCAGCCACGTGGATGACGTTCCCGACATCATTGGACAGGCGGGGGCGATGCAGGAGGTCTTCCGGGCCATTGGCCGACTGGCCCAGTCGAATATTACGGTCATGATCGAGGGGGCCTCCGGTACCGGCAAGGAATTGGTGGCGCGGGCACTGCATCGGCACAGTCCGCGTACGCCGAACGCAATGGTCGCGCTGAACATGGCGGCCATCCCGAGCGAGTTGATCGAATCGGAACTATTCGGCCACGAACGAGGCGCGTTCACCGGGGCAAAGGACCAGCGCATCGGCCGCTTCGAACAAGCCAACGGCGGTACGCTCTTCCTCGACGAGATCGGCGACATGCCGCCGGAAGCCCAGACCCGTCTGCTACGTGTGCTTGCCGAGGGCGAGTTCTACCGGGTGGGCGGCCGAACCAGCGTCAAGGTGGACGTTCGGATCATCACCGCCACCCACCGAGACCTGCGCGCCCTGGTCGCGAACGGGACCTTCCGCGAAGACCTCTACCACCGCCTGAACGTTATCCGCGTACACGTGCCGACGCTCGCGGAACGCCGGTCCGATATCCCCTTGCTCGCCGAGCACTTTCTCAACAAGGCGGCGCGGGACTTTGGCGGAGAGCGCAAGGTTCTGCGCAAGGAGACCTTGGAATTTATCGAGACTTTGGACTGGCCGGGCAACGTTCGCCAGTTGGAGAACACCTGCAACTGGCTCACCGTCATGGCGCCGGGTCGGGAGGTACATGTGAACGACCTACCCCCGGAACTGCAGGGCACCACGGAAACGGACGTAGAGCGCGATTGGCAATCGTCGCTGGCATCGTGGGCAAGGAAAGAGTTGAAACGCGGAGGCACCGGCATCCTGGAGGAGGCCACCCCGGCGTTCGAATCGACCATGATCCGCGTCGCTCTCGAGACGACGGGGGGACGCAAGCGCGATGCCGCGAATCTTCTTGGGTGGGGCCGAAACACGCTGACGCGAAAACTCGCGGACCTTGGTATCGACGTATGATCGGCCGATGCTCACCATCGCCCTGTTCGAGCCGGAGATTCCACCGAATACCGGCAATATCATTCGCCTGGCGGCGAATACGGGTGCTCATCTTGCGCTGATCGAACCGTTGGGGTTCGAGTTGACGGACGGCCGGCTTCGCCGCGCGGGATTGGACTACCGCGCACTGGCAACGACGACCGTGTACCCGGACTTCGGGACATTCTCGGCAGCCGTCGACCAGCGACGATTGTTGGCTTTTTCGACGCGCGGAACGCGGCGCTACGACACCGTTTCGTACCGCGACGACGATGTGCTGCTGTTCGGCCCGGAGACCCGCGGCCTGCCGGACTCGATTCTCGAGGCGCTGCCCCGCGATCAGCGATTGCGCATACCGATGCACCGGCACCGGGATGCAAAGCGTGCGCCGAGCTTGAATCTCGGCAACGCGGTATCCATCGCCCTCTACGAAGCCTGGCGACAGCTGGATTTCAGTTGACGATGCCGTCGCCGTCCTGCAGGGGTTGCTGCGCTGCTTGGCGTCGTTTCGCCTCGGCGTAGAGCGCCTCGAAGCTGATCGGCGCGAGCATGAAGGGGGGGAATGCGCCCTTCGTGACGAGACCGTCCACCGCCTCGCGTGCGTAGGGGAAGAGGACGTTCGGGCAAGCCACGGCGAGAGCCTGCCGGCGTATCTCGTCGTCCATGCCCTCGAGCCTGAAGACCCCGGCCTGTTGGAGTTCGACGATCATCGCCACCTCGTCCTCGATTAGCGCCTTCAAGGTCAGCGTCAACACGACTTCGTGGCGCACCTCGTCGAGTCGGGCGCTTCGGCTGTTGATGTCGACCTGCACCTGCGGCGTCCACGTATCGTCGAAAACGCCTGGTGCCCTCGGGGACTCGAAGGACGCATCGCGCAGGTAGATCCGTTCGATGGCGAGATGGGGGCCGGGTTGTTCTTCAGCCATCAGCCTCTCACCGTCGGTAGGTTCTGGTTCAGCCATTCCGTGACGCCGCCTTTCAGGCGCGAGACGTTCTCGAACCCGGCCTTGCGCAGGACCGTCCCCGCGGCACCGGCGTGCTGGCCCATTTTGCAGGCCACCACGACGGGTCTCGACTTGTACTTCTCCAGTTCGGACAGCCGCGTTGCCAAGGACGTGTGCGGGACGTTCACCGCGTCGACGATGTGGCCCTGGGAGTATTCGTTTGCATCGCGGACATCCAACACGACCGCGCGGTCCCGGTTAACCAGGTTAACGAGCTCCTGGGGCGTGACGGAGTGCCCGCCCCGGGCCACTTCGTTGCGCACGAAGAGGATGAGGACGATAAGGAATCCGCCGACCAGGTACCAGCGATTGACGATGAATTCGAACAGTTGGTCCATGCGTTGCGGATTATAGCGCTCTGAGCCTAGTACCACCTGACCTAGCCGCGTTGATTTATGCCCGGGCAGCATCCGGCTGACGCCCTGCCGGTCCGGAGCCTAGACATCAGTCGCCACGTTCCCTCACCCCGAGCGTTGGACCGGCGGGATGGATCCGTCACAGCCCTCTCTCGGCAGCAACCGACCAGCCTAGGCGATTGACGTCCGTCGCCGACGCTGGACACCCGGCACCTCCGCCGGATCGATCAGCCCGATCCTCCGCCAGCCCTTCTCCAGCAGCCACGTCCGCGGCGCCGCCACCT
>JAGWBM010000049.1:0-2919 GCA_021295895.1 Pseudomonadales bacterium
CCTGCACGGCAGCGAGATCCGCCGGCAGGCCGCTGCGGAGTACCGGAGTCGTGGTCACTTGGGCGGCTTGTCGACCAGCACGCCCGCTTCCTCGAGGGCGGCTAGACGGCCTTCGTCGTAGCCCAGCCAATCGCGCAGCACGGTGCGGTTGTCGTTGCCGAGGCGGGGACATGGCGTCCAATCCGCACTGCTGATGCCGGGCATCTTGATCGGATTGCCGGGCATCGGTGTGGGACCGGGTTCGACGGGAACGAAGAACCCTCGGGATTGGACGTGCGGATCCGATGTCATGTCGGGCGTGACGTTCACGGGACCCGCAGGCACGTTGGCATCCTGCAAGGTTGCGGCCGCATCGGTCTTGGAACGTAACGACGTCCATTGCGCAATCGTCCCGTCGATGGCGTCGTGTTCGGCGAAACGCGTGGCAAGGTCCGCGTCGGGCGGTAATCCGCCGATGACCCCGCACAATGCCTGCCAATCGTCCTCGTCGCGGCACGCCAAGGCGATCCAGGCGTCGTCGCCGGCGCAGGGATACACACCGTGGGGCGCCATCTGCGGATGGCGGTTGCCGATCGGCTCGATGAGGCCGCCGAGTTGGTGCTCGATCAACCAAGGGCCGGAGTAGGAGACGCCGCCTTCGTGCAGCGACATCTCCACGTAGGCCCCCTTGCCGGTTCTTTCCCGCCACCGGAGCGCATCGAGCACGGCCGCGGTGGCGTTGACGGCCGTTATCGGATCCATTAGCGCCATCGCCGTGTTGCGCGGCTCCGTGGGGCTGTAGCCCATGACGTTGGTGAGACCGGAGAACCCTTCGACGGACGGTCCGAAGGCGACCCGGTGCTTGTACGGCCCGCTCCTGCCATAGCCGGGAATGGCGACGTAGACGATCTTCGCATTCACAGCGGCGACGTCGTCGTAGTCGAGTCCCAGTTCGGGCATGGCGCGCGCACTGAAGTTCTCGATGACGACGTCCGCTTCCCGGACCAACTCGAGGAATGTCTCGCGACCGTCGTGGCGCTTGAGATCGATGGCGACGCTCTGCTTGTTGCGCTGCTGCTTGACGAACACCGCGTTCAGATTCCACGGCTCGGCCGGGGGTGTGCCGCCGAGCCAGCCACCGATGGCCATGCCGCCGCGATACTCGCGCGGCCCCCGGCCCATGGGCGCCTCGATCTTGACGACGGTTGCGCCCAGGTCCGCGAGCACGCGGGTCGCCAGCGGTCCCGCCCAGACATGGGTCAGGTCGAGGACGCGGGTGCCTCGCAGTGGCCCGTCAGGCATCGTCGCCGCGCTCCGCCACCAACCCGTAGGGGCGATCCCATCGCTCTCGTGAGGGCGTGCCCCCACGCGCCCTTGGGGGCCGGCCGTCGCCCGGACTCGGCTCGGCGAGTTCAAGATCGGGTCGACGCTCGCCATGTATACGCCATGGCAAGCGCGGCGACCTGGGCGACCTACCGTCGCCGGTTTCCACCGTCTGCCACATGTCGCGAACCGCCAGGTGGGGATCGGCGAGCACGTCGTCGAACGATTGCACGACCCCCAACGGGATTCGGCATTCGTCGACGCGTTGTTCGATCTCGGTCCTCGTCAGGGGCGCCAGGACTTCGGCGATCAGGTCGTGCAGGACATCCCGGTTGCGCATCCTTTTCTCGTTGGTGGCGAAACGGTCGTCGATGGCAAGTTCCGGCCGCCCGAGGAATACCGTGAAGGGATCCCAGAAGGTCGGCACGATGTTCATGTACACCCAACCGTCGGCGCAGCGGAACAGGTTCGAGGGCACGACCGAGTAGAAGTCGCTGCCGTGGCGCGAGCGGATCACGCGGCTGCAGTGCCACATCACGGTCGTGAACTGGCTGAGCGCCATGACCACTTCCAGCATGCCGATGTCGACGACGTTGCGCTGTGCGGCAAGGCGACAGGCATTCGCGGCCGTGAATGCGAGGCACCCGCTCTGGAACTCGAGGTAGTGGCCAGGCAGGGTCAGCGGCGCCCGGTCGGGATCGCCCATCAGGTTGGTGTAGCCGCCCATGGCGAGCAGCACGTTGGGCGTCGCCTGCCAATTGCGCTTCGGGCCCGTTCGTCCGAACGGGGTGATCGAGGCCTTGACGGGCGCGGTCCATGCGTCGAAGCCGAGCGCTTCGATTCCCTCGGCGTCCTGGGCTTGTGCGACGACGATGTCGGCGTGTGACGCGAGTTCGGCGATCAGCCCCGGATCGGTCGTTCGAAGACGATGTTTCCCCGGGTGGAGAAACATCGCCATGGCCTCGGAACCGACCCAGGCGGGGTCGTCCGAGCCCGTTTCGATGCGAACGACCTCGTAGCCGGATTGGACAAACAAGCGGCCACAGAAACCGGCCGCGAGCCCCCCGATCTCCAACACGCGATCCATGGGGCGGCGAGCATAGCGCGACCCGCGCCCGTATTTCTCACCGCCCGCTATGGCAGGACAACGCCAAGCTCGGCAAGTTGCCGTTCGATCTGTTCCGCCCAGCCGCGGTTGGCGGCGGGGCTGGCGGGACTGGGATGAAGGACCTGTCCGATGCGGATGCCGTCGTTGCCGAGTACGTTGCGGGCGCGGGCTTCTCCGAATCGCCCTACGCCGAGGACTAGGCTCGGCCGGAGATAGTCGACGATCCGGGCAAGACCGCGGTCGCAGGCTTCGTACAGTGGTTGACGCTCCGACGGCGGCAGCTTGTCCGGCGTTCGGTTGCGGCCGGACTCTTCGAGGAACGCGAGCGGACAGTAGTTCCAGATGAAGAACCGCGCGAAGAACGCCTCCGGCGTACGAAAGCGGCTCCGGGCCCAACCCCACAGGCGCTGTCCGCTGATCTCGCGTCGGCGGCAGTCGAAGCCTTCGATCGGCCGCGCCGGGTGCTGGTCCTTGGGCGGGGAGACGCCCTGCGCGATGTCGAGCCAATC
>JAGWBM010000049.1:2973-20319 GCA_021295895.1 Pseudomonadales bacterium
AGCAGCAGGATGTCCGCCTCTCGGCGGCAATAGCGGCGAAGGTACTGCCGGTGGGCTTCGAAGGCATAGTCGAGCGGATTGTAGACGTGGCAGACGGGTGGCGCGAACGAGCAGCGTGCCGCGGCACTGCCGAGTGATCGAGCGATGGATTCGGGAGGGGTCGGGGTGGCCATGGGAACTGTTCCGCGACCAAGTCTACGGGGACGAGGGGGCGTGCGCACGGCGCCCACGGCCGTTCTGCTTGGGTTAGCCCGACCAGTGCGTTACCCTGCCCGTGTGGTAGGTACTTGAGTCCGTTGCGCGTGCGAATCGCGGTACTTGGGGGAGACGGCTTCATCGGCTGGCCGACGACGCTGCATCTTTCCAACCTCGGCCACGAGGTAGCCGTGGTCGACAATCTCAGCCGACGGTGGATCGACACCGAACTCGGCGTCCAGTCCTTGACGCCCATGGATTCCATCCAGGAGCGGCAGCGGATCTGGAAGGAGGTCACCGGGCACGCGCTGCTGTTCGAGCACATCGACGTCGCGGATGAATACGAGCGGTTCAAGGACTGGCTCGCCGAGTGGCGTCCCGATGCCGTCGTCCACTTCGCCGAGCAACGGGCGGCCCCGTACTCGATGAAGAGCGACCGCCACAAGACCTACACCGTCAACAACAATGTCAACGCCACCCACAACCTGCTGAACGCGCTGGTAGCCACACAGATCGATGCCCACGTCGTCCACCTGGGCACGATGGGCGTGTACGGCTACTCCACGGCGGGCGCGTCGATTCCCGAGGGCTATCTGACCGTCGATGTGACCCTGGATGATGGCGGCAAGACGTCCCGCGAGATCCTCTACCCGACCGATGCGGGCAGCGTCTATCACATGACCAAGTGCCTGGATCAGGTGCTCTTCCAGTTCTATGCCAAGAACGACGGCGTGCGGATTACCGACCTGCACCAGGGCATCGTCTGGGGCACCCACACGGACCAGACCCGACGTCACGAGCAACTCATCAACCGCTTCGACTACGACGGCGACTACGGCACGGTGCTGAACCGCTTCCTGATCCAGGCCGCCCTGCACCACCCGCTTACCGTTCACGGCACCGGGGGTCAGAGCCGGGCTTTCATCCACATCCAGGACTCGGTGCGTTGCATCGAGATCGCGCTCGCCAATCCGCCGAAACGCGGCGAGCGCACGAAGATCTTCAACCAGATGACCGAAGTGCACCGGGTGCGCGATCTCGCAAAGCTGACGAGCGAACTCACCGGCGCGGACATCGTCTACCTTCCCAATCCGCGCAAGGAAGCGGCCGAGAACGAACTTGTCGTGAAGAACGATCAGTTCATGGCCTTGGGCCTCGACCCGATAGAACTGCACACCGGACTGCTAACCGAGCTTGTCGAAGTGGCCGGCAAGTACATCCACCGCGTCGACCGGTCACGCATTCCGAGCACGTCCGCCTGGACGCGGGAGATCGCGGCCAACCTGGTCACCGAGATCGAAGCCAACGGCGCGCGGAACGGCGCCAACTGACCCGGCCGTTCGCGCAACTTGGGGGACAAGGCGGCATGTTCGCCTACGTCACGCTGGTCACCAATGCCGACTACCGACTAGGCGCGCTTGCCCTGGCACGGTCGTTGCGCGGCGTCGGCAGCGAGTGGCCCTTGGTGATCCTCGCGACCGAGAGCGCCGGTTCGTTGGCCGAACACGAGGCCGAGGGCTGTCTGGTCGAACGGGTTGCCCAGCCCGTCCTGTCCAGGGAATTCCGGGACCGTCACGAACGTAGCGCGCTGCATGCCAGGGCGCCGTACACAAAGGGGAACAAGCCCGCGTTCCACGACCCGCTGGACAACTTCTGCAAGCTCTCGGTGTGGCAACTCACCCGCTACCGGCGCGTCGTGTTCCTCGACGCGGACACACTGGTCATCAAGAACATCGACAAGCTGTTCGGCTATCCGGAGTTTTCCGCCGCCCCGAACCTCTACGAGACGCTCGCCGACATGCATCGGCTCAACTCGGGGGTGTTCGTCGCCGCGCCGAACGAGGAAACCCATGTCGCCATGCTGGAACGGCTCGACATACCCGATGTCTTTTGGCGGCGCACGGACCAGACGTTCCTCGAGAGCTACTTCCCCGATTGGCACGGTCTGCCGTACACCTACAACGCATTGCAGTACGTCTACTTCAACCTGCCGAAGATGTGGCGCTGGTCGAGTATCAAGGTCGTTCACTACCAGTACGAAAAGCCTTGGCAGGAGAATCACCCGAAGGCTGACAAGCTACAGCCGTTGATCGACCTTTGGCATGCCGTTCTTAACGGCAAGCCGGTGCCACCGGACCTTCCGGACCCGTGCTAGTTGCCGTCACCGGGGCGACGGGGATCGTGGGCCGGTTCGTCGTGGACCGCCTGGCTGCCGAAGGGACGGGGATCCGGGCGCTTGTACGCCCTGCGTCGGATCGCCGGGGCATGGGGTCGAATATCGGGTGGGTCGTCGGCGACATGACGGACGCCAATGCGTTGGCGCGTCTCGTCGAAGGAGCGGATGCCGTCGTGCACTGCGCCTACGAACACGTGCCTGGCCGGTATCGAGGCGGCGAGGGCGACGACCTGGTGACGTTCTGGCGGGCCAACCTTCAGGCCGGCCTCGAACTGATGCAGATAGCCCGGGGCGCAGGCATCAGCCGTTTGGTGCTGATGTCGAGCCGGGCCGTGTTCGGACAATCGTCGCCGTCGGAAACCTGGGTCGACGACGACACGCGTCCCGTGCCGGACTCGCACTACGGTGCCTTGAAGCTCGCCTTGGAAGCCCACGCCAGCGCCTTTGCCGCCATGGACGGGGCCGCCTTCGCCAGCTTGCGACCCACGGGCGTATACGGCATGACCTATCCACTCGAACGAACCAAGTGGCTGAATCTCGCACTCAAGATGATTGGCGGCGAACCGCTGCCACCTGCCCGACTGGCCACCGAGGTTCACGGCCGGGACGTGGCGGCTGCGGTTTGGCTGCTCCTAACCGCTCCCCCTCGGCAGGTTGCGGGACGGGCGTTCAACTGTTCCGACGCGGTCGTGGACACCCGGCGCATCATGGCGGGGCTGGCGGACCGGCTTGGGCTCAGTCCATCTCTCCCGGGCCCTGCGGAGAACGCGATGCGCAACCCGATGCGAACGCTTGCACTTCAGGCGCTTGGATGGCGTCCCGGGGGAGATGCCCTGCTGGAACGGACGATTGACGAGGTGGCTTTGGCGGCCTGCCGCCTCGGTTCCTAGCGTCCTGCGCCGGAAATAACTTGAACCTACCGCACGGCGGATCGGGTTAGGGTAGCGCACGAAAAGGCGAGGATTAACCGTAGACGTCAGTTGCGACACGAACACCAATCCCTCCAAACATAAACCTATTTGTGACGCGGCACACTAGCGGCCTGTATCACCAATACGTTGAACTTCTCGAAGCCGCTTGGTCTGGCAAGAGCGTCGGCAAGTCGAGGATGTGCCGCCTACATGAGACCCGGAGGCAGGGTACAGGCGCGAAAATCGGCCTCCCGACATCAACTATTCGCGACGCGGCACACTCTAGCGGTTCAAGCGCAGCCGTCCCAGGAAGTCCCGCTTGCCGATCTGTGTGCCTTTCATCCGCAGCATGTCGTAGGTCGTGGTGGCGTGGAAGTAGAAGTTCGGTAGCGAGAACGTCAGCAGGAAATCCTCCGCCTCGAAGGGCATCGTGAGGCTGCCCATGCGGAACTCCATGGGATTGCCTTCGAAGCCTTCTACCTGTTCGCGGGTGTAGGCGGCCACTCCCTCTCTCGCGTCGGCCACCAGCCCCTGCAGGCCGGCGTAGTCGAGTTCGAGCGATGGCGGCGTCGTGAAGACGCCGGCTTCGACGCCTTTCAGGGCGCCCAGCGAGTGGTGTGCCACGGAGATGACCTGGAAGCGGAACGGCAGCATGTCGTCGATCAACCGCATGGCGATGACATCATCGAGGTCGATGCCGTTCGCTTCGCAGTGCGCGCGGCCCTTGTCGAGCACGCCCTCGACCGCGGGGAGGATCTGTTGGTAGGTGCCGACGGTAGCGTCGTAGAGGGAAGTGGACATTGGGCCTCCGGTTGTTAAGCATTACGACGAACGCGCGACAGTATACGACGCGATCACTTCGTGATCGCCCCGAGATTCCGCTGGCGCGAACGCGACCGCTTGCGGTCGCCCGAGATTCCGCTGGCGCGAACGCGACCGCTTTGCGGTCGCCCGAGATTCCGCTGGCGCGAAATCTCTGTGGCGGAGCGCCGATGTACTGCTGCGTTGCTGGCTTGTAGTAATCCATGAAAGCACTGAAGATCATAGGTATCGCGTTCCTGGTCTACGTGGCGATCGTGGTTCTGTTCGAGTCCCTGCTCGGCTATTTCCAGCCCGAGCCCCCGGGTTCGCTGACGATAACCACGACCGACGAGGACGGTACCAGCCACGACAGGGTGCTGACCGAGCTAGCCAGCGACGGCAGGGTCTACGTAGCGGTCAACCACTGGCCTCGCGCTTGGTACCACCGGGCGCTGACCAATCCGAACGTAAAGGTTGCGCGTGGCGATGGCGAAGCGCTGAACCACGTCGCGGTCCCGGTGTCGGGCGAAGAACACGATCAGGTTGCGGAGGACAACCCGCTCGGCGTGGTGATGCGTTTCCTCATGGGATTTCCGCCGAGGTACTTCGTTCGGCTGGATCCGGCCTGACTTCGGCTACTCGCTATAGCCAACGTCGCGGTCGCATCGTAGCGCCACCCAAGCGTCTGTCGAGGCGCTCGAACTGCTCGCGGTCCGCACCGCGCCAGCGGAGATCCTCCAGTGTCTCGGTGAGCGGCACGTCCTCCGCCAACGTGGCCAAGCGCTTGTAGAGCGCCGCCTCGCCGCGCATTTCGTTCAACGTCTGGGCGAGCCGGATTCCGCCCCGCACGGGTACGTCCCAGTTCGCGGAGTGGGCCGGTATCGCTTCGACAGTCCCGTACCGTGTCAACAGCGCCGCTGCGGTTTTTGCCCCGAACCCGGGAATGCCGGGAATGCCATCCGCGGTATCGCCGACCAGGGCGAGCCAATCGGGAATGCTGGCCGGATCGCAGCCGTTGCGTTGGCGAACCCCGTCCTCGTCGATGACGCGGCGGCGCATACGGTCCACCTGGACCACGCGGTTGCCCGTGACGCATTGCCCAAGGTCCTTGTCTGGCGTCAGGATCCGCACTTGGGCCACCTCGTTCCGCCAGCGTCTCGCCGCCGTCGCCAGGGCGTCGTCCGCCTCGTAGCGGTCCATCGTCCAAACGGTGATGCCGATCGCCGCCACGGCTTCCTCGACGAGGTCCAACTGCGCCACGAGGATCGGGTCCATGCCTTCGCCCGTCTTGTAGCCGTCGAACAGGTCGTTGCGGAACGACTCGATGGGATTGTCGAAGGCGACGGCGATGTGGGTGACATCTTCTTCCCGATCGTCGAGCAGGCCCAGCATCGAGGCGACCACGCCCACCGTTCCCTTGACGTCCATCCCGTCAGGCGCGATGCGTCCCGGCCGCTTCGAATACTGGGCCCGGAACAGTTCGAAAGTGCCATCGACGACGTGCAAGCGCATGGGTGCATTACAAACGACACGGCACCAAGGTGCAAAACGGCTTACGATTACCCAATCCAAGTGTCCGGGGGAGATCGATGGACTTCGGCGAGTTCAAGAACACCCAAGCCTTCAATCCGACTTTCAAGCGGATCCGCGAGCTCCGCCTCGAGGAGAACGTCTTCGAACTGGACTCCTACGGCTTCACCGTGGTGCCACCGGACAAGGTGGCCGACAAGGCTTTCTTCGAACGGATGCGCTCTACGGTGTTGCGCATCTGCAAGGAGCGCACGGGCATCGAGTTCGACCTCGAGCGCAACGGGGCGTTCGGAGACTACAAGGCGCAACCGCAAACGGACGGCCAGTTCCTGCTGTTCTACCTGCTGATGGCGGATCGGGTGTTCGAGGAATGGGTGTTGAATCCGACGCTCTATTCGCTCATCGACTACCTGATGCGCGGCCAGCAGCAGATATCCAGCGTCACGTCGTTCGTGAAGTGGAAGGGCGAACGGAAGACCTTGGGGCTCCACAGCGACTGCCCGCCCGACCGGGATGGTCGCCTGCCGGCCTGCTCGGATGTGGCCAATGCGGCGTATTGCCTGACGGACTACACCCTGGAGAACGGGGCCATCGCCATGGTCCCGGGCAGTCACCTGTATTGCCGCCTGCCCCGCCCGGGCGAAGGAGAGGACTCGGCGATACCCGTGGAAGCCGAAGCCGGCTCCCTGATCGTCTGGCACGGCAACACCTGGCACGGCGCGTTCGAAAAGAAGACCGACGGGCTACGCCTCAACGTCACCACCTACCACTGTCATCGGCGCCTCAAGAACCAGGAGAATTACCAGTGGCGGGTCACCCAGGAGATGCTCGACCGTAATCCGCCGGAGTTCGGAAGGCTAGTCGCGGCGAATGACCACATGGGCTGGGACGAAAACGGACCGGACTACGCGCGGGACCGTCGGTTTATGACCCCGGAGGCGAAGAAACGAATGGAGGCGATACGCAACCTTCGTTCCGAGCCGAAGAAGGTCTCGGCCGCGTAGGGGCGACCGTAACACGCCCAAAGGGCGCGCGGTCGCCCGACCGCGGGCGTTCGGCGGTGCGAGCCCCTAGATCTGCGAATACTGCGACTCGAAATCCCGTCTCAACACCTCGTCGCGTTCGCGCAACAGCCCGTTGTGCGACCACTCCGCCAACGCCTTCATCGGAAAGCGCTTACCCGGACATGTGGTCTTGGTGGCACCCCGGACCTGGCGGTGCGCACCGAGTTCCGATTCCGGATAACGTAGCTTAAGTTCGAGCAGAAGAGTGCGTAGCGCGGCCATCTGAACCTCGCTCGGGGCTTCCGTTTCAAAGTCCCCGTCGACCACGATCCCGATGCTTCGTGGATGCTGGCCGCGTTCCGACTCGTCGAGTTCCGCATGCACTTCGCCGTCGTCCGCGATGCGGAAGTGAAACGCGCCACCCGCGCAGGTGCCGTGGTGCAAGAGCAGGAACTTCACGCCGCCACGTCGTGGTTCGACGCGGGTCGTCGGCGCGTCCGTGTCCGATCGCTTCACAAGGCTATGCGCGAGCATCGGCGCCGTGTGGCGCCCCCGGCACGATTCCGAAGTCGCGCAACGTGTCGTCCACCGTGGGTTTGCCGACCCGCAGCCGGTCATCGCTCAGGAGGTACGTGAAGACGTAGCCGAGACCGAGGATCAGGATGCCGATGAGGAAGCAGTAGATCACCGCCCGGTCGGGATACTGATCCTTGAGGTAGCCGACGTACAACGGTCCGAAGATTCCAGCGGCGGCCCAGGCGGTCAGCATGGCGCCGTAGATGGTCGACATGCGCTTGCCGCCGAATACGTCGAGCACGAACGACGGCATCGTGGCGAATCCCCCACCGAAGCAGAGCAGGATGTAGCAGACCAGCGCCGAGAAGATCCACGGATCGCGTTCGGTCATGAGGATGCCGAACACGAGCATCTGGCTTGCTAGCAGGATGCGAAACACCGTCACCCGGCCAAGGCGGTCGGAGAGCAACCCCCATAGCAGCCGCCCCACGCCGTTGCACAGCGAACTCACCGCGATCAGCGTGGCGCCGTACTCGGCGAGAACTTCGGGTTCGATGGATGGATCGGAGAGCCCCCACACGTCCTGCAGAAGCGACGACTGGAAGCTGATCACCGCGATGCCCGCGGAGATATTGAAGAAGAATACCAGCCACATGATGACGAACTCGGTGGACGTCAGGCAGGCGCGCAGCGGGACGTCCGGGGTCTCGTCGGCCGCCGCCGCGGCGGGTGCGAAATCCGCCGGCGGATCGCGGAGCAGCAAACTCGTGGGGATGAGGATCAGCGCGAAGATGATCCCGAGCCAGAAGAACATCATCACCAGGTCGGTCTGGGTTCGAAGTTCCAGGACCGGGGCCAAGACCTTGCTCAGCAACAGCGCGCCGACCCCGAAGCCCATGACCACGACGCCCGTGGCGAGCCCCTTGTGGTCGGGGAACCATTTCGCCACGGTCGCTACGGGGGTGACGTAGCCGAACCCGATGCCGGCACCGCCGATGACGCCGTAGCCAAGGTAGAAGAGCCAGAGCATGTCCCCGTACAAGGCGAGACTCGCGATGAGGTAGCCGCCCGCGAACATGACGCTGCCGGCCAGGGCCAGCTTGCGCGGCCCGAGCTTCGGCAGTTTGGCACCCGCCCAAGCGGCGGACGTACCGAGGGCGAAGATGGTGATGCTGAACGCCCAGGCGGTCTCCGTGAAAGTCCAGCCGAGCTGACGAACCAGGAGCGTCTGGAAATAGCTCCAGGCGTAAACGGTGCCGAGGCAGATCTGCAGATTCGTGCAGAGTAGCGCCGTGACTATCCTGGGTATGCGCGCGCGGTTTGCCGACATGAAATCCCGAATGCTCCCTAGGAAGCTCCCGGCGACTTTTGGTTGGCGAAGTGCCGGAACAACCGCGCGAGTTGTCCGACTTCGTCATCCCGGTCGAGCAGTTCGGGATTCGCCGGCTCGTCGTTGCGGGCCAGGGCGACGGCATAGACCATCAGCCTTGCCATGGGTTTCGCCGCTAGGTTGACTAACCAGATGGCCGCGACGACGCCAATGGCCCCGACCACGACGAAGAGCCACATCTGCTGGCCGATGGCGCGTTGGATCTTCAATGCGATAAGCCCCCGGTCCATTCCGACGTGGACGGTTCCTGCGACGCCGGCAAGGATCGGGCTGCCTACTTCCACGAAGTCACCGAGGCCGGGCAACTGGCGTTGCACGGTCTCCGTACTCAGGGGGTCGCTATGCAATATCTCCTCCGGTATGCCCGGCACGAAGGTGTGGGCGATGAACTCGCCGGATTCGTTGGCGATGTAGATGTAACGGATGCCTTGGATCTCGAGGAATTGGTCGATCAGCGACTGCAACGCTGCCAAGTCGCGGTTCAGCAGAATGTCGACGCTGGCATCCGCGATGGTCTTGGCGATGCCCTTGCTGTTGCTGATGTACTCCTCCGAGAGATGCGTATCGACGGTGTAGACGTTGAGAATGGATGTCGAAAGCCCGATCACCCCGAACAGCATGAACACGCCGAAGGTGGTCTTGCGGAACAGCTTCTTGACCTTGATATCCGGTACTTCCTGCTCTTTCATGCGAGCGCCCCATAGCGCAGGGAACAACGAGTCGTAGGGGACGGGCTTGTCCCGTCCCGTTGCCGGCGAAACGGCACCTCCCCGGTGCGGGCGACGGCGCGCCCTGACGGGCAAGATAGCGTCGACCCTACGTATTTACTCAATAAATTCAATGGGTTGAAGATTTGTTCCATGGGAGGGGCAAGGGGGCAAGGCCCTCGCGCTCCCCGGCTGAGGGCTCAGGCGCCGACATTGGCGAACCTCCCTCCCCAGTCGTCCAGGGTGACGAATCGCCCTTGGTCCACCACGGTGTAGTACACCCCCTGTAGACCCTGCCGCCGGTCGGGACCGAAGGAAACGCGTTCGCCGATGCCGAGATCGAAGTCGCGGATGGTGAACACGGCTTCCTCCAAGCCCATGCGGGATGGGTTGTCCCCCAAACGGCGCAGGATCTCGACCATCAGCTTGGCGTCGAGGAAACCCTCGAGACTTACGAAACTGTGCGGGAACGGCGTGTAGTCCTCCGTTACCAGTTCGGCAGGCACCGCGGGGTTGTAGCGCGCCATGAAATCCCGGTACTCCCGGACCGCTGGAATGGAGACATCCTCGTAGCTCGGTACCACCTGCGAGTTCACAAGAAGGCTCGTGTACCGTTCGGCGTCGTCCCGGCCTTCGGAGAGTAGCTTCAGCATGTTCTCGCTGCCGACGAAGGACAGGTTGGCAAACGGGACGTTGAGGCCCAAGTCCACGGCATCCCGGGCAAACGCCGCGCAAGCGGCGTAGGAACCGATGCAGATCACCGCTTCCGGGTTCGCCGCCTTCAGGATGTTTACCTGGTCGCGCATGACGCTGGTGAACTGCGTGCCGCGCCGGTACGTGGCTTCGCCGACAATCCGTTCGCCGTGCCGCGCCAGTGCCTTGCGCACACCCGCCCAGCCGCTGCGGCCGTAGGCGTCGGCCTGGTAGAACACGGCGATGCGGCGTCGACCAACCGCAACGAAGTTGTCGACGAGACCTGCGGTCTCCTGGCCGTAGGAGGCGCGCAGGTTGAAGGCGAAGTCGCCGTAGGGACGTTCGCGCTGAGGTGCGGCGCCGGTGAACGGGAAGAACAGGTTGATTTCGCGGTCCTGGAACTTCTTCAGGAGCGGCAGCACCCGGGTCACGGTCGGTGTACCGACGTAGCCGAACAGCAGGAAGACATCGTCGTCGAGCATCAGCGTTGTGCTGTTTTTGACCGCGGGGTCGGGTTGGTAGCCGTCGTCGTAGATCCTTTGCCGGATGCGGCGCCTGCCGATACCGCCCGCTCGGTTGACGTGTTCGAAGTACGCCGTCGCTCCACGATAGAGCTCGATTCCCAGGCCTCGCGACGGACCGGAGAATGCGGCCGACGTCCCGAGCAGGAATTCGTCCTCGGTGACACCACCGAAGCCGGTTGCTGCCCGAACAGGAAACCAGGGCGCCGCCAACCCGAATGCCAACAGTGTTCGCCTGGTCAGCATCTGATCGCGAAACCCCGTTGAGTTAGGCGTACTCTACCGCTTCCGGCGGTCGATTTGTGCCGCCCTTGCGGGAGCATAGGACGACCCGAAGTGGGGCCGGTTTGATGGTGGACGACGTTCGAGTTGGCTAACGCGATCCATGCAATGGTCGCGGTTGCCGTCGCTGAGATGCGGACAGCGCAGCGACTTGCGCGAACGTGGGTGTTCGCGGTCCTGGCGATCGGTCTCAATCTGGCCATCTTCGGGTTTTACGCCTACATGGAGGCGAGTTATTCGCCCGGTGTGACCGGTCGTTCCTCCGCGCATCTGCTTATGGGGCAGTTCGGAACCTACCTGCTCACAACGGTTCTGGCTGGCGTCGTGTTCCTCGGAGTGGATGCCCGTGCCCGGGACGACCGCGTCGGCATGACCGAGGTCTTGGATTCGAGACCGCTGTCGAATCAAGTGCTCATCGGCGGGCAGGTCGTCGGGTTGGCCCTGACGGCATGGCTCGTGGTGCTTGTGGCCCTCGGCGTGGTTCAGGCGTCGGGTGCAATTGCTGCCGGTCTATGGGGGGTGGGCGGCACCGTGGAACCGGCTTCGGTCTTGGCTTTTGCCTTGATCGACACCTTGCCGACGCTGCTGCTTTGGTGTTCGGTGGTGATCCTGTTCGTCGTCGCCATGCGCAACCGCTTGGTTTCGGCAACGGCCGCACTGGTGCTGCTCGGGTCTGTGGTTTGGGTTGCGCCCCGGATCCCGGTCTACCTCGTGGGGGCGATTGTCCCGGTTACTGACTTCGCGGATTCCGGGTCAGAGTTGGTACGGCGATTCGCCGATGTCGAGGCATTGCTACAGCGCGGCTCGATGTTGGTAGTTGCCGTAGGTTTGGTGACCTTGGCGGCTGTTCTCCACCCGCGGCTAGACCACCGGCTTCGTTCGCGGCAACTGGTTCGCGGCGCGCTCATCATCGCGGCCGGCGTGTCCGGCATCGTCTTCCTGGTGGGACGCGCGATTGGGGGCATCGAGTTGCGGGAAACGTGGCTCGCTGTGCATAGCCGCGCGGCCGCCGAGGACGCGACAACACGAGCGGACCTCGAGAAACTGACCGGCAACGTCGTAATCGAACCAGGCGAGAGGTTGGCGATCGAGGTGACGGCGACCGTACGAGCGACTTCCTCGTACGAGGGCGGCGTGGGCTCCTCCACCCCGAGCGACCTCGACAAGCTGACACTCACTCTCAATCCGGGCATGCGGGTGACGGCTCTGCGGGTGAATGGGGCGGATGCGGCATTCGCGCATCGGCACGGGTTGTTGTCCGTGGCTTTGTCGGTGCCGATGAGGGCTGGGTCTCGCGCGGAACTTTCTTTGCGCGCGGTCGGCATGCCCGACTCGCGGTTCGCCCACCTTGACGGAGCCGTCGATCCGTTGAAGGTCTCGGCCAGCAACCGGTTGGGCGTCTTGGGCCGCGAGGCCGCGATATTCGACGACTCCTACGTCGCCTTGATGCCGGCCGTTCATTGGCTACCTAGCGTGGGCGCGAATGTGCATCGGGACGACCCGGCACGCGGAACGCGCGACTTCTTTGAAGTCGATCTCAGGGTGCATGTCCCCGACGACTGGTTGGTGGTTGCGGTGGGGCGACGTCAACGAATCGAGCCAGGTTCGTTTCGTTTCGAATCGAGAGTGCCCGTGTCCGAGGTGGGCCTATTCGCTTCGCGTTTCGAGAGGCAGGCCGTGGACGTCGACGGCGTCGAGTACGAAGTCCTGACGCACGCTTCTCACTCGCAGTATGGCGATCTATTGACGGGTGCCGGTGACGTGGTACGTCCCCACCTTGTCGAGATGCAACGACACTTGGAAAACCTCGGGATCCGTTATCCCTTCGACAGCTTGAGCATCGTCGAAGTACCGACGCGACTGCGGACCTACCGTGGCGGTTGGCGATTGGAAACGGATCGGGGACCGCCCAGTGTGATGATGCTTAAGGAGAACGAGATCCCCGCATTGAGTCGATATTACCCTGGGGTGGGCGACGCCGAGGTTACGTTCACATGGCTATGGAACCTCGTCTTTGACTTCAACATCCTGCACAAGTACGCATCCAACCTCTTGGGCGTGACGGCGGCGAGGGACGAGGGCGCTACGGCTCTTGACGTCGTTTGTCAGGAACTTGGCGTCGCGTTGCTTCTTGGACACACGCCCCAGTACTTGGAAGTCCCCAACTCGGCCCATGTCAAGGACAGCGAGGAGCCCCTGGGTAGCGTCATTGCCGGGATGTTGGGGTTCCTCACAGACGACAGGGCACCACTGTTCGGACACGTCATGAGCTTCGCTGATCGCCCTCACGTCTGGGAGCATGCGCTGGAGACGCCGCTGTCGAATACCGGGACGAGCGGCGACGCAAAGAGCGCGGTCGAGGTCCTCACCCTCAGAGGAACCCGGGTCGCCAATGCGATTTTCGATCGATTCGGTCGCGAGAGAGCGGGTGAACTGCTCGCCGGCATGCGCGACGGATTCGCTGGTCGAACGTATCGGGCCGAGGACTTCGAGGCCATCGGCTCTGCCGTTGGGGCATCTGCGGAGTCGATCCTAGGCGACTGGCTGCATTCCAAGGGCGCGCCGGGGTTCCTTGCATCACCTGTAAAGGTCGTTCGTCTGGAGGACGACGATGTTGGCGGTCGTCGCTACCAAACACGCGTACACGTCCGGAACGACGAATCGATGGCGGGCGCCGTGTTCCTGGGGGTGGACCGTCAAGCTTGGATGGAACGGACCGATGCCTTTCCGGTGCCGGGCCACACGTCGGTCGAACTCGGCATGGTGACGCCGGAGCCGCCTTCGCAACTGTGGCTGCACTCCTACTTCTCGAAGAACCGCATCCCCGTGCGGCTCGAGCTGCCAGCAGAGGTGGACCACGCTGCTACAGAGTCCGAAGAGCTGGTTGGCGTGGGGCCGAGCGTCTGGCGGCCAGCAACGCCTGCCGGGATCGTCATCGACGACCTTGACCCGGGTTTCTCGGTCGAAGGGGACGAGAACCCGGATTCGCAAGGCGGAATCATGGGCCGCTATCAACCTTCGTTCCCATTGGACCGGGGGCTCACGCAGTATTCCTGGATGACCGGGAGCAGGCCGGGTGGCATGTGGCTCCGGCAGGAGGTGCCGTCGGGCTGGGGCAAGTACCGACACACCATTGTTCGCGCAACTCCCGGCGTCGGGGACCGTCGGCTCTTGTTTTCCACCGAACTGGCAACCGGTCGATGGCAACTCGACTTCCACGTACCCGACGATCCCCTGCCCCAGCTGCCCGGAGGAGCCTACGTTGAACCGTCGTTCATCGGCCGATTGGGCCGCTACGAGATGTGGGTTCGGACTGCCGAGGGCGACCTGAGGGTCGAGTTCGACGGTTCGGTGGCGGCACCGGGTTGGAACAAGCTCGGGACATTCGATCTCGAAGGCGGCACGGTAACCCTTGTCGTCTCCAACCGCACCACTGGCGGCATTGCCATTGCCGATGCCGTTCGCTGGCTGCCGGAATCGTCGGTCGACAACCCCTGACGTTCCACGGTTGTCAAGCCGACAGCGCAGGCACCGGAGCAGACCCTCTCGCCGCGTTGCGTTTCGCGATTCCCCGGCGCACCGCCAGCCGGTTCCAGTACCAGCCGGCGAAGCCGAGCACCACGTTGGAGAGAGCCGTCGCCAGGAAGATGCCGACGAACCCCCATAGGTAGTTGCCGAGAATCGCGAGTGGTACGTACAACGCCAGCGAGCGCAGGGTGGCCAGCACCAGCGGCGGCAGCGGTTGGCCTAGAGCGTTGAAGCAGTAGGTCGCGACGTGCATGACGCCCATGAAGCCGATGGACAACGGCATGATCAGGAAGAACACACCCGCAACCATGACCACGGTGGGATCCGAATCGATGGCGCGTACGATGATCTCGCCGACCAACGCCAACACGACGAAGGTCACCACGCCCCAGCCGAGACAGAAGAAGTTGACCTGGCGAAGTGCCACGCGGACGCGTTGGTAGTTCTCGGCGCCCCAGTTCTGGCCGACGAATGGCGCAATCGAGGACGATGCCGACCAGATCACCATGTGCACCAGGGTCTCCACGCGGGACGCCAGCGTGTAACCGGCGACGACTTCGTCGCCGTGGCCGGCCAGCAGCCGAGTGATGACCAGCATGGAGATGGGAAAGGTCAAGCTACTCAGCGTGGCGGGCCCGCCGACGTGGAGGATCGCCCACCAGGATTTGCCGAGGTCGGTCAGCGACCAGTTGATCATCCTCACCCGCAGGAGGATCACAAGGTAGAGAGCGACGCTGAAGATTCTCGATGCCACGTAGGCCCAGGCGGCACCGGCGATGCCGAGGTCCGGGAATCCGAACAGCCCGAAGATCAACAGGGGGGCGATGCAGATCTGCAGGACGGAACCCCCGGCCATGACCACTCCCGGACTGGTGGCGCTGCCGGTGGCGCGCAGCAGGGTGGAGCCGACCATGGAGAGCATGAACAGGGGGAAACCCAGCATGTAGATGCGCAGGTACTCCGTGGACATGGCTCGGACTTCCCCCACGGCCCCTAGGAGGGTCAGCAAATCCTGTGCGAACACCAAGCCGAAAGCGCTGATCGCGACGCTAACCAGGAACACCAGCAGTTGGGCGTGGGTGACCAGGCGCGCTGCCTGGGCGCGGTCGCCGGCGCCGTACACGCGGGCGATCACCGAAGATGCGCCGGTGCCGATGCCACTTGCGAAGGCGAACAGGAACATCGAGATGGGGAACGCGAAGCCCATCGCCGCCAGTGCCTCGGTGCCGAGGATTCCCAGGTACGCGGCTTCCGCCATCCGCGCGCCGATCATCGACACGGAACCCAAGGCCATGAACGAGCCGAGGTGGACTAGGTGCCCGGCAACGCTGCCTTCGGTGAAACCGGCGTAGCGGACACGGTTTCGAATGGCGTCGGTCTCATCCTCGGCGGCTGCGGGCGGTTGGGTCGGTTCGGCGTCGGCCGGCGAGGTCTTGCGCATGCCCGGTGGGCGCCAACGCCGACGTTGGGCGGCACCGCGATCATCCTTGGTCGACGGCAATCCCTTGGGCATTAAAGACAGGCAACAGCTAGCGCAAACTGTCTATCGTACACCGATCACCTTGGGCGACCCGGAATCTCGGTCCTTGGTGTGCCCAAGGCGGCACTAAACGATAAGTATACTTTACATTAAGCCTGCTAAATGTATAGTTAGATGATGATTGAGCGTCCCATATGGGTCCGACGCCTCCAAGAAGCTTGGGAAAAGCGACCGATTGTCTGGCTCTCTGGCGTCCGCCGTGTCGGCAAGACGACCCTGTCGCGCATGGTGCCGAGCGTACGCCACCTCAACTGCGATCTTCCCTCGGTCCAACGCGCTTTGGAGGATCCGGAACTCTTCTTCGATGGCCTCGATCCGGATGCGGTCCTGGTCTTCGACGAAATACATCGACTGTCGGATCCGAGCCGGGTGCTAAAGATCGCCGCCGACGAATATTCCGGACTTCGGGTGTTGGCGACGGGGTCGTCGACGCTGGCGGCAACCGGGAAATTCCGCGATGCCCTCACGGGCAGGAAGTTGGAGGTCAACCTTTGTCCGGTTCCCTGGGAGGAATGTCTCGACAGCTTTGGTGTTGGCGACTTGGATCGACGTCTGTTGAATGGCGGACTGCCGGAGGCCCTGCTTGCCGAGAATAACGACCCCGGGTTCTACAGCGAGTGGATCGACAGCTTCTACGCCCGCGACATCCTGGAATCGTTCAACATCCGCAGCCGCCAGGGATTTCTCGCCCTGCTGCGGTTGCTGCTGCGGCGCAGCGGCGGTCAAGTGGACTACACCTCGCTGGCGTCCCTGACCGAACTGGCCCGTCCTACCGTGAGAGCGCACGTCGATGCCATGGTTGCGGCACACGTGGTTCGCCTATTGCGACCGTTCCATGGCGGGAGCAAGCAGGAGATCGTGAGCCGTCCCAAGTGTTATGCCTTCGATACGGGCTTCGTCGCGTTCGAACGCGGCTGGGAGCAGATTCGCGACGAGGATCGGGGCATCCTCTGGGAACACCTCGTACTCGATTCGTTGTTTATGCGTTTCCATGGGAACGACGTGCTCTATTGGCAGGACAAATCCCGTCGCGAAGTGGACTTCGTCATCCGGCGGGCCGAGGGCGCGGTGGATACCGTGGAGTGCAAGATCAACCCGGATCGGTTGAATCCAGGCCCTGTCGAAGTGTTTCGGCGAATCTACCCGCAAGGTGTGAACTACGTGGTAACCCCGCTGGACCGCGAGCCCTACCGTATCCGACGCGGCGAGCTGATCTTCATCGTTTGCTCGACCCGCCACCTGAGTTGAGTACCGCCGTGTCCGAAGGTAACCGCAGTTCGACGATACCCCCGGTGACGGCGAAGTGGAGGAGACAGCCAGCCACCCTCCTACCGGCGGCCGACAGCGCCGAACTGTAGGCTGCCAACTGTCCCGAGTACTTGAGGGTCTCTTCCGGCCACTTGGAAGGCGGCTGCGGCGATGACTTGTGGTCGATCACGAGCCAGCCCTCGGCTGTCTCCGCGAGCACGTCGGCGAATCCGCGCACAACGCGGCCGTCCTCAAGCGCATGGCGGATGGGCACTTCGACCTCGATGTTCGACACACCGAAGCG
>JAGWBM010000050.1 GCA_021295895.1 Pseudomonadales bacterium
AATTAGTCACGGATCGGCAACATCATCGTCTAGGTTCCTTGAGCGGCGCTGATGTGCACACGCAGGTTGCATTTCGAAGCGCATTTCCATTGGCAACCTGTGTGTGAATCTCAGCGCTTCTCAAGGAATCTGGCGGCACGGTCATCCGCGACGGTCGCCACAGGTCGGAGGCCGGATGTCCCGCCGCAGCCTCATTGCTCTTCCTTCAGCATGTAGCCAAACCCCCGAATCGCTTGGCTCGAAACGCCCGCCCCTAGGTTGATGACGGCGCCACGGGCCGACCCCGGTCGTATCGCCCAGGACGGTGCGCGGGCTCGTGTTTCGGCCAGGACGTCTACACCGATGACGGCTCTTTCGCGATGGAGTGAATCGCGCTCGCGGCGCTCCGGACGTTCAATCTCGAAGCAAGCGCATTGACAGATCGAGCGGCGTGACGTTCTTGGTCAACTCGCCTACCGAGATGTAGTCCACACCGGTTTGGGCAACCTTGGCGACGTTGTGGAGGGTGATGCCGCCGGAGGCTTCGAGAGGGACTCTTCGCGCCGTTGTCGCGACGGCGGCGTACAACTCGTCGAGCGAGAAGTTGTCCAACAGGATCCGATCGACGCCGGCGGCGATGGCGTCGGCGAGTTCGCGACGGTCTTCGACTTCCACCTCGACGGCCTTGCCGGGGTGCCGGCGGCGGGCCTCGCACACCGCGGCGGCGATGCCGCACGCTGCGCTGATGTGGTTCTCCTTGAGCAGGAGCGCATCGTAGAGACCCATGCGGTGATTGCGGCCGCCGCCGGTGCGGACGGCGTACTTCTGCGCAATGCGCAATCCGGGAAGGGTCTTGCGGGTATCCAGAACGACGGCCCGCGTTCCGGCGACGGCATCGACGAACTGGCGGGTGCGGGTTGCCGTCGCGGACAGCAGTTGCAGGAAGTTCAGAACCGTACGCTCAACGGTTAACAGGCTGCGGGCGGAGCCCTCGAGGTCGACCAGGGTGTCGTCGGCGGCGATGGTTGCTCCGTCGTCCACATGCCAGTGCAGACGGATTGCCGGATCGAGCTGACGGCACGCTTCCTCGGTCCACGGTCGTCCGCAGAAGACACCCGGTTCCCGGGTTACGATTCGGGCGCGGGCATGCGCATCCGCCGCGATGAGTCCGGCGCTGATGTCGCCGCTGCCGACATCCTCGGCGAGCGCGGTCGCGACGTTGCGTTTGACCGTGTCCGCGTCGGGTTCCATATTGGCAGTATATGTTCACCGTCGATCATTGGCTGCACAGCGCACGGCGACTGCCATCGCCGAACGCGAGCGAGCGTCCGGACCCGGAGGACATTTCGCTCGTCGTGGTGCACGGCATTTCGCTGCCTCCCGGAAAATTCGGGACGGGATTGGTCGAAGCGTTGTTCACCAACACCCTGGACACCACGGTCCACCCGTCGCTTGCCGACTTGAAGGGCGTACGCGTATCGAGCCATCTCCTGATCTCGCGACGCGGGCGTTTGACTCAGTTCGTGCCGTTCGACCGGTGCGCTTGGCACGCGGGCGCGTCGCGCCATCGGGGCCGTGTGCGGTGCAACGACTATTCGATCGGGATCGAACTCGAAGGCACGGATGATCGGCCCTACTCGAATTCGCAGTACGACACGCTCGTCGACGTGCTCGGTGCGTTGCTGCGCCACTATCCGCGCCTGTCGCTTAACGGTGTGGTTGGCCACGCCGAGGTTGCGCCGGGTCGCAAGACCGACCCCGGGCAGTCGTTCGACTGGCCGCGGCTGTTCAGGGCTTTGGGGCGGTGAGCCGAGGTCTGCGCATCGGGATCGATCTCGGCGGCACGAAGATCGAAGCCATACTGCTTGATGGTTCGGGGGGCGTCGTGTCTCGCGAGCGGGTGGCCACGCCCCGGGACTACGAGGACACCGTGTCGACCATTGCCGACTTGGTGGGTCGGATCGATGCCGAAAGCGGGGAGTGGCCCCCGGTGGGCATCGGCACGCCCGGTGCCTGGGTCGAGTCCACCCGAACGATGAAGAACTGCAATTCGACGTGGCTGAACGGCAGACCCCTGCTCGACGATCTCAATGCCGCCTTGAACCAGCGTGTGCGGATCGCCAACGACGCCAACTGCTTCGCCCTGTCGGAGACATGGGTGGGGGCGGGCCGGGGGGCGCACGTTGTATTCGGCGTCATTCTCGGCACGGGGGTGGGCGGGGGCATCGTCGTGGACGGGCAATTGCTTGGCGGGGCCAACGCCGTGGCCGGGGAGTGGGGTCATACGCCGCTGCCGTACCTGCGTTCGGATCCGGCCACGATGCGCCACGAGGCAGGTCTCGCGGATCGGCCGTGCTATTGCGGGCGGACGAATTGCGTGGAGACATTCCTGTCGGGACCGGGGCTTGCCAAGACCCACCACGAGCTAACGGGTGACGGTGCGAGCCCCGATGAGATCGCAAGCGATTCGGCAAGTGTCGACCTCTACACCACGATGCTCGCCCGCTCGCTCGCGCAGATCGTCAACGTGATCGATCCGGATGTCGTCGTGCTCGGCGGTGGCTTGTCCAATATCGAGGGACTGGCGGCGAGCGTGGGGCAGCGCATGGGGCGCTACGGTTTCTCCCACGAGGGTGCAACCCAGGTCAAAACGGCGGAGCATGGCGATGCCAGCGGCGTACTCGGCGCCTGTTGGCTGTGGCCTGTGCCTGGCTAGTCCTGACAACCCGGCGGTTGGGAACGGCGTCGGAATGGCCGTGCGAAGTCCGCCGGGCCATGACGCCCGCCTCTCGGCGTAGGTGACTATACGAATGTCGAACTGTCCGGTTGCCGAAGCGTCCAAGACCCCGGCGGTGGTTGTCGGCGCGGTGGCGTCCGGTTCGGCCGCTGCAATCGTCCTATAATCGAACACCGGAAAAGGATCGGCCATGGCAGACCCCAGGGAACAGCAGCCGCCGCGGACGCTCGATGACGAAGCGCGTCTCGACGGCGTGCCGGGAGCCAACGGCCAGGATCCCGATCCCGAGGAGACCGGCGAGTGGCTAGAAGCCTTGGAGTACGTACTCGACAACGCCGGTATCGAGCGCGCCAACTTCCTTCTCGAACGGCTGTCGTCGCGTCTCACGCGCACCGGGGCCCGGTTGCCGTACACGATCACAACGCCGTACCGGAACACCATCCCCGCGAACCAGGAAGCGTTCATGCCGGGCGATCTCTTCATGGAGCGCCGCATCCGCTCGCTGATCCGCTGGAATGCGCTGGCGATGGTGGTGCGCGCCAACCGCAAGAGCGGTGACCTTGGCGGTCATATTTCGACATTCGCGTCCGCCGCCACGCTCTACGACGTCGGCTACAACTATTTCTTCCGGGGTCCCACCGACGACCAGGCCGGGGACCTGATCTACTTTCAGGGGCATAGCTCGCCGGGCATCTACGCCCGGTCGTTCCTCGAGGGGCGACTGGACGAGGCGGCCCTGGACTCGTTCCGCCAGGAGGTCGATGGCCACGGCCTGTCCTCGTATCCACACCCCTGGCTGATGCCGGACTACTGGCAGTTCCCCACTGTCTCCATGGGCTTGGGACCCATTCAGGCGATCTACCAAGCGCACATCATGAAGTACCTGGACAGCCGCGGGCTCATCCCCATGGGCGATCGCAAGGTCTGGGCGTTTCTCGGCGACGGTGAATGCGACGAACCGGAGTCCCTCGGTGCCTTGGGCCTCGCCGGTCGGGAAAAACTCGACAACCTGATCTTCGTTGTGAACTGCAACCTGCAGCGCCTGGACGGCCCGGTTCGCGGCAACGGCAAGATCATCCAGGAACTGGAAGGCGCTTTCCGGGGCGCGGGCTGGAACGTGATCAAGGTCGTTTGGGGACGGTTGTGGGATCCGCTGTTCGCCAACGACACCCGGGGCCTCATGCAGCAACGCATGAACGAAGCCGTGGACGGCGAATACCAGAACTACAAGGCCAAGGGGGGCGCGTATACCCGGGAGCATTTCTTCGGCAAGCACGCGGAGGTCCGGAAACTCGTCGAGAATCTCTCCGACGACGACATCATGCGGCTGAACCGGGGCGGGCACGATCCGTTCAAGGTCTACGCCGCCTACCACGCGGCGGTGAACCATACGGACGAGCCCACCGTGATCCTCGCCAAAACGGTCAAGGGCTACGGCATGGGCGATGCCGGCGAGGCGGAGAACACCACCCACCAGGTCAAGAAGCTCGACTTCGAGGACCTGAAGCACTTCCGCGACCGCTTCGCCGTCCCGCTCACCGACGAGGAACTCAAGGACGTTCCGTACTACCGACCGCCGCCGGATGCGCCCGAGACGCACTACCTCAAACGTCAGCGGTCGAATTTGGGCGGGCCCATTCCGATGCGGACGGCCGACCAACAATCCATCGACGTGCCGACGCTCGATAGCTTCGAGGCGCAGTTGAAGGGCACCGGCGAGCGAGAGATTTCGACCACGATGGCCTTCGTGCGCATCCTGTCCGCGCTGGCCCGGCACAAGTCCATCGGCCAACGTATCGTGCCGATCATCCCCGACGAGGCCCGCACCTTTGGCATGGAGGGCATGTTCCGACAGTTGGGTATCTACTCGTCCGAGGGCCAGTTGTACGAACCGGAGGACCACGGCGAGATCGCCTCCTACCGGGAGTCGAAGGACGGGCAGGTCCTGGAAGAGGGCATCAACGAGGCGGGATCGTTCGCGGCCTGGCTGGCGGCCGCCACCTCCTACAGCACCCACCGCTACACCTTGATCCCGTTCTACATCTTCTACTCCATGTTCGGCTTCCAGCGCGTCGGCGATCTCGCCTGGGCGGCCGGCGACATGCAGGCCCGGGGCTTCCTGCTCGGCGCCACGGCGGGTCGCACCACGTTGAACGGCGAGGGTCTGCAGCACCAGGACGGCCATAGCCACTTGATCGCCGGCACCATTCCCAACTGCGTCGCCTACGACCCCTGCTACGCCTACGAACTGGCGGTGATCGTCCACGACGGCCTGAAGCGGATGTACGCGGACCGGGAGCGGGTCTTCTACTACATCACCGTGATGAACGAGAACTATCCGCAGCCCGCCATGCCCAAGGGAATGGAACAGGGCATCCTCAATGGCATCTACCGTCTCGAAAGCCATGGCCGCAGCCGGTCGAAGAAGGTACGCCTCATCGGTAGCGGCACCATCCTGCGCGAGGTCCAGAAGGCGGCGCGACGGCTGCACGAGAAATACGGCGTGTCGAGCGAGGTCTACAGCGTGACGAGTTTCACCGAACTCGCCCGCAACGGTGCGGACGTGGCGCGTTGGAACCTGCTCAATGCCGCCGAGGAACCGCGTCGCGGCCATGCCGCCGAGTGCCTGGATGGCGATTGGCCGGTGATCGCGTCGACGGACTACGTGAAGGCGCATGCGGAGGCGATCCGCGGACACTTCAGGGCGCCCTCCTATCGGGTGCTCGGCACCGACGGTTTCGGGCGCAGCGACACGCGGGCGAAGCTCCGCGACTTCTTCGAGGTGGACGAGCATTTCGTGACCTTGGCGGCGTTGCGCGAGCTCCAGGACGCCCAAGTGATCGCCGCCGCGGAGGTCACCCAGGCCATGGCCGACCTCGGTATCTCGGCGGACAAGGCCAACCCTAGGCTCGCCTGATGGACGTGACGATCCCGGACATCGGCGATGCCGAGGACGTCGAGGTCATCGAGATCTGCGTCGTTCCGGGGGAAACCGTGGCGGCGAACGACGCGCTCATCGTGATCGAATCCGACAAGGCGTCCATGGAGGTGCCCGCACCCGTCGCGGGGACGGTCGACAAGATCCTCGTCGCGCTGGGTGACGTCGTCAATGCGGGCGACGCGATCCTGCGCATGGAGGAGACTTCCAACGGAGAGCCGGACGCAGCCGAAGCGCGCGCGGTCGAGGCCGCTGAGGCGGAGCACGTGCAACCGGTGGCAGACGGGGCGCCTCGAGCGGCCGAGACGGAACGCGTGGAAATCCGCCTGCCCGATGTCGGCGAGGCCGAGAACGTGTCGGTCATCGAAGTCGCCGTCGCCGAGGGACAGGCCGTGGCCGTGGACGACCTCCTGGTCGTCGTCGAGTCCGAGAAGGCTTCGATGGAGATTCCGTCGCCCTTCGCAGGCACGGTGGTTCAGGTCGCGGTTGGCGAAGGCGACGACGTCGAAGAGGCTTCCTTGCTCGTGGTATTGGAAGCAGTGCGGACGGCAGATGTGGCAACAGCCCCGACGATACCGACCACGGCCCCGGCGACCGAGCCGGCCGAGCCCGTGCCGCCGGCTGCGAAAGCTGCGCAGTCCATCGAAACGCCTCCGGAACCGGTAACCACCACCGCCAAGGTCTACGCGGGACCCGCCGTACGACGCCTGGCCCGGGAACTCGGTGTCGACTTGGCGACGGTGAACGGTTCGGGCGCCCGTGGCCGGATCCTCAAGGATGACGTCAAGTCATTCGTCAAGCGCACGATGACCACGCCGACCGAGGGCGGCCCTGCCATCGCGCCGATGGAACTGGTCGACTTCTCCCGTTTCGGCGAGATCGACGTCGCGCCGCTATCGCGGATACGGGCCCGGGGCGCCGTCAACCTGCACCGAAGCTGGCAACACGTTGTCCATGTCACCCAGCACGACGATTTCGACGTCACCGACCTGGAGGCCTTTCGATCCTCGTTGAAGGACGAAGCCGCCGCAGCCGGGGTCAAGCTCACACCGCTGCCGTTCGTCATGAAGGCCTGCGTGCGTGCGCTCCAAAGGCACCCGCAGTTCAACGCCTCGCTGGACCCGGGCGTCACCTCGCTGATTTTCAAGCGCTACCACCACATCGGCTTTGCCGTGGATACCGAAGACGGCCTGGTCGTGCCCGTGGTGCGCGACGCGGGCGGCAAAGGGGTGTACGAACTCGCCAGGGAGATTGCGCGCCTGTCCGAGGCAGCGCGCACGAAGAAGCTCAAACCGGACGAAATGCGGGGTGGCAGCTTCACCATTTCGAGCTTGGGCGCCGTCGGGGGAACCGGGTTCACGCCGATCGTCAACGCCCCGGAAGTCGCGATTCTCGGGGTGGCTCGCCTGGACACCCGGCCGGTGTGGGATGGCGCGGCTTTCGTCCCGCGCAAGATCCTTCCGGTGTCGCTGTCCTATGACCACCGGGCGATCAACGGTGCGGAGGCGGGCCGCTTCGTCGTCGACCTAGGACAACTACTCGGAGACTTCCGGCGTTTGGCGCTCTAGCCCGACTATCCGGACGCCGGTGGGTCACGCAGTGGCTCCCACAGCACCTCGGTGTCGGCGAGCGAACGCGCCAATACGAACAGGTAATCCGAAAGGCGGTTGAGGAAGACCCCGCCGTCGGTGTCGGCGAGTTCCTCCGCGTCCTCCGCTGCCCGCCACCAGGCCCGTTCCGCTCGGCGAACGACGGTCCGTGCGACCTGCGCCGTGGCGGCGGCTCGGCCCCCGCCGGGCAGGACGAATTCGCGCAGGGGCTCGAGGTGCTCGTTGAGGACCGACGAGTGTTGTTCCACCTCTGTCGCCAATGCGGACCAATCGATGCCCGAGCGGCCGGTGGCGGCCAACGCGCCCAAGTCGAACAGACGAGATTGGAGCACCCGCAAACGCCTGGCGGTGGGCTGGTCCGTCTCTTCGGCGAGCAATCCGATGAAGCTCGTCGCCTCGTCGAGGGCACCCACCAACTCGATCCTCGGGTCGTGTTTCGCGTAGCGCCGACCGTCGGCTAGCGAGGTCTTTCCCGCATCGCCCCCCCGGGTGGTAACGCGGTCGATCCGGTTGCGGCGTGAACGCTCGTTCATATAATTTCGAGGGCGAGTGAGGTTCGTCCTGCCGACCGCCGTCCCGGGTAGAGGATTGATTATGCCTGCCTTCGATGTGGTTTCAGAAGTCGATCTGCAAGAGGTCAAGAACGCGGTCGATCAGTCGTCGCGGGAACTCCGCACCCGGTTTGATTTCCGGGGCGTCGATGCAGGCTTCACGTTGGAGGGCGAGGTCGTCACGGTCTGGGCGGAGGAGGAGTTCCAGGTCAATCAACTCGTCGACATCCTGAAGGACAAGATGACCCGACGTTCGGTGGACATCGGCTGCCTTGATCAGCGGCCCTTGGAGGCATCGGGCAAGCAGAAGCGGCTCCCATTCGGCCTGAAGCACGGCGTCGACCGGGACGCCGGCAAGAAGATCATCAAGACCGTCAAGGACACCCGGCTCAAGGTGCAGTCGCAGATTCAGGGCGACAAGGTCCGCGTTACCGGGAAGAAGCGGGACGACCTCCAGGCCATCATCGCCAAGCTCAAGGACGGCGACTACGGCGTCCCCCTGCAGTTCAACAACTTCCGCGACTAGCAGTTCCGCGCCGGGAAAACGCGGGATGCCCTTGCGGCGTCCGTGCCCGCTGGCCCGATGCCGTGTGGATCCTTAAGAGTTTCGGACACACATCCTTAAGAGTTTCGGACACACATAATCTCGTCCCACACTGCCCATGAGGAATGTCCTACAGCGGCGTAGGACGAAACCGCGTGTGTCCGAGTCCGGGAAGAAGCAGTTCGGACAAGGAAGAAGCAGTTCGGGCGCGAAGCAGTTCGGACACACGGAAATTCGTCCTACACGGCGCGAGGCGAGTGTCCTACAGCAGCGTGGGAGCAAATTGCGTGTGTCCGAGTCCCCGCGATAGCCGCCCCTACGAGCCGCTTGGTGGCCGCCTACACGGACCACCGGCAGCGGTCCAGGGCGACCCGGTCACCCTCGAACGCGATTCCTTCGTCGATGAGCCGCTGGCGTTGGCGATGGCCGGCCTCGCCCGGCAGGGAAATGCCGCCGGTTGCGTTGACGACCCGGTGCCAGGGCAGGCGGGTTTCGGCGGGTAGTCGGGAGAGGCACCGTCCCACCCGTCGCGCGCCGCCGGGGAGCCCCGCGAGTTCCGCGACTTGGCCGTAGCTCGCCACCGTGCCGGGTGGAATTTCGGCCACGACCTGCCAGATGCGTTGTTCCGGAGTGGGATCGGTGGTCGGCAACGTTACGCGGGGCTGATGTGCTTGTACCGTTCCGGGTGGGCCCAGCGTTGACCGACGTCGATGAACCCCCGGGGTCCGCGTTTGCCGTACTCGAACGGGTCGCGGGTGCCCTCCATCCACCGGTGCAGGCGCGTTTCCATCTCCTCGACCGCGCCTCGGGCCTCGGACGTGTCGACGATGTTGCGCATCTCCAGGGGATCTTCCTGTCGATCGAACAGCCAGGGGCCGCGTTCGTTTTCGAACCAACGGGCGTAGGTATGGCGCTCGGTTCGGACGCCGCGCCAGCGACCTACCCACTCCGCCCGATTGGGCCAGCCGTTGCCCATGTTCATGAGGAACACCGAGTCGCTGGCGCCGGGCGTGAGCTCGGTGTCGTCCGGCACGGCCTCGCCCCGCCACACACCTGAGACGTCTCTTCCCTGCAGACCGTCGGGCAGAGCCACATCGCACGCCCCGAGCAGGCTTGGAACGATGTCGATGGCGCCCATGAAGGCGGAACTCCGGGAGCCGGGGCGGGTGCCGCCGGGCCAGCGGACCAGGAACGGGATGTGCGCGGATTCCTCGTAGGGCGTTGCCTTCGACGCCCGCATCGACGGATGCATCCAGGAGTCCTTAGGCTTGCCGTAGCCGTGGCTCGAGAGATGGTCGCCGTGGTCGGAGGAATAGCAGACGATCGTGTCGTCGGCCAGCCCTAGACGGTCGAGGGCATCCAACAATCTGCCCATCTGGGCGTCTAAGCCGGTGCAGCAGCCGTAGTAGTCGGCGATCTCGCCCCGGGCGAAGTCCGCCATCTGGGCAGGTACGTTGCCCGGCAGGTCGACGTCGGCGGGGTCGTAGAGGCCGTATTCATCGGGATACTGCGTGTATGCCCAGTGCGGCGGCCGCCAGGACACGAAGAGTGCGAACGGGTCGTCTTCACGCTCGGCCTTGTGTTTCTCGAGAAACCGTATGGCGAAATCCGTCTCCACCACGGGACACCAACCGTCTTGGCGCGTCGGTCCCTGCTCGTTCTCGAAGTAGCGCTGGTCGAAGTAGTTCCCGCCGATGCCATCCACTACGCCCATGTAGTCGAGACCGTAGCGGTCCTCGGCGGGATAGGGCCCGACGCCAAGGTGCCAGATGCCGATGTGGCCGGTGTGGTATCCCGCCGATCCCAGGACGCCGGGCAACGTTGGAATGTTTCGGAACGGCTCGTACTCGTTGTCGATCACCCCGTTCTTCCACCCGTATCGACCGGTGAGCAGGATGGCCCGGAATGGCGAGCACAACGGGTGATTGGAGAACATGTTGTCGCAGGCCATGCCCTCGGCCGCCATCCGGTCGAGGTTCGGGGTGTGCACCACTTGATTGCCGTTGGCGCCGAGCGCGCTGTAGCGCTGCTGGTCGGAGAATACGAAAAGAATATTCATGGACTAAGTCTTCTTGAACGTCGAAAAAGGTTGCCACTTGAGTCAAGTATTGAATGCCGCCAGCCCGCCTCCCACTTCTCGGTCTGAGGTCTCCTCGCTGGGATTCTGTCGGAACCACAAGAGATCCACAACGCGTTCACCGCGAATTGGCTAGTATCCGCAGGGTGAACATGACCCAAAACCAAGGTGGCTTGTTGTGACCCGACCCCGAGAAGATCAGTTCGTCGGCGCCTTGATGGGGTGCGCCGTGGGCGACGCCCTGGGCGCGCCGTTGGAAGGGAGGCCTCGCGAGAAGATCGCCACGATGCAGGGCATTACGGACGGCTATCGTCCGTTCCGGCACAAGAAGGAGGTCGAGTTTCCACTCGGGCAATACACCGACGACACCCAGCTCACCGTAGCCACCGTCAAGAGCCTACTGGCTCGCGGACATGTGGACCCGGCGGACATTGGGAGGGAGTTCGTCAAGCTCTGGGAATCCAACCAAATAGTCGGTGCCGGACCGGTTGCCCATCGTGCGGTGAGGCGGCTGATGGAGGGCATCCCCTGGCAGGACGCGGCGGCCGTAGACGACCTGCCGTTGAACGGTGCCGCCATGCGCATCGCCCCCGTCGGGTTATGGCACTACGACAGCCCGGATCAACTCGTGCGCGACGTGGAACTGGCCAGCGTCGTCACCCATCGCCACCCGTTGGCCGTGGACGGGGCCATCGCCGTCGCGGCGGCGGTCGCCCACGTGGCCACGTCGCGGGAAATCGAGACCGCGACGTTCCTCAATGCGGTGTACGGTTCGGTTGCGGTGAGGAGCCCCGGTTTCGCCGGTCGCATTCTCCGGCTAGACGAATCGCTGCCCATGGGCGAGACGGCTGCCTTGGCGGGGATGGCAGACGGTGGATGGGCCAAGGACCGGGGCTTCGGAATCCCGGTGCAGGTCGAACCGACGGTGTTGGCCTCTCTCTACGTTTTTCTGAAGTCGCCATCCGACTTCATGGCAACGGTTGATCGGGCTCTGCGTGTCGGCGGCGACGTCGACACAGTTGCCGCGATCGCCGGTGCGATCAGTGGCGCCCACAACGGACTTGGCGCGATTCCCGCCAATCTGGTTGCCGGCGTGAAGGACAGCGCGGATATTCTCGACCTGGGGGGAAGATTGTTTGCTCGTCGCTTCCCCGAGGCGACGTAGGGGCGACGCGCCCGAAGGGCGCGCCCTCGCCCGTAGGCTGAATCCCGCAAGGCGCCTGTCGGTTGGCACGAGAATGCGCGAGCATTCTCGAAACGCGCCCGCAGGGCGCGCGTCCCCTACGCGTCTTCGGAACGCTCTCCCGCGTAGTCGAGCGGTAGCGCCGTCGTGTACTTGATGCGCTCCATGGCGAAGCTCGAACTCACGTCGGTGAGGTCCACCGCCTCGATTAGCCGCTTGTAGAAGCCGTCGTAGGCGGCGATGTCGGGCACGACGACGCGCATCAGGTAGTCCACCTCGCCGCTCATGCGGTACAACTCGATCACTTCCGGGAATGCCGCGACCGCCTCGGCAAACGCCTCGAACCAGCCCTCGTTGTGCTGGTCCGTGCGAATGCTGACGAACGCATCCACGCCCACGTTCAAGTGATCGCGATTGAGCAGAGCGACGCGGCCCGTGATGGTGCCCTGCTTTTCCAGGTTCTGTAGCCGGCGCCAACAGGGCGTCGAACTCAAGCCCACCCGCTCCCCGATCTCCGCCGTCGACAACGTGGCGTCGCGCTGGATTAGGTCGAGGATTTTCAAGTCCGTGCTATCTAGAATAATCTTTCACTCCTTCGTTGTTGATGAGAACGATTTGCTACGCTGCACATGCTTTGTAGAAAATTGCTCAATACGTTTCTGACCGGGATCCGGTAGTTTGACATCGTTCGATGCTTGCTGCGGGGTGATCCCGATGTCGTTTCTAACCGACCACCTCGACGAGGTTGGCGAGTCCTACTGGGAACATATGCTCAAGGCGACGGGTTTCGCGCTGGCGATGCTCGTGGGCGGCGTCGCGTGTCTCGTGCATGCGTTGCTGCCGTTCCTGTTCGTGCGGACGGGCAGTGCGCGCGTTCGCCATCTCCACGAAGCCATGGTGGAGAATCGGCTGGCCCCGACGCAGCAATCCTCCGACAACGGTCCCGGCCCGGCGGTCGACGAAGACCCGCCGGGGGTCGTCGCGCGCCCCGGCAGCGCTGTGAACCGAACAGCGTAGGGGACACCCTTGTAGTGTCCCGTCCCGATCGAACCACCGGCGGTTGATTGCGGCAGGGGCGACGGCGCGCCCTGCGGGCGACGACAAGCCTCGCCCGCACGAGCAGGGTCGCAGAACGGCCCGCTACCCCGTTTGACGGGATCCTGGACTCGACGACGAATTTTCTTCCGGCGTAGGGGTTGAATCTTGCGAATCCGCCCCTATCATAGCGCCGCACGGATTAGCACTCTCGCTTGGAGAGTGCTAATCCACGACATCGGACTGGGGTATGAACAGCATTTTGGGAGAAAGCTAGTCATGAATATCCGACCGCTCCACGACCGCGTGGTCGTGCGCCGCATCGAGGAGGACGCCATGTCCGCCGGCGGCATTGTGTTGCCCGATACCGCTTCGGAGAAGCCTTCCCAAGGCGAAATCCTCGCGGTTGGCCCGGGCAAGGTTGAAGACGACGGCAGCCGGCGCCAGCCGGACGTCAGCGTCGGCGACAAGATCATTTTTGGCCAATACGCCGGTAGCACGGTGAAGATCGACGGGGAGGAACTCTTGATCCTTCAGGAAAGCGAGATCTTCGGCGTGCTCGAAGGCTGATTGGCGGCGAACACGAGGAGGAACTCACATGAGTGCTAAGGAAGTACAGTTTGGGGACGACGCGCGCGGGCGCTTGTTAAGCGGCGTCAATGTCCTGGCGAA
>JAGWBM010000051.1:0-18015 GCA_021295895.1 Pseudomonadales bacterium
TGTGGCAGTGCGAGAGCCGCGCCGTGCGCTTGCAGGCGTCGGAACAGTAGCGGTCGTGGCCATAGGGCACGAACCACTCCAGGCATGACTTGCAGCGTCTGGGTTCCGACTTGATCGGCCGCAACGTGCCCAGACGACGTTCTTCGAGACGTTGCGCGATGTCGCCGTTTCGCGAGGCCATGTCGCGAAATTCGCGGTCCCCGATGTCCATCAGTTCCATGATCTGACCCAATTCGAGGTGCGGAGACCGAAGCAACAAGGCAACGGCGGTCTCTTCAACCCGATTGGGCGTCGCGTGATCGGCGGCGTGATCCGTATCCATACAACCTCGCTTAAGGAAAAAACGGCTTCGCCAACGTCGGCATGGCATTGGCTTCGTATCGATTCGACTGAACGCCAAGTGCCGAGTTCCTCGGCAGGATGGATGAGTGATGGTGCCGTCACGATTAATCTCGCGCATGGCAAGTTGCAACGCGCTCATGGACGGGCGGGCCGCCTAGCGCCGTCGCATCACTTCCGTGCCAGAGATCAGGTCGTGCAGGCAATGTCCACCGACGAACTGTTGGCCATGCAGGGCACGCTACCCGCACGGGGCCGACATCGAGTTGATCGGGCGACGACGAACGTCGCAGGTCGAAGTCGTCTGCCCGGTTCAGGCTGGTAGGGGCGACGCTTGTCGTCGCCCGTGCTGAGGCGCCGCAAGACGTCCGTCGGTTGGGACGAGAATGCGTGAGCTTTCTCGAAACGCGCCCGTAGGGCGCGCCGGGACGGGTCAAGCCCGTCCCCTCCGAGTCTGGCGGCGCAGTTCCTAGCGCGTGTCCGGGGCATCCCGTTCGATGGAATCTGGCGACGGTGTATCACCACCCCCCGGATCCCGCCGGTGCAAGCGGCCAGCGTCGCGCAACGCGCGGCGCAGGAGGAAGTCGATCTGGCCGTTGACGCTGCGCAACTCGTCGGCCGCCCAGCGCTGTAGTGCGGCGATGACCTCCGGATCGGTGCGCAACAGAAACGGCTTGCGCGTGGCCATTCGCCAGCCAATCTCGACGCCTCGGCGCTACTGATAAAGGCTCCCGGTGTTGAGCACGGGTTGGGTGCCTTTGTCGCCGCACAGCACGACTAGGAGATTGCTCACCATCGCGGCCTTGCGTTCTTCGTCGAGGTCCACGATGCCGCGGCTGGAGAGGTTCTCCAAGGCCATCTGCACCATGCTGACCGCACCCTCGACGATCCGCTCCCGGGCTTCGATGATTGCGCCGGCCTGCTGGCGCTGCAGCATCGCCGCGGCGATCTCCGGGGCATAGGCCAGATGCGTGATGCGGGCTTCGAGCACTTCGAGGCCGGCCTTGTGCAGGCGTCCCTGGATCTCGGTCTTCAACCGACCGGCGATGTCCTCGGTGTTGCCGCGTAACGAAATCTGTTCGTCGTCCCGGGTGTCGTAGGGGTACTGCGTTGCGAGGTTGCGCACCGCCGACTCGCTCTGGACATGCATGAAATTGACGTAGTCGTCCACCTCGAAGGTCGCTTCCGCCGTGTCGACCACCTTCCAGACCACCACGGCGGCGATCTCGATGGGGTTGCCGTCGGCGTCGTTGACCTTGGAGTGATCGGTCTCGAAGTTGCGGACACGCAGCGAAATTCGCCGTTTCGAGTAGAGCGGGTTGGCCCAGCGCAGGCCATGGTCGCTGACCGTTCCCACGTAGCGACCGAACAACTGCAGCACCCGCGCCTCGTTGGGATTGACCATGAACAAGCCGATGAGGAGGAAGATGAAGAGGGTCAACAGCAGAACGGCGCCGATGACCGCAAGCGGACTCTCGAGCAGGATTCCAACGACGAACAGCGCGACGTCTCCGACGACGGCCACCAACAACACGACCAGGGCCAGAATGCCGGATACCGCGGTGCGGGGGATCTCGTGGATCATGGTTTACGCCAATGTGATATCAGATAGATATCCTAACGCTATCTAACCTCCATGCCAATGGCCTTGACCGCCGATCGCGACAAGCGTATACGCCCTTCCTTGTGAGCAATCGGCAACCAATCGTCGCGGCCACCCTCGCCATTGCAGTGGCTTGGGCGGGGACCGTGTGTGCCTGCGCGTTGCCCACCGTGGACGCGACGGGTGCCATCGGACACCACGCCCATCACGGCATGGAGGGTTCGCCGCCCACGGCGTGCGCGCATCTCGACTGCCTGGGTGATTGCGGCGTCGAAGCCACGCAACCGAAGGGCCAGGCGACTTCCTTCGAACTTCCGAAGACCTCGCTCGACGATCTCGTGGTTGCCGCCGCATCCGGTCCTGTCGCGATCGCGGCTCGTGTCCCGTCCCATCACCATCCACCTTGGCGTACCTTCCGCCCGGTTGACTCGCCGGTCAGCCGCTTCGACAGACTCCTGAACTAGCGTCCTCCGAGCGAACGCGGCAAGCCGCGTTTCTTTGCGTCGCTTGCATGCCCGGCTTTGCCTGGGCGAGAAGCAAGCGGGTTACGAGAAGTCCAATTCGGAGGGTGCGATGAAAGCACCGAGAACGATCGCCTGGTTGGCTCCATGCCTCTTCGGCATGTCCGTCGATGCCGCCTCGGCGAACTACGCAACTTTTGACGACGCGCGACTCGAGGCGCTGATCGAGGAGGCGATCGAGAGGAACCCGGAAGTCCAAGCGATCGCTTGGAACGAAACGGCCGCTCGAGAGCGAATTCCGATCGCCGGCGCCCTGCCCGACCCAATGGTGCAGTTGACGGGCTTCGCGCAATCACCCCAAACGCGCGTCGGTCCCCAAGTGAGCGGACTCGCCGTCAATCAACGGCTGCCATGGTTCGGAAAGCGTGCCGATCGCACCGAGGCCACGACTGTTCGGGCAGATATCCAGCGAGAAGTATCCACCGCCCGACGCGCCGACGTGGTCCGCCACGTGAAGGTCGCCTACTACGAACTCGGTTACCTCGATCGGGCGATCGCGATCACGGTCCAGGAACGCGAACTCCTCGAACACTACGAGTCCCTTGCCCGCGCCAGATATTCCCAAGGCATCGGGTTACAGCAAGCCGTCGTCAAGCTTCAGGCCCTGATCACCCGGGTTCTGAACCGGCGCCAGGAACTCATGCGTCAACGAATCGGCGTGGAGTCGAGGCTCAATGCACTGCGCGATCGTCCCGCGCATCTCGCGATAGCCGACGTGAACCTTGGTGACCGGCCCAAGGTTGTGGTCGACCCCGACCGCATCCTGGACATCGGTCGGGCCAACGCACCGGAGGTCAGGGCAGCCGCGCTTGCCATCGACCACGACGATGTGGGTGTTCGGCTGGCCCACCAACGCTATTGGCCCGACCTCGTCCTCGGCGCCACCTGGGGACGGATCCGGGCCCGTGACGACGAACCCGGCCGCTCGAACCCACCGCCGGACAACGGCAAGGACACGCTGGGATTGACCCTCGGCGTCAACATCCCCCTGCACAGGGACATCTACGACGCTGGCGTCCGGGAAGCCGTCGCCCGTCGGTTCGCCGCACAGGAGCGCCACCGGCGGGCGTTGAACGACGTCGATCAGGCCGTGAGGTCGATCGGCTTCACCCTGACCACCATCGAGGCACAAATGGCACTGTTCGAAAACGCACTCGTTCCCCAGGCCGAGCAGGCGCTCAGGGCCACCGAGGAAGCCTACGCGACCGGGACCACGGGCGTACTCGACCTGCTCGACAGCGAGGAAGTGCTGCTCGACGTCCGACTCGGCCTAGCGCGCCTCGACACCGACTACAGGCAGGCGCTTGCCGATATGGAACGCGCCATCGGCGCGCCTTTCCCCTTGAGGAGCCAGCAATGAACCTTCGCACCATCGCACTGATTCTGCTCGGCGTCGTTCTCGGCGGCGTCGCGGTGGCCGTCGCCGCCTACAACCCAGCCGGATGGGCATGGCTCGAGGACACCAAGCCGACGCCCGCGATCGCCGAAGCAGTCGAAGACCAGAAGGTCTACACCTGTGGCATGCACCCGAACGTCACCCGAACCGCGCCGGGCAACTGCCCGATCTGCGGAATGAAACTCGTCGCCAAGAAGCCATCGGGTCCGGACGAAGAGCACGGATCAGACACCGACGTCCGGGTTGCCCCGGGCTTCCAGCAGAACTTCGCGGTCCGCACCGCCGTCGTCGACCGCGGCACGCTACCGGTCTCGATCCGCACGGTCGGCGTCCTAGCGCACAACGAAGAAAAGCTTGTCTCCGTCAACACCAAGTTCGAAGGCTGGATCGAGACGGCCCACGTCAACAACGTGGGCGAGTCCGTCGCCGAGGGGGACATCCTCTTCGACATCTACAGCCCGCAGTTGGTCACCACCCAGCGCGAATATCTGGCGGCCATGGCCTATGTGCAGCAACTCGAAGCGAGCGACGCCTACCCGGACGCCATCGAGCGGGCCAAGTCGCTCCTCGAGGCCGCCCGCGAGCGGCTCCACTACTGGGACATCACCGAGGAGCAGATCGACGCTCTGGAACGCTCGGGTACCGCGCCACGGACCACACGGTTCTTTTCGCCGGCTTCCGGTTTCGTGGTGGAGAAGATGGGCGACTCGCTCGAGGGCATGAGACTTCAACCCGGCATGACGGTGCTGAAGATCGCGGACCATTCCACGCTCTGGGCACAGGCGGAATTTTTCGAGTCGGACCTGCGCCATGTGCGCGAGGGGAGCGAGGCAGCCATCGAGGTCGACGCCTTCCCCGGGCGACGCTGGGGCGGCCGCATCCTGTTCTTCCGTTCCGCCGTCGACCCCGAAACCCGGACGCTGACCGCGTTCGTCGGAGTGGACAACGAGGACCTCTCGCTTCGACCGATGATGTACGTCGACGTCTCCCTACGGGTGGAAGGCGCCTCGGACGCCCTGCTGGCACCCGCCGAAGCCGTGCTGCACAGCGGCGAGCGGGCCGTGGTGATCGTGGCCAAGGACGACGGCGCGTTCGAACCCCGCGAGGTCTCCCTGGGGCTCGCGGCGGAGGGCATGCAGGAGATCACGGCGGGACTTTCCCCCGGCGAGACCGTCGTCGTCTCCTCGCAGTTCCTGATCGACTCCGAGAGCAACTTGCGCGCAGCTACCGCCCAGATGCTGCGGGGCAACGAGGAAGACGTGCCGGACGAGCCACCGCAACACCAACATCACGGTCACCACTGAGGGCGCGCCATGTTCGAACGCGTCATCGACTGGTCCATCGAAAACCGGTTCCTCATCGTCGTCGCCGCCATCCTGATCACGGCGGCCGGAGCCTATTCACTCTGGCGGGCGCCACTCGACGCCATTCCCGACCTATCCGACGTGCAGGTCATCGTGTACACCGAATACCCGGGCCAGGCGCCGCGCATCGTCGAAGACCAGGTAACGTATCCGCTCACCACGCAACTCCTGGCCGTGCCCCACGCCGAGGTCGTTCGCGGCTATTCGTTCTTCGGCTACTCGTTCGTGTACGTCATCTTCGAGGACGGCACGGACCTCTACTGGGCACGGGCGCGCACTCTCGAGACCCTGAGCCACGCGGCCGGCAAGCTGCCGCGGGGCGTGACGCCCTCACTCGGCCCCGACGCCACCGGCGTCGGCTGGGCGTTCATGTACGCGCTCACGTCCGATCAACACGATCTCGGTGAACTGCGCTCCATCCAGGATTGGTTCCTGAAGTACGAACTGGCGAGCGTACCGGGCGTATCCGAGGTCGCCAGCATCGGGGGCTTCGTGAAGCAGTACCAGATCACCGTCGATCCAAACAGGTTGCGCGCCTACGGCATTCCCATTTCGAAAATCCGTGCCGCCGTGGAGGCCAGCAACAACGATGTGGGCGGCCGCTCACTCGAGTTCGCCGAGAAGGAGTTCATGATCCGCGGTCTCGGCACCATCGGATCCGTCGACGACATCCGCAAGATCTCGCTGGGTGTCGATGCGAACGGCGCGCCGATTCTCTTGAAGGACGTGGCGCGGGTCGGCATCGGGCCCGATATGCGGCGGGGCATCGCGGAGTGGAACGGCGAAGGCGAGACGGTGGGCGGCATCGTCGTCGTCCGGCACGGTGCCGGGACTCTGAGAGTCATCCAGGATGTGAAAGCCAAACTCGAAGAGGTCAAGGCGGGCCTGCCGGCGGGTGTCGAGGTCGAGGTCGGCTACGACCGGACGGCGCTCATCGAGCGATCGGTCGCGAGCCTGCGCACCAGTCTCCTGCAGCAACTGTTGATCGTGGGCCTGGTCTCGATGGTGTTCCTGCTCCACTTCCGCAGCGGCCTGGTCGCCGTCGTCTCGCTCCCGGTGGGCATCCTGGTGGCATTTCTGGTCATGTCGCTGCAGGGCATCAACGTCAACATCATGTCGCTGGGCGGCATCGCCGTGGCCATCGGAACCATGGTCGATGCCAGCATCGTCATGGTCGAGAATGCGCACCGGCACCTGGCGCGCAACCAGGGCGAGCGCGATCACTGGGCGGTGATCGCGCAGGCCGCGAAGGAGGTCGGGCCGACCCTGTTCTTCGCCCTGCTGGTCATCACCGTGTCGTTCCTGCCCGTGTTCGCGCTCGAAGCCCAGGAAGGCCGGCTGTTCAAGCCGCTCGCCTACGCCAAGACCTACGCCATGGCCGCCGCCGCGCTGCTCGCGGTAACGCTCGTGCCGGTGCTGGTCGGGTTCTGGGTCCGGGGACGAATCTCGGTGGCGGACCGAAGTCCGATCAGCCGGGTGGCCGTCGAGTTCGGGCTGGTCGTGTTCGCATTCTCCTGGCTGATGCGCCCGGTCCTCAACGCCGTCTTTCGGTTCAAGTTCGTCGTCTTGGGGGTGGCCGCGCTCTCATTGGCCGCGACGGCCATCCCCTTGTCCCGGATCGGCTCCGAATTCATGCCGACCCTGTGGGAGGGCGACATCCTCTACATGCCCACCACGTTACCCGGCATCTCGGTGACGAAGGCCGGTGAACTGCTGCAGCAGACCGACCGAATCATCCGGACGTTTCCGGAGGTGGAGAACGTGTTCGGCAAGGTCGGCCGCGCCGACACCGCCACCGACCCGGCACCGCTGTCGATGATCGAGACGACCATCATGCTGAAACCCAAGAGCGAGTGGCGTCCCGGCATGACGCCGGAGAAACTCGCCGACGAGATGAACGCGGCGATCGACGTGCCCGGACTGACCAATGCCTGGACGATGCCCATCAGGACCCGCATCGACATGCTCTCCACCGGCATCAAGACCCCCGTTGGAATCAAGATCGCCGGCCCCGACCTAGCGGAACTCGAACGACTCGGCAAGGAAGTCGAAGCGGTGGTTCGCGAGGTTCCTGGGACGCTCGACGCCTACGCGGAACGGGTAATGGGGGGCGGCTATCTCGATGTCACCATCGATCGCGATGCCATCGCCCGCTACGGTCTCACGATCCGCGACGTGCAGGACGTCATTCAGACCGCCATCGGCGGCATGAATATCACCACGACCATCCAGGGACTGGAACGCCACCCGGTGAACCTTCGCTACAGCCGCGAGTTGCGCGACGACGTTCCCGCGCTGCGCAACGTCCTCGTTCCCACCCCAACGGGACCGCAGATTCCCCTGGGCCGCCTGGCGGACATCGAGTTCACGGTCGGTCCGCCGAGCATCAAGAGCGAAGGCGGCAAACCGAACGCCTGGGTCTACGTGGACATCCGGGACGTCGATGTCGGCGGCTACGTCGAGGCGGCGCAACAGGCGGTCGGGGAGCAGATAGAGGTTCCCCCGGGCTATACCATCGCGTGGAGCGGGCAGTTCGAGTACATCCAACGCGCCGAGCGCCGACTCGCCCTGGTGATCCCCATGACGCTGCTGCTGATCGCCGCGATCGTCTACCTGAGCCGGAAGTCCGCGTTCGAAACCCTGCTGGTGCTGCTCGGCGCACCGCTGGCCGTGACCGGCGCCATCTGGTTGATCTACTTGCTCGACTACAACCTGAGCATCGCGGTCTGGGTGGGCGTCGTCGCCCTTGCCGGACTCTATGCGGAGACGGCAACCGTGCTGCTCCTCTACTTGAACATCTCCGTAGACGAGTACGCCGAACGCGGCCTGTTGACGGATCGCCGCGCACTCGTGGAGGCGATCAAGGACGGCACCGTGAAGCGCGTTCGCCCCATCCTGATGACGATTGCCACCGACGTCATCGGCCTCGCGCCCATCATGTGGAGCACGGGCGCAGGCGCCGACGTGATGAAGCGGATCGCGACGCCGCGGGTGGGCGGGGTCGCCACCGCGGGGATCGTCGTGCTGTTCGTGTTTCCCGTCGCCTTCTACCTGTACCGGGCACGGAGCCTGCCGAAATGCCCACCATAGCTGCACCCGTCGCCGTGGGTGCAGAAGCCGTCCGGTATACTCCCGAGCACATGGCCCTCGAGTACCCCTACCCCACGCATCCCGAGCCTGGCACCACCAACGAAGTCGCGGAGGGGGTACGCTGGCTGACCATGCCGATGGGGGGCTCGCTCAACCACATAAATCTCTATCTACTCGAGGACCACGACGGTTGGTTCGTCATCGACACCGGGCTTGCCACGAAAGAGACAAAGCGCCTCTGGCACGAGATCTTCGACTCGGAGTTGGGCGGTAAACCGGTCAAGGGCGTGATCTGCACCCACATGCATCCCGACCACGTCGGCCAGGCGGGCATGATCGTCAACCACTTCCGCTGTCCGCTCTACATGACGCGCGCCGAGTACTACCAAGCACGCTCGTTCATGACGCTGGGAATGACATCCGCCAAAGGGGGCTGGTTAGGCGAGCAGTTCTACCATCGCTACGGGATGTCGCTGGCACCAATGCGGTCCATGCGCGACGCTTGGAAGTCCCGGGCAAGCACACCGGGTAGGCCAGCCGAAGACGCCCCGGACCCCCTGCCCATGGGTTACCACCGCCTCGAGGACGGCGACCTATTGACCATCGGCAACCACGACTGGCAAGTGGTGGTCGGTGCCGGGCACTCGCCCGAGCACGCCTGCCTGCATTGCCACAGCCTCGGCATCATGATCGCCGGCGATCAGATTCTGCCGGTCATCACGTCGAACGTCAGCGTCCATCCCACCGAGCCGGAGGCGAATCCCCTGAAGGTCTGGATGGAATCCCACGACAAGTTCCTCGACACCCCGGAGAGCACGTTCGTCCTGCCCGCGCACAACCTACCCTTCTTCGGCGTCCGCGAACGGTTGCGGGACCTCATCGGCCACCATGAAGACCGGATGCTCGCCATCGAGGAGTTCTGCGTCGAACCGAAGACGGCGAAGGACATGCTTCCCGTCCTGTTCCGCCGCAAGCTCGATGCCCGGCAGACGATGATGGCGCTGGGGGAGGCAATCGCCCACTGCCACCTGCTGATGCACCGCAACCGTCTCGGACGGACGCTCGACGAAGACGGCTGCTACCGGTTCCTATCCATCGACCCGGACTTGGAACGCCGTGCGCACCCCGGCCGCCACGATGCGCCCGACGACGCGCCGATCATGGTGTAACGCGCATCACCCACGTCAAGCGCATCAGATGAAGTGGTTCCGACGCTTTCGGCAGACCCTCACCCGGAAGAACATCGCCCGGATTACCTACGCCACGTTGAAGTGGGGAGACAACCACGTTCCGTTCGGCCTGAGGTCTGGACTCGGGGTGCTATTCCTAATCGGCGGCGTACTTTGGTTCTTGCCGATAGTCGGAATCTGGATGCTACCCCTCGGCGTGGCGTTGATTGCCCTGGATATCCCCTGGTCGCGTCACAGGGTTCACGACTGGATGGTGACGTTGAAGGCGACGGCGGAGTCGGCCCCAACGCCTCCCGGTGGTAGTCAGTCCCCGGAAACCCGCAAATAGTAGCCCCCCTCGTCACGGCGCTTGACGTGCCCCGCCGTCGGGGTGGCGAAATGCGTGCCGATTACGAGCACTTCGGAGTCGGCGTAGCGTTCAAGCAGTGACTCCCGCGTTTCGCGACCCTGCCCCTGGTCGTAGTCGGCAGAACTGCACCAGTCGGTACGCGTCATCTGGCAGGGGTGGTGGATGCAGTCACCGGTGATCAGGGCGTCGTCCCCTTCCGATGCGATGCGCACGCTGACATGGCCAGGGGTGTGCCCCGGCGTCGGCTCGAGCCAGACCTCGTCGCACAAGCGGTGGTCCATCGGCACGAAGTCCACCAAACCCGCCTCCAACACGGGCCTTACGGAGTCCGCGAGCACGTCCTGGCTCGAGTCGACGTCCTTCCAGTAACGCCATTCCGTCTCGGCCACGAGGTAACGGGCACTACCGAACGTCGGCACCCATTCGCCGTCGAGGAGCATCGTGTTCCACCCGACATGATCGACGTGGAGATGCGTGCATAGCACGGTGTCGATGGACGAGGGGGGATAGCCCGCCGTCTCGAGATCGGCGAGAAAACTCGTCTGCAGGTTGCTCCAGGTGGGGATGGCGCGTTGCTTGTCGTTGCCGATACAGGTGTCGACGACGATCCGGCGTTCGCCGGTGTCCACGACGAGCGCATGGATGCTCATCACGAGGTTGCCCTCCTCGTCCATGAAATGCGGATACAGCCACCGATAACCCCGGACCGCTTCGCGCGTCGCATCCGGCAGGATGAAGCGCGTACCACCGGCGACCTCCATTTCCACCACGCGGGTGATCTTGACCCTGCCGACCTGCCAAACCTCGTTCATTGGAGTCCTCTCCTTCGTCTTGTGCGATTATTGGCAAACGCGCCTCAGCGAGACAACAAGCCACGGAGACAGACGATGGACATCAAGGGGTTCTTCTCGGCACTAACGGAGATTCCCGCGTTATTGACCTTGAAAAGAGGCATAGTGCCGAGGCCAAACACCGACCGGGACTGCATCGGCGCATCCCTCGAAGCCAATGCGGAGCGCATCGGCGACCGCGTTGCCGTGATCACGGAGAGCGCCCAGATAACCTGGGCCGAACTCAACGCCTTGGCGAACCGCTATGCCGAGTTCCTGACCAGCGCGGGCCTGGTGCCCGGCGACACGGTCAGCGTCATGATGGTTAACCGCATCGAGTTCCTCGCCCTACTCCTCGCCGCCAACAAGCTGGGTATCACCACCGGCCTCATCAACACCAACCTGCGCGAACGGCCGCTGGTTCACTGCATCACCGTCACCGCCTCGAAGAAGTGCTTCTTCGGCGGCGAGTTGACCGACGCCATCGCCCAGGTGAAGGGCGAACTCGACCTCGTCGAGGGTTCCGACTACTTCGCCATTCCCGAGGACGGCGGCCCCGTGCCGGACTGGGCCGTCGACATGGCGGCGGCGAGTGCGAACCTGCCCACCGACAATCCGGCCTATACCGGCGAGGTCACGCTGGGCGAGACCGCGATGTACATTTTCACCTCCGGCACGACCGGCCTGCCGAAGGCGGCCCTGGTCTCCAACCGGCGCTTCCTCATGCTCGCTACCCTGACCGCGAAAGCGGGATTGCGTTGCAGCGAAAAGGACCGGGTCTACATTTGCCTGCCCCTCTACCATGCATCCGGGCTGATGATCGGTGCGGGCGCGGCGCTCATGTCCGGCGCTTCGATGTTCGTGCGGAAGCGATTCTCCGCAACCGCATTCCTGCCCGAGATTCGAAAATACGAATGCACCCGTTTCGTCTATGTGGGCGAACTTTGCCGATACCTGCTCGCCAGCCCCGCCAAGCCCGACGACCACGACAGCCCCTTGGACACGGTCATGGGCAATGGCCTGCGTCCCGACATCTGGTGCGACTTCAAGAACCGGTTCGGCCTCAAGCGAATCACGGAGTTCTACGCCGCAAGCGAGGGCAACGTCGCCTTTGCGAACCTGCTCAACAAGGACCGCACCATTGGAATGACCGCAGCCAAGATCGCGCTCGTGGGCTATGACGTCGACGCGGACGAAATCGTGCGCAACGCCGACGGTCGCTGCGTGGAAGTCGAACCCGGGGAACCCGGTCTGCTGCTCGGGCACATCAATCCCAATGCCGCTTTCGAGGGCTACACCGACCGGGAAGCCACCGAGAAGAAGGTCCTGCGCGACGCCCTGGAAGAGGGGGATGCCTGGTTCAATACCGGTGACCTGGTCCGTGAAGTCGATGTCGGTTACGCGCTCGGGTACGCGCACTACCAATTCGTCGATCGCGTGGGCGACACCTTCCGCTGGCGCGCGGAGAACGTCTCCACCAACGAAGTCGGGGAGATCGTAAACGGCTTCGGCGGCGTCAAGATCTGCAACGTCTACGGGGTCGAGGTTCCGGGTGCCGACGGTCGCGCGGGGATGGCCGCGATCTGTCTCTCGGCAGGCGCCGAACTCGACATCGAGGGATTTGGGCAGTATGTCGAGCGCGAACTTCCCGTCTACGCGCGACCTGTGTTCCTGCGCATCCAGCGGGATGTCGACCTCACGGGCACGTTCAAGCTCGTCAAGGGGGATCTGAAGCGGGAGGCGTACAACATCGACTCGTTCAGCGACCCCGTCTACGTCATGAAGCCGCGCACCAGTGACTACGTCCCGCTGGACGCCGAGTATCTGCAGACGATCCGCGACGGCGCAGCCGGGTTCTGACATGGGGCAAGTCCGAAGGGGTGACCCTAGGGTGTCCGAAACGACGCGCGTCCAGCCGTTGAGGCCGTGCGAGGCGTCAGTCGGATGCAACGGGAATGCGGGACCATTCTCGAAACGTGCCCGAAGGGCGCGCGGGGACGAGACAAGCCCGTCCCCTACGGCGGTTTCCTGCACGTCCGCGGAATGCGAGGGCGCGTCGTTGCCGACGCGCACGGCTCCGGCCCTGGTGGGTTCGTGATCGAGACGTTCGACGCTCATCCGGCGTTCAAGGGATATCGCGTCGATACGGATTCACTCCGAGCCGAACTGATCGAGCTTGGCGGTACCGTCACACGCCTCGAAGTCCCGGACCGGGACGGCACGTTCGGCGACGTTCTGCTTGGCTGCCCCACGATCGCCGACTACACGGACCCCCACCCGCACTTCAATTGCCTGGTCGGCCGCTACGCCAACCGCATGGCCGACGCCCGGTTCACCCTCGACGGCGTGACCCATGACCTCGACGCCAACATCCCGCCCCACCACCTGCACGGCGGTCGCGACGGATTCGGCACGCGACGATGGACGGGGTGTTCCGCCTGACGAGTTCCGCGGGCGACGGTGGCTACCCGGGCACGCTAGTCGCCGAGGCGCGGTATCGTTTCGCCGGTTCGAGCATGTCCCTCGATGTCACGGCCACCGCCGATGCCCCAACGCCGGTCAGTCTGACATCGCACCACTACTACAACCTGAGCGGCATGCACGGCTCGACGATCATGGACCACGAGGTGTCGATCAACGCGGCAGCCTATCTCCCAGTCAGCGAGGATCTGACCCAACTCGGGATCGTGCAGCCCGTGTTCGGCACGCCCTTCGACCTGCGCCGTCCCGTGACGATCGGCGACGCCATGGCCACACACGACCGCCAAATCCAGCTTGCCGGCAACGGGTTCGACCACTCCTTCGTCATCGCCGGCAGCGGTCTGCGGCGCGCTGCGGAAGTTCGACACCCTGCCTCAGGCCGCGCCCTTGTCGTCGTTACGGATCAACCAAGCGTTCAGCTCTACACCGGAAACTCGCTATACGGTCTCGGCAAGCATGGACACCCCTACCCGGTTCACGGTGGCCTATGCCTCGAAACGCAGCAATTCCCCGACGCCCCGAACCACCCCAACTACCCAAACGCCATCCTGCATCCGGGGGAACGGTTTCGCGCCCGAACGGAGTTCGAATTCTCGGTGAAATGACGCCGGGACGGCGCCTCGGCTACGAATTGGTGAGCGGAGCGAGGTGGCGGTTGATCTTCGCGACGTACCGGCTGGCCGCGGGTCGGAAGTAGACGTTGTCGCGGTTCCGATACCCCACGTTGTAGGAACGCAGGGCGCACGACTGAGCATCCTCGGGTGCAAATGCGGTATTTGCACAGCGATCCTGGTAGTAGGCAAGGATCTGCGCGCCGCAGTAGACGTTCTCCTCGGGGTTCATCAAGTCCACCGAGCAGAACTCCTTCCAAAGCAGCGGCTGGACCTGCGCCGGACCAACGGCGCCGACCGACGACCGCACGTCCTTGCGGAACGAACTTTCGGTCATGACCAGACTCGCCAGCAGTTCGGGCTCGAGGCTTTGTCGAATGGCCGCTTCCAAGATCCAGCCCGCGAATTCCTCGGCGAGCGTGTCTTCGAGTTCGTAACCTAGGGCCAATCGAGCCCCGAACGCCTCGCGCTCTTCGGACCACGTGGGCCGTTCGTAGGTGGGATCGGGGATGTCGACTGAGATTTCGGTTCTACCGTCGTCGCGGGCGAATATAGATGAGGACACAGCCAAGGCAGCGAGCGCCGCCAACGCACCGATCCGGGTCGCGCCATCGAACAATCTCGGAATCTGGCCGATCCCGCGACAGCGGCACCCTGACATTGTCATGGGGATGTTTCCACGCATACGGACCCTCCCGCCAAGGCATCCATGTCTCGAAACGGGGAATCGGATTCTACGCCTTTGGCGGCAAAAGTGAAGATATAATGGAGGGATAATTTGCGAGCTTTATACTGCATAAGAATAACGGGTCCGTCTATGCGCCGCTTCGGTTATTAAGAAGGCACCATCATGTGCTCATCCCTTGGGTTCCGAGCTTGGCTACCGCCTCAGCCCAACGCCAATGGGCTCGTCACCTGAACGACCGTTATGCGGCGTGGATTCCTAGCGCTGACGTCGTAGGGGCGACGCTTGTCGTCGCCCGCATGTCGTACCCACGCGCCTCGGACGCAACAGACACGGGACGCCACAAGGGCGTCCCCTACCCGTCCGTGCGGCGCCGGCTCCTTAGGCCGCGGTGAGCTCCTGGACGATCCGTGCCCGATCGTCCTTGGGTAGTTGCGCGTAGGCGGCCGACGTGCGGTCGACCACGTCGCCGAAACGGCTCCGGATCGCAGCAGCGATCCCGTCCGGTTCCGCCACCACGGCGAAATGCCCCATCAGTTCGTCGTCGATCAGGCCGCCCATGTCCACCCATCGGCCCTGCTTCGACATGGTATTGAGTTCCGGTTGCAGTTCCCCCGCGCCAACACTGTCCAGCACCGGCTTGTAGGCGGGTGTCGAGCCGTAGAAGGCGATCTGCTGGCGCGTCGCCTGCTTCGCGCCGGCAAGCTCACGTTCGTCCCGGCCGGTGACGACAAAGCAGGGATAACAGATCTCGAAATTCGCGCGCGACTTCTCCTGGCCCCGCGCACGCGCCTTGGCAAAGCCCCGCTCGAGTGCCGGAAGGGTGGTCTCGCGCAGGTATTTGTCCGTGGTGAAGGCGTGCACGATGATGCCGTCGGCAACCTCCCCCGCCACCTCCGTCATCAATGGACCCACCGCGGCAAGGAAAACCCGCGGTGCGCCGAACTCGGTGTTGGTGGGCGTGAAGAAAGGCGTCATGAGGGTATGCGTGTAGAACTTGCCCGTGAACTGCAGGGGCTCGCCTTTGTGCCATGTCGCCCAAATGGCCCGCATCGCCAGGATGAACTCGCGCATTCGCGCCGCCGGCGAAGACCAGGGCATGCTGAATCGCTTGGTGATGTGGGCGCGGATCTGCGAACCGATCCCAAGCACGAAACGGCCCTCGGACGTCGCATTCAGGTCATGGCCGATGTGCGCGAGCACCATCGGCGTGCGGGCAAAGGCGACCGCGATACCGGTGATCAGGTCGACCTTCCGGGTGTGTCCCGCCGCGAATGCCAGCGGCAGGAACGGATCATGCCCCGTCTCCGCGGACTGGATGCCGCTGTAACCCATCTCCTCGAGTTCCTGGGCTTGCGCACCCACCCGCTTGAGATCCCAGCCGACGCCTCCGTCAACCTTCATGTCCTATCCCCTGTATTGGTACAGCGAACGGCCACTATATCGGCCACCCTGAAATTTGTCAGGCGTCCCCCGGGGCGAGCGCCTCGTCAATCGCTAATGGCGAATCGGTCCGCCGTGAACGCCTCGAATGTCGGCATCGCTTCGGCCAATGGCATTTGCCCGATGGGGGAGACGATGGTGGTGTCGATGCCTGCTTCGGCGTCCTCGCGGATCCGGCGCTGGACCTTGTCGACGTCGCCGATGTTGCAGACCGTATCGATCATCTCGTCCGTGATCGAACTCGTCGACAATTCCCGGTCCCTCGCCTCCCAGCCCGCGAGTATCCCCTCGGCCTCGTCCGGGTACCCCGCCCACTTCAGGAATTTGTTGTACACCGGATTGGCGTAATAGGGCGCGTATTGGCTACGGAAACGAGCCTTGGCGTATTCGATGTCGTCGGTGACCATCACCAGCAACCGGTTGACGATTTCGATGTCTTCGATGCGCTTGCCGGCCCGCTTCGCACCGATCTCGACATGCTCCAACATCTTGGGTAGCGCCTTTTGCGGCCAGAGATTGAAGACCACCCCGTCGCCGAATTCCGCCGCCATCTCGATCATCTTCGGACGCAGCGCCGCCAGGTAGATGGGAGGCGGCGTCGGCAACGGCTCCTGCCGGTAGCCCTTGCTCCTCAAGGTCGAAAGGTCGAAGTCCGAACGCTCTCCCGCGAGCATCGAACGGACCATGATCGCCGTCTCCTTCACGCGCGTGAGCGGCTTTTCCATCTTGATGCCGTTGAAGCGCTCCATGATCGCCTGGCTCGACGAACCCAGCCCCATCACGAACCGGCACGGCAGCAGTTGAGCCAGGACGTTGGCCGTGGCCGCGAACACTGCGGGCGTTCGGGTGTAGACCGGTGTCACGGCGACGCCGACACGCATGCGTTGCGTGTACGGCGCCACCGCCGCCACCATGGTCAGGCTGTCCGGCGCCATGGCATCGCTGAACCAGACATCGTCGAAGCCGTTCGCCTCGGCCCACTTGACCAAGGTGATCGAATCCTCGACCTCAGGTCCAGCAGGCAGGGTGAGGGCAATTCGTTTGGGCACCGCCATCCTTTCGCATCTCCGACAGACAAGCGGCTTCCCCGCTCCGACGGGCCAGTTTGTCGGATTGCCCCGGAACACGGCAAGGGGTGACGAGTGCACGAACGTGACTATCCGGGGTATGGTCGGGTGATCGTGATGCGACGTTCGACATTGAAGCGGCCCCCAGCCAAGCGAGCGAACTGCTGATGTGCGGGCGATTCAACGCGGCCGACGACCCCTTGAACCAGGTCTTCGAGGAACTCGTCGGCCACCCGTTTCCCGGTGAGACCAACCACAACACGGCACCCACCGAAACCGCATGGATCATCCGGCAAGACGCACCGGGAAGCGAGGAACTTGAAGCCGCCGCAGCAACCTGGTGGTTGACGCCCTACTGGTCCAAAACGCCGAAGCCGAAGTACGCGACCTTCAACGCGCGGGCGGAAACCATCGCCGAGGCGAGTTCATTCCGGGAACCCTTCCGACGACGTCGGTGCCTGGTACCCGTTTGCGGGTACTACGAGTGGCAGAAGGATGGTCGGCGACGCATTCCGTACTACATACGACCGCGAACCGGCGGCATGTTGCTGGCCGGGGTTTGGGATCGCTGGCGAAGCCGCGACCGAACCCAGGCGATCACGAGTTTCGCCATTGTCACCACCGCGGTAAGCAGCCAGCTGGAATTCGTCCATGACCGGCAACCCGTGATGCTCTCCAAAACCGGCGCACGCCAATGGATGTCACGCGATCCCGCGGCGCCCGACTTGGGTGCGCTCTTGGAGCCACGCATTCCCGTGGACCTAACGGCGGTACCGGTGTCCGCCTATGTCGGCGATCCACGCAACAAGGAGAACCGTTGCCTCGAGCCGGTCGCGGCCGGTTTGGCCATCGACCGCGACGTCCACTAGCCGAACGACCGCGGGGAGAAAGGCGCGTGGCGCGGGCGTTCGCGCCGCACAAACGTTGGGGACGGGCTAGTCCCGTCCCGGCGCGCCCTACGGGCGCGTTGCGAGAATGCTACGCACTCTCGTGACACTGTCTGACGCCGTGCCTGCCTCAGCACGGGCGACCGCAAGGGTCGCCCC
>JAGWBM010000051.1:18023-18606 GCA_021295895.1 Pseudomonadales bacterium
GGGCGACCCTCGTGGTCGCCCGCGATCAGCCGACCAAGAACGGTGCCGCCGACGCGGGCGGGGTCAAGCCCTGGGTCAAGCCCCGCCCCCACGGGCCTTCGTTTCGAGATTGAGCCAACGACGCTCGTCCTCGGTGAGGGCGACGTCCAAGGCGGCCACGGAAGAGCGCGTCTCGGCGAGCACGCGCGGTCCGAACAGCGCGAAACACGGGAACGGCTGACTCAAGACATACGCCAGGGCGATATTGATCGGCTCGACACCGCGTTCGTTCGCCAACGTCACGGCTCGTGCCCGTCGTTCGAAATTGTCGCCGGCAAACCAGCAGCGCACCAGCTCGGCATCACTCGGCTGATTGCCGTACCAGGCGTCGGTGCCGTGGCCGCTCTGGGCACGGATGGCATCGAACCGGCTCGTGAAGAATCCGCGTGCCTGGCTCGACCAGGGAAACAGCGCCATCTGCTCGGCCTCGAGCCACGCCCGCCACTCGCTGTCCGTGGCGGCGATGCAACCGGGCCAGACTGGATCCGCCATGCGCGCCAAGCTGAAGTTGTTGGACACCGCCGCAAAAGGCGCGAGGCCCTCG
>JAGWBM010000154.1 GCA_021295895.1 Pseudomonadales bacterium
ATGATGTCATGATGCTATGATGCGTCCGTGCGGACCACTCTGACGATCGACGACGACGTACTTGCTGTTGCCCGTGCGCTCGCGCAGAGACGCGGCGGCAGCGTGGGAAGCGCGCTGTCCGTCCTCGCGCGTCGTGGTTTCAGGCTCACGGAGGCCGACGACACGGGCGATGTCCCGACTTTTCGGGTCGCTGCGGATGCAGCCCCCATCACCAGCGAGGATGTCCAACAGGCGCTTGCCGACTGGCCATGATCGCCTTGCCCGACGTCAACGTGTTGATCGCGCTCGCCTGGCCCAACCACGTGCATCATGACGCGGCGCGCTCATGTTCGCGGTGAGCCGCACCACCGGATGGGCGACCTGTCCGTTGACGGAAGCCGGATTCGTACGCGTCTCATGCAACCCCTCCGCGGTCAAGCAGGAGGCAACGCCGCTCGACGCGATCGCTCTGTTGCGCGCGCTGATGCGCCGCGGGTCGCATGCGTTCTGGTCCCACGATCGCTCGATCACATCGATTCCGGAGGAAATCCGCCTGCGCATCCAGGGATACCGCCAGATTACCGACGCCATGCTGCTCGCTCTCGCGATGCAGCACGGCGGTCGACTGGCCACGCTGGACACCGGACTCAAGAGCCTGCTGCCGGCCGATCGACAACAACCGGTGTACGTGATCCCGGTCTGAGCGGAGCCACGCCACCTGATCCCTTGATGAACGCGCATCCGTGACCGAGCTCCCGCCCCTCCGGTTGATGGCCAGCCCGGTGCGGTGACAGTGTTCCCGCTGCCCATGCAAGTCATCGAGTTTCAAACCAGGCAGATGGAGTTCCCCACCGCACGGTTCGGCTATCTGCGCGACAGCACCGGCGCGCTGGCCGACATTGACGAGTTGCGCCGGCGCATCGCCGCCGACGGCTACCTGTTCATCCGCGGGCTGATCGACCGCGACGCCGTCCTGGAGGCGCGCCGTGTCGTGATGGAGCACCTGCAGGAGCAGGACGCGCTGGTCGAGGGCACCCCGGTCATGGAGGGCGTGATGCCGCGTGACGGCAGGAGCGTGGGCATGAAACGGGTCGCCTACCGGCCGGAAGTGCTGCGCGTGCTCGAAGCACCGGAGCTGTGGTCGTTCTATCGCCGTCTCTATGGCGAGGAGCCGGCGACGTTCACCCACAAGTGGCTGCGGGCGGTGGGCAACGAGAAGTTCACCGGCTCGCACATGGACGTGGTGTACATGGGCCGCGGCAGCGAGCGCGTGAACACCGTCTGGATCCCGTTCGGGGACATCCCGATCGCGCAGGGCACGCTGGCCGTGTGCGAGGCATCGCACCGCCTGGACAGCTTCGCCCGGGTGCGGGAGACGTACGGCAGGAGCGACGTGGATCGCGACCGCACCCAGGGCTGGTTCAGCGAGGATCCGGAAGAGATCCGCGAGCGGTTCGGCGGCCGCTGGCTCACGGCGGACGTCCGGGCCGGCGACATCATCACCTTCGGGCTCTACACCCTGCACGGCTCCACGAACAACACCACCGACCGGTTCCGCATCAGTTGCGACGTCCGTTATCAGCCGGCGTCCGAGCCGATGGACGAGCGCTGGGGCGGAGACTCCCCCACCGGCCACTACGCGACCGCGGCCGTCCCGATGGCCGAAGCCCGCACGCGGTGGGGCCTGTAGCGCGATCAGTTGCGCCCGGAGTAGTCGTACGGCCTGTTTCCGGTCAGGTGGTCCTTCGGGACGGGAACCAGAGGGATCACGTTTTCGATCGGGCAGCCGGTGAACACGGGCGCACACTCCTGCGCCAGCTCGCACCGGGAGCCCCGCCGATACCACCAGACGGTGTGGATCATGGCGATCATGAACCGGGCGGTAGCGCTGCGGTTGGGCGTGCCGCGGTGCCACAGCCGCATGTCCCGAATCAGCACCGCCCCCTTGCGGGTACACCCCCGGAGCGGCCCGCACACGGCTCGCCGCGCCTCAACATGCCCCTCCGGCACCCGGATGTTGTTGCCGATCACCATGCGCGTGTCGAGGTGGCTGCCGGGCCACATCTCGATGGCGCCGTTCTCCTCCGTGGTCTCGCTCAACGGGACGTTCACCACCAGCCGCGCCGGCGGATGCGCCACGCTCAGGTTCGGCCAGAGCTGTCCATCGTCGACGTGCACGGGCTGCAACCCGCTGCCGGGGACGTTGGTGTTGCCGGTCAGGGTGTTGTTGAACGCGCCGCGGCCCAGCACCGCGCGGGTCACCTGGCACACGAACGGGTTGGCCACCACGTCGCGGAACACCAGGCCGGCATCAGGGGGCGGGTTCTGCTGAATGTTGCCCCACACGAAGTTGTGCGGCACCACCGGCATGGCGCGGATCTTCTCCAGGTCCTCGCTCATCCGCTCCCGCAGCCGGTCGAGATGAGCGTGGTCGATCACGTCGTCGATCACCAGGTAGCCGTCCGCCTGCAGCGCCGTGACCGCCCGCGGCAG
>JAGWBM010000155.1 GCA_021295895.1 Pseudomonadales bacterium
TCGCCGCGGTTCGCCACCAGGAGCTTCACCGGTGCTTCCCCACGTCGGCGGCAATGCGCCGGTGTCGCCCGGTGGAGAGACCCTTGTGGTCGCCCGCATCCGCGAAACCTACGGGGGTGCGTCGATCAAGACGGGACGCCACAAGGGCGTCCCCTACGGTCCTTGTTTCCGGCGCGCACGCGCAATCGAGACCCGGTGTGGAAACTCTCAACCTCATCGTGCTCATCCGCGCTACCAGGTATCCACGTTGGGTCGTTTCTTCTCGGTTCGAGGCGCTGGCGTCGGGATGCTCTGGAGTCCCTGCGCGATCCAGGCGCGGGTAACTGCCGGGTCGATGACATCGTCGATGCCGTAGTTGGTGCCGCCGGAGTTGACGGCCCGTGCCCGGTCCACGTGGGCATCGATCAGGCGTTCGTAGATGGCCTGCCTCTCTTCCGGGTCCTCGACGGCTTCAAGCTCCTCGCCGAACATCAATTCGACCCGGCCGTCGATGGTCATGTCCGCGAACTCGGCGGTCGGCCAGGCGACGGTGAAGAACGGTTCCAGGGAGCTGCCGCCGCACATGGCGCGGACGCCCATGCCGTAGGCCTTCCGTATCACCACGCCGAACATGGGCGTGGTCATGTTTGCGCCGGTGACGAACAGCCGGCCACAGTGCCGCAGCAGTGCGGCGCGTTCGTATTCCGGGCCCGATGCGATGCCGGGGCAGTCCATCAGCGAGAGCACGGGGATGTCGAACGTGTCGCACAGCTGGAGGAAGCGCGCGCCCTTGTCCGCCGCATCACTGTCGATGGCCCCGGAGAGATGCGCTGGATTGTTAGCGACGAGCCCCAGGGGTTGACCTTCGATACGGATGAACGCCGTGATGATGCCCACCCCGAAGGCCTCGCGAATCTCGAGGATCGAGTCCTTGTCGGCAAGCGTTTCGATGACTTCGCGCATATCGTAGAGCTCGCTGCGGTTCTCGGGAACGATGCCGCGGAGCCGGCGCTGATCATGCGCGTTCCAGTGCTGGACCGGTCCTTGGAAGTAGGACAGGTATTTCTTCGTGGTCTCGATGGCTTCCTCGTCGTCCTTCACCAGGATATCGACGACGCCGTTGGGCACCTGGAAGGACATGGGGCCGACTTCCTCGGGCGTATAGATGCCGAGACCCCCGCCCTCGATCATGGCGGGACCACCGAGGCCGATGGTGGAATTCTCGGCAGCGATGATGACGTCGCAGGACGCCAGCATGACCGTGTTTCCGGCAAAGCAACGTCCCGAATTCACCCCGACCAGGGGCACGAGACCGCTCAGTTCGCAGAGCTTCGTGAACGTGTAGGAATCCACGGGGACGCCACCGCCGCCGCGTCCGGCCACGTCGACGGCGGTGGCCCCGGAACGAGGCGGCGCCTCTCCGGGTTTGCGCAGTCCGGCCTCCACGGCGATGTCCTTGGGCTCGGCCCGCTCGCCGCCGCTGATGCCGGGTCGGCCGCCGCCGCCCTCGGCGAACAGCACCAGGGGCAGCCGAAAGCGCCCGGCGAGTTCGTAGATCCGATCCTGCTTGTAGTGTCCCCGGCCACCCTGGGTGCCGGCGACGACCATGTAGTCGTAGTGCACGGCGACGGCGCGCGAGCGATCCGCTTCGAACAGATCGCCGTTGATGTGGCCGATGCCCATGACCAGGCCGTCGGCCTGGGTGGTCTCCCGCAGCCACTGTTGCTTCTGCCAACTCGCCGCGGTTACCAGGGGCCCGTATTCCCGGAACGTCCCGTCCATCAAGTGCTCGATGTTCTCCTGCGGGCTGCGCTGCTGCTTCGCATGCCTTCTCGCGATCTTCTCGGCCCGGAAATCGTCCTCGGTATAGGCGCGCCGCCCATCGACCTGTGCGAGGTCGCTTCGGCGGGCGTCCAGGTCGATTTCGGTAGCGGGTTCGGCCCAATCGCCGAGCGCTTCGGATGCGGGAATCAGGGTGATCAGGAAGAGCGGGTCACCGGCTCGAATGGCGTCGCGGGTGGTGACGAAGACGGCATCGACCATACCGCCTTGTTCCGCGCGAACCACGTGATCCAGTTCCAGGAAGTTGATCGTCGCCATGGGTTGGCCGGGAAGCACCGGGTCACCCTCGGCCACGTCGACCGACACAACGGTACCGGGCACCGGCGCTTCCAGGGTGATGGGTCCCGCCGGCTCGTCGTCGAGCCCATCGTCCCGCGATTTGACCTGGGTGTCGTGCTTGAAGAGGGCAAGTGGATCCTGGGCATCGTCGACGCGGGCACCGGCAAAGCCGTCTTCGGTCTTGGCGGCGTCGTGGCCGCTCGGGGCTACGAAGCGTGGCCGGTCATCGTCGGTCGCGAGGCTTTCCATGTGTTCGTCGACGAACCGGGTGTGGACGTTGCCGGTGG
>JAGWBM010000052.1:0-3938 GCA_021295895.1 Pseudomonadales bacterium
TCGAGGGGACGATGACCCCCGGTGACTTTTTTCTGCTGTTCGGCATTTTCTATCAGATGGTGCAGAGCGGTATCGACATCGGCGGATTCTGGATCCACCTTCAGGAACCCGTGGCCGCCATGCGTCGTGTGTATTTCTTCCTCGACTACGACGTCGAGGCAGATCGGAAAGGCATGCCTCTACCGCCTGTTCGTCAAGGCGTCGAATTCGAGAACGTGAGTTTCGACTACCCGGACGGCCGTAACGCATTGAACGAGGTCAACCTCGTATTGCCCGTAGGTGAGCTCGTGGCGTTCGTCGGACCTACCGGTGCGGGCAAGACCAGTCTGGCCTATCTGATCCCCGCATTCCTGACCCCGACGAGGGGGCGCGTCCTCATCGACGGCCGGGATGTCGCTCACGCGAGCTTGGACAGTCTGCGCGCGCAGATCGCCTACGTCTTCCAGGAACATCTCCTCCTGTCCGAGACCATCCGCGAAAACCTGCTTCTCGCCAATCCCCAGGCAACCGAAGCCGAGATGTACTCCGCCCTGGAAACCGCGAGTTGCTTGGATTTCATCGACGCTCTGCCGGCCCGGATCGACACCCCGCTCGGTCGCTCGGGAAACACCTTGTCGGTCGGGCAACAGCAACGCCTGTGTATTGCTCGCGGGCTGATTCGAGAGGCAAGAATACTCATTCTCGACGAGCCTACCGCAGCGCTCGATCCACAGACGGAAAACGCCTTGCTAGGGGCCATTCTGCGCGCCAAGCGTGACAGGCTGGTCATCGTGATCGCCCATCGTCTCTCCACCATCCGGCGGGCAGACCGCATCATATTTCTCGAAAAAGGCGAGGTGGCGGATAACGATAGCCACGACGCGTTGATGGCGGATCCCGCGAGCCGTTATCGCCGGTTCGTCGAACTGCAGGGACTCTAGCCGCCTCGTCCGGGACAAGACGCCGTAGCTAACGCGTCCGCAGGACGCGCGGTCGCCCGCGGCGAGGCCCCGCAAGGCGTCAGTCCGTTGGCCGAGAATGCAGCAGGCATTCTCGAAACGCGCCCAAAGGGCGCGCCGGGACGGCACAAGCCCGCCCCTACGGTTCATTGCTCCTCGGGTGTCATGCGTCCGGGTGGGCTACCGCTAGCAACTGGTCGGCCGACACCCCGTCAAGTACCGACTCCCTACCATCCGGCCACAATACGACCACGTCAGCCGCCTCGGCTCCAACGGATTCTGCGACACATAGTTGTTGCCGGCCCGAATCTCCCGGACTTGCGATCCCGACGCGGTTGTCACCGTGATCTTCGCGCCGACCCCATATCGGTTTTCCCCGGCCCCGGCCAGCTTGACGCCAAGGTAGTGGTTGCCATTCGCCGTATCATTTCGATAGTAGACGATGTGATCCTCGCTGTTGTTCGTTATGACAATGTCGATGTCCCCATCCCTTTCGGCATCGAAACACGCGAGGCCGCGTCCCTGCCCCTTATCTTCGAGACCGACTTCCGTCGCACGCTCGCGAAATGTGCCGTCACCTTGTGCATGGAAAAACCGGACCTGGTCGGCGGTGAAATTCTTGCCCCGGTACCGGATCCACCCGTTTACATGGAATAGATCCAAGTGGCCGTCGTTGTCGAAGTCGGCGAAGCATGTTGCCCAGCCCCACCCGCCATCGGCCACGCCAGCGGCATCCGTCACGTCCTCGAATACCGCGGATCCCCAGTTCCGATAGAGCCGATTGCCGAAATAGGTGCCCTCGTCGACATCGAGGTTGTAGATCGACGTCACGAACCAGTCCATATCGCCATCGTTGTCATAGTCGCCAATAGCCGAACCCATCCCGGCCTGATCAACGAAGACGTCGCGATCCGTGACATCGGCAAACGTGCCATCGCCGTTGTTCAGATACACCTGGGTCTTGTTGAAATCCGCCACCATCAGTAGATCCCCGTCGCCGTCGGCATCGATATCCGCGAAGCTCGGCGTGAATGACCGGTCGACGCCAAGCGCGGTGAGCCCATCGGCGACCCTCGTGGCCACACTGAATTCGGTGAACGTGAAATTGCCATTGTTGCGCCACACCGTCTCGGTGTCGTCCCCCTCCCGACGCCGCGCACCCCAATGCGCGAGAAAGAGATCCAGGAGACCATCCACGTCGTAGTCGAAAAAAGCCGCCGAGACAGTGTTTTCGGCGCCAAACACAACGCCGGACCTGTCCGTTACATCGAAAAAAACGCCATCGCGGTTTTCCAACACGTAGTACGGATCTCCTTCCACGGCACCGATAAACAAGTCGAGATCACCATCGCCATCGACATCGCCGAAGGTGGGGCCACAGCCCAAGTGCAGGAAGTCGAGACCGGCGGCTTCGGCCACGTCGAGAAACGTACCGTCGCCCTGGTTTTCGTATAACCGATTCGGTTCGCTCGCCCCTCCGACAACATAAAGATCGATGTCTCCATCGGCATCGTAATCCACTGCCGCAAGACCGCCGCTAAAGAGCTCGGGTTCAGTCATTTCGGTCAACGCGGCGGAGAACTCGCGATCCAGACCCGCATCCTCCACCATCACGAAGGCAATGTCCGTGTCTAGGGTTGGCTCTGCCGCAACGTCAGGAATCTGGAACGAGGATGTTGTCGAGCCGCCCCCTCCCCCACCACAACCGAGTGCTGCCAACATTGGACAAAGAGCCGTCACCATGCGGCACGGTCTGTCGACCTTGGACAATTGCACCTCGGTAGCTGCAAGGCTGCTGCATCGGACGCTCGCACGGCCGATTGATCCCTGTCAACACGGCGTCCCGGTTGGCTCGGCGTTGATCGTCGCCGGGCCGGGCCGCGGACGTGCAAGGAATATCGAATCGTAGGGGACGGGCTTGTCCCGTCCCGTTGCCCGCCGTCCCGTTGCCCGGGTGGCCGGCATGCGGATACGTGCGATTCAACGGGTTGAGGATTCGTTCCGTGTGACGGGAGAAAGTCAGGCTTGGGCGCCTTCGAGTAGAGCCAGCAACCGGTTCGATTCCTCCTTGTACTCGCGGAATGCCGCCTGCTGTTCCGGCGTCTCCAGCATCCCGCGCTCGTTCCAGAGTTCCTCGCGCCGCTGTTGCTGGGCGCGCACCATTTCCACGGCGGTCTCGCCATCGCCGTTGGCCGTGGCGGGGTCCATGCCATGTTCCAGGAGTACTTCGACGAGAGGCACATAGCCGTACATGGTCGTCAAGTGCAGCGTGTTCATCCCCTGCTCGTCGGTTTCGTCCGGGTCCATGCCGTGGTCGAGAAATACCCGCAGAAGATCCGGGTCTTCATAGAAGATCACCGCCCGGGGCAGGTAGAAGGTTCCGCTGCTGACCGGTTGTGCACCCGCGTCCAGAAGCGCGCGGGCGCAATGGTCTTCCCGATCCCTGACACTCCCCATCAGCCCCAGCCAGAGCGGTGTCGCGCCGTCCGGGTCGGTCTGGTTGGCGAGATCCGGATCAGCCTCCACTGCCGCCAGGAATTCATCGCAGCGTCCGATCCCCATCAGGTCGTGCAGGGCGATATCGGGTTCGTGAGACAGGATCAGTTCGATCAGCGCCTTCTGGCGGATACTCGAGCGCTTGATCGCGACGGACAGCGGCGTGCGGCCATCTTCAAAGGGCTCGACCAGGAGATCGGGCCGGTGCACAAGGATGGCGTCGATATCCGCTAGTTCGCGGGAGACGATGAAGTGCCGCCGGTAGTCGTCCTGCTGCAGCATCTCGAGGCGCGTATCGAGCATGTCCCCGCCCTCGATCATCGTGGTCAGGTATTGCTCGTAGATTTCCCGCCGTTGGGGGCTGCCTATGCGGTCCTCTTCCCGACCTTCGTTGAAGAAGATGACGGTGGGAATCCCGTTGACGCGAAGCGCTTGGTAGATTTCGGGCGAATCGTCGATGTCGAGCTTGACGACCTTGGCCTTCCCGGCCATCTCGGACGCCAG
>JAGWBM010000052.1:4044-4535 GCA_021295895.1 Pseudomonadales bacterium
GTTGACCCGACGGTCGGTACTTGACCAACGGATTCTTGGGATTCACCTGGGCCACACCCGCTCGCCACGATCAAAGACATACCCATGAGAACTGCGACGGGCACGCGACACCCCAGCGGCCGGCACCGCTTCGCTCCCCACAACGGTGGGCGCAGCGGCCCGTTCCTGTCGCTCATTGCTGCCATCACGGAGCGGCTCGCCAGGTTCACCGACCCTACCAATTGAACTCCTTGACCACGTCGACGAAGAAGACGCGGCGGCGGAAGTCGACGTGGGCGGAATCGACGCCGTAGTAGCCGTCGAAGAAGGGGAAGTCGGCGTCGAGGAGATTGTTCGCGCCCACCGTTGCCCGCCATCCGGATTCCGCAAGTTCATAGGATCCCTGAACATCGACCGTGGTGTAGCCGTCCACATCGGTCCGGTTCACTCCCGTGGTGATGTTCTTGTACTCACCCGAGCGGTTGACCGTCAGATTGGCGCTCCACGAACCG
>JAGWBM010000052.1:4678-5145 GCA_021295895.1 Pseudomonadales bacterium
TACCGCACATCGAGATCCACCGCCTCGCTGGTCCTGGCGGACAAGTTGACGCTCTGCATCGACACGTAGGTTAGAACACCGTCCGCATCGCGCCTGATCTGATCCGGGAACTGTTGCCAATTCTCAAAGGCATACACCGGCGGCCAACCGAAAGCGCTGCTCAAGCTTCCAATGAGATCCTCGAAGTTGGTCTCGCTCCAAGTGAGGGAAAGATACAGTCCCGGCATGTTCTCCGGCCGGTACTCAAACCCGAGGGTGGTCGTCTCCGAGGTCTGGGGTTGCAGGTCCGGATTGCCGCCAAGAACCGTGGTCGGGAAAATCGACGCGAACGGCCCGCCATTCTCGATGGGGTTGAGTGGATCGAGAAACCGGAAGAACGTATAGGTGTTTACCGGCCCGAACAGTTCCGGCAGCGTTGCCGCCAGGAAAGCCTGGCCCCAGGTGGCGCGCAATTTCAGACTCTCCGC
>JAGWBM010000052.1:5193-17854 GCA_021295895.1 Pseudomonadales bacterium
AGAATGCCCTCGAAGGGGCCCTCGATCTCGTACTCGTCGAAGCGTCCGGCCGCATACAACCTCAATCCATGGATTCCCGGGCGTGAATTTGCGTCGCCGACAATCGGCGCCGAGAGTTCGAAAAACCAGGCCGTGTTCTCCGACTCCGGAACGATCTCGGGGGCATCCGGAACGCGGAACGTGAACGGATTCAACAGGAACGAATCGAAGTCGAGCGTGTCGGTCCGCACCTCGGTTCCGAAGGCCACATCGACCGACCCGCCGGCAAGTTCGAATAGCGTGCCGGAAAGGCTCACGCCAGCAACCCGCTGGCGGCCCTCTCGCGCTCCGCGCGTGGCGTATTCCGAAAACTCAGCGAGTGTCGCACGCTGCACGGTTCCATCACCGAACGGATTGATTGCTTGTGCCGGGTCGCTGCTGGCGAGCGCGGCCTGAAATTCGGGGCTTCGATAGTTGAAGGAGCCTGGATAGCCGCCGTACGGATTGTCCACGCCGTAGTTGGCCGAGAACACGGCCGTCCAACCCTCAAGTGGCGTTTCCCAAGTCAGGGATGTGCTTAGATTCACGCGATCGAGGTCGGTCGTCCTCGCAAAACCCGCGAGCTTGCCATCGGCAATTTCACGCTCGAACCGGTAGGACATGTAAACGGTTTCGCCGAATGGATTGTAGTAGTTGCTTGCCGGGACGGGACCGCTGAAAGATGCGCCCACCGCCTCTTGAACGGAGTCCTGCCTCGCGTAGGTTCCGGACACGCTGAACGTCAGGCTTTCCCCGATCTCCTGCGTCAGGCTCAGGTAGGCAGACAGGTGTTCCGAAGCGGGAATCGCCTCGCCGTTCGCCGTGGCCGAAAGCCCCTTCTGGAGCAGATTGAAATTCCCGGATTGGGTCGCGACCTCCTCGTTGGACACCCATATGACATCATCGGGATTGATGTTGGTGCCGTCCCCCGGGGGCAGGATCCCGTAGGTCGTGTTCGGCGGCGCGATCGAAGGAAGTCCAAACCTCAGGATATTGCCGGGTTGCCCGAAGGTGTTGGGGTACAGCCTGCCGCCCTGCTCGCGGTAATCCCCGTCGGTGTCCAGTCCCGCATCGCGGGCGTACACTGGATCGTCCTCGCGATAACTCGCGGATGCAGTGACGTTGCCCGTGTTCCACGAGACTCCGAGAGTCTGCTCGATGACCCTTCGGTGACCGCCGGCATTGCTGTTCTCGTAACGTATCGATGATTCCGAGCCCCGGTAGTTCTCCTTCATGATGAAGTTGACCACGCCGCCCACGGCATCGGAGCCGTACACGGCGCTGGCGCCGTCCGTCATCACTTCGACGCGCTCGATTGCGCTGAAGGGGAGCGTGGAAACGTCGGTAAACGTGCCCTGCTCGGAGGGCGAGGCGGCAAGGCGCCTGCCATTGACCAGGACCAGCGTGGACCCTTCGCCGAGGCCCCGGAGGTTGATCGTGACCGAGCCGATCTGGAACCGGGGCGACCGACCATCGTAACTGCCGCCGTTGGTGATCGTGGAGAAGTTCTGCGGCAGGTAGCGAACGATGTCCTCGATACTCGTCAGCCCCCGGGCATCGATCTCCGGGCGGGTGATCACGGTAATCGGAGAGGCTTCGGGCCCCCTAGGCAACCGTGTACCGGTAACGACCAAAAGTTCCTCTCTCAGGGCCTCCTCTTCGTCTTGATCCGTTTCCGACGCCTCGTCGGCGGCGAAGCCTGACGACGTGACAAGCACGGCGGCGAGCGTGGCCCCGATGCGTCGCAGCAGGGGTTTTCTTTCAATATCAGATTCTTCCATCGGTGCTTTCTCCTTGTCGCGCGCCGTATTGCCGGGTTCATCGGTCTCGGCGAGCGAGATCTGCAGAACCTGTTTGTCGGAGAGGCCGCCTGTGATCCCGGTGCCCAGGAGCAGCGCTTCCACGGCTTGGGTCAGGGTGTAGCGTCCAACGACCTCGTTGGCCTTGCGGCCCTCCGCAAGGTCGTAGGGGAACAGCACGACGGTATCGGTCTGCTCGGCCAGGCGGTTGAGCGCCTCCGCCACGTCCAACGACGGTATGTCGATGTCGTAGCGTGGCTCAGCGCTCGTGGCACCCCAAGCCCAAGTACAGCCGATGACCAAGAACGCCATCAGCATGCCATCCCGAACCGTTGGCTTGGGTCCCCTCCTGCCGGATATCCCTTGGTCCCGTCTCACCTGTCAAACGGCCTCGTCACCTATATGACTAACGGGAAGATGCGACCCGCAACGGGATTTCGCATGGCTCGGCAACCGCAGTGTAGCGTGCGACAAGCCCCACGGTCGGAACGCGCGGTCAGCGGGATGTTCTCCGGACAACCGCGATCCGCCACCCGAGCCATTGCGCGCTAGCGTCCTATGCCTCGAATGCGTTGAACTCTCCGGGGCGGCTTGGTATGGCTGGAGCATCGGTCAAACGAGGATGTGCCGCCTCCAAGAGCCCCCGAAGCAAGATTCCGGCACGAAACCCGCCTCCCGGAAAATCAACCTGTTTGTGCGGCGGCACACTATCTGTCCGCGTTGATCTCGATGTGATCCGGGCCAATGCGGGTGACACGAAGGCCGAAATTGGTCTCGAGGGCGGCGATCATGCCGTCGGTTTCGCCTACCGCGATGCGCCCGCCGATCCGGATGGCTCTTACCTCGGGATCCGGGATATCGACCGTGACCGTCGTGTAGCGGCTGATTTCCGCCACGACCTGCTCGAGGGGGTCGCCCGCGAATGTCAACAGGCCGTCCCGCCAGCCGAGTTTCTTCTCGATTTCGATCGGTTCGACGGTCCGGATCTCGTCGATCGCCCCGTAGCGTTCCCCGGACCGCCGGATCGTCGCCTGCTGCCCGACCCGCAACGTGCCGAGCACATGCAGCGCATCGATGGCTGGGTCGTCGCCGAGGGGATCCGCGGGTGGTCGACCATTGCCCGTCGTCGCGATCTCGACGCTGCCTTCGGTCACCAGTACATCCACGTCGCCGTCCCTGATGTGGACTGCGAAGGCGGTTCCCGTCGCCTGGATGAGACCGTTGCCGGCGTAGACCCGGAACGGCCTATCCCCGTTCGGCACCACCGTGAAGTGAGCTTCGCCCGCCTGCAGGCGGATGTCCCGGTAGCGCTCGCCGTACTCCACCGACAGCCGGGTGTTGGTGTTAAGGCGGGCGACCGAACCGTCCGCCAGGGTGATTGTCCGCTGCTGGCCGATGGCAGTCGCATAGTGCCCGTCGGCTGCTATGCCGGCACTGCTGCTGTTGTTACCAATGGAAGTGTCGTTGACGATCAGGACCGTGATCGCTGCGACCAGGGCCACAGTGGCGAGACCGGCGACCATCGAAACCGGGCGGACGCGGCGCCGGCGCGTACCTTCGCGCGCCGCGCGTGTGCGCCGGCTCTCGCTTACGGGCTCGTCCAGCGGAATGGCCAACTCGGTCAAGACATTGGCCCTACCCCAGAACCCCGCCAGGCTCCGGAGTTCCCTGCCGTGCGCCGGGCTGCGAGCCAGCCAGGCCTGAAGTTCCTCGCGCTCCTCGGCGGACAACGCTTCGTCGCCGTCGAGCCTGATGAGCCAGGCGCCCGCCTCCGCCTCGACCGTGCGTCGGTCCGGAAATTTGAGAAGGGTTGGTTTCATCGTCTACGGTCCTGCCGGACCGAGGAGACGAGCGTAGAGCGTGACTTCGCAGCCGCACCTTGGCGTCGCGCCACGTATGCCCGACAGGCAAGCACCCCTTTAAGCATGTATTTCTCCACCGAACTGACGGACAGGGACCTTCGTTCGGCTATCTCCTTGTGCGACAGCCCGTAGACTTTGCGCAAGATGTACACCTGCTTGCATTTCTCCGGCAAGTGGGCGACGGCCTCGCAGTGCAGGCCCAGGGACTCCTCGGCTTCGACCTCCGCCTCAAGGGGCGTCTCTCCCTTTAAGACTACGGCCGAGTCCAAATCATCAATCAAATCGGTCACCTGGCGCGATTTCTGGGTTAGCTTCGTGAGCGCCAGGTTCCTCGCCGACCGGAACAGGTAGGCTTCCGGCTGGTCGATCGCCCTGCTCTGCTCGGCGACATAGGCACGCAGGTACGCCTCCTGGGCGACGTCCTCGACGTCCTCTCGTTGCGTTAGGAAACGACCGAGAAAGGTCTGGATCGAGACGTTGTTCTCGAGGAAGGCACGGGTGACCCCCGACAACGCCTTGGCCTTGCCTGTCCCGGTTTCGCTGGACTTTGCCATGCCACCGCCGGTGGTCCTCCCGCGGTAACCAGACTAGCACGGAACGCGCCGGGCATTGGACGATCATCGCCGCCGGCATGGTTCATGGCCATGCAAAACCTCAACGAGAACGTCAACGCGGGGAGCTCAACGAACAGATTCGCGGATCGAACAGATTCGCGGACAGGCATCCCCCACCCAGTTCGAGGTTCCAAGCCAAGCCCGTTGATATTCCAAGGACTTCTTGTAGTCCTTACGGGAGAAATGGATCAGGGCAAGGCTCTCGTTGCTGATGTCGCGATGCCATGCCGGCACTCTCGTCCCCATGCCGAGGATCTTCTCGTAGACCGCCGACGCCGCCGTGAAGTCGCGCTTCCCGACGTACGCCCTCGCCAGAGTCTGATACAACGCCGCCCGTTCGGCCGGCCGCAACCGGAACACGCCGAGGCTTCTACCGACCTTGGGATTGATTCGTGGTGAGCCCTCGGCACGCGGGTCACCGATCAAGTCGGTCAGCATTTCGATGGCGTAGTCGAAGTCCGCGTAGTAGATCTCCTCCTGTACCGCCGCGATGAACTGGTACAGGGCGGGCCGCATCGGCTTGAAGTGGCGGCGCCTGTCCGCCGTCCGCGTCATCGCTTCCGGCGAACAGACATTCGCACAAGCGGTACCCACGACGTGGTTGAACGCGTTCTCCGCCTGCCGATCATCAGACTGCGCGAAATGGCCGAGCGCCAGCAACGTGTAGATTCGAGCCGCCGCCATGGCGCCCAGGTTCTCGCCGTCGTCGAGGATCTCGCTCAACATGTCAATCGCGGCCTCGACGTTCCCGGCACGGATTTCCTCCTTGGCGTCCGACGCCCGCCTCTCCACTCGGGTATCGCGAGTCATGCTCGATACCGCCGACACCGACTGCGCCAATGCATCAACGGCCGGTCGCCTGGGCCGGTCGTCCGCCGTAGTCGCGACCGATAGCTGTTCGAGCGGCTCTGCCTTCCCCGGGGGTGACGACGTCTGCGGCGAATCGGGTGGGAGTCCAAACTCCTCCCTATAAAGGCGGCCGAGTATCCCGCGCAGTTGGTCGTAGCGCGAGTCGATGCCCTGTCGCAGGCTCGCGGTGCGGTTCTCCAAGGCGGTGGTGTGCGGCAGGAGGGACGCTTGGGTCGAGGAACCGACTTCACGCAACGACTCCGCGTTGTCGCGCATCCGTTCCTCGCTGAACTCCGCCCCGCGGATCAACCCCATGCCCCGCGTTACCCAATCGAAGCCCATCCGGCTTGGCATGTCGTGGTCCATCCGCGCCAAGCCGGCGATGATCCTCGCCGAACCCAGCAGAACTTGAGCGTCCGCTTTCGCCTTGAGTTCGCGTTGTGCCCGCCGACCGTGGAACGCCTGCCGGCGCCATTCGTCGTAGGCACCTTGGATATTGGCCGTGAAGTCGTCGTAGTAGTCGTTGACCCGGTCGATGAACAGGTGTTCGCGGTGGCGGACTTCCCGGACCCGCGCCAGCAGGGGATCTTCGTCGGCCGGCAGGCGGCGCAGTTCGCGCCCTCCATCCGGCTTCGGTGTCACGTGCCTCGCGAACGCATCCGGCACGAGCGACCGCGCGAAGGCGATCTCGGCCACGGCCCGAATGCGCGCGAGATCGTCCCGGGTTATTTCCCGGAGACTGGCCGCCATGTCCGCCGCCAGCGCCGCGTAGGTGTGGGCGAACGGATCCTCCAGTTCCTCACCGACGTCATACGCCCCGGCCTCCGCGACGGCCCGGTATTCCTTGTCGAACCACACGACCCCTCTCGCGTCGGTCGCCTTGGCGCGAAAAACCAACGACTCGCCATCGGACTGGGCGATGACGCCCGTCACGGTCACATCGATCGCAGCCGACGGCCGCGGGATAACCCGGACTGCACCCCACATGCCTGCCAACTGCAGATGCTGGCCGATGACGTACGGCAGATAGTTGCGCTCGGCCCTGAGTACTTCGTCGTTTCGGAACACGGACTCGTCATCGTCGCCGTCGAGGCCCGGATCGGACGCGTCGAATACGGCGATCCCCACGTCGAGTAGCAGTTCCTCGGGGACCGCCGCCTCCGCCAAGCCCTCCTCTGCCATGTCCCCCGTCCCGTCACGCATCGAGGGGCTCGCGCAGCCCGACAAGATGCAGCAGGCGGCTAGAAGCGCGGGCAGCGCGAAAAAGGCCGTTGGAGAGCATCCGTGGAAGCGCCGGTCAGGCATCGATGAGTGCTACCTTGCGTTCGGACAAGACTTGTCAAGTGCCAAGCGTATTCCGGGCAACCCCTGCCGGACAACTCAGCGGGGCGCAGGCACGCCGCCGAACCCGCACAACGTTACTATCCGACCCGTGAACAGCCAACAATCCTTCCTTGGCGCGTTTCGCGACGCCGATGTGGACGCCGCAAAGGCGATCCTCGCTCGGGAACCCGGACTGTTCGCCCACGCTGGCTACCGGGCACACCCACTGCTACAAGCCTGCGTTGCCCAAAACGATGGCCACTGCTACCGACAAGCGCACCTCGAGATTGCCGAGTTGCTCATCCTGCGCACGGTGCGCGACTTCCGCGACGCCATCCTCGGGGACCGGTTGCCCGACGTGCAGGATCAACTCGAGGCCGATCCGGCGCTCGTAACGGCCGAGTTCACGGCTGGTAGGGGGATCGCGCAGGCGATTCATCACTGGGTATCCACCGCGGTGGCGCAACTGCTCCTCGACCGTGGCGCCGATATCGACGTGCAGACCACGGTGCACTTCGATGGCGATACGCCGTTGTCGTGGAAGCTACGCTGCGGCGACATCGCGGGTGCTCGCTTCCTGCTCGAACGCGGTGCCGACCCCAACCGCGGTCCGATCAAGTTCATGCCGTCGGCGGCGATGGCCGAGGCGATTCCCCTGCTGCTAGGCCACGGTTGGAACATCAACGAGGGCGCGGGCCAACGGTCGCTCCTGCACCACGACGCCAATCACGGTCACGGCACGAAGGTACGCACCCTGCTCGATCACGGTGCCGATCCGAACGCGCTGGACGCCGCCGGACGAACGCCGCTGCACCTGCTCGCGGCACGGGGCACCGGGCGCGAAGCGATTCAAGCGTTGGTCCTTGCCGGTGCCAACCTCGATGTCGTGGACGATGCAGGGCAAACGCCGCTGGACTATGCCCGGCGCGCACGACGCCGCACCGCCGCGCGCGAACTCGAGAAACTCGGCGGAAGCTAACGGACCCGCAAGCCCGGCGTCCGATCCGGCTCAAACGAGGAGCGCTTCGCTGCGGTACCGACGCACCGTCGCGAGCCCGCATGCCACGCCCACCGCCACGGTGGTCGCGGCCGACACGACGAGGTGCAGCGGATCGAAGATCTCCCCTTTCACGAGTTCGGTGACCAGCAAGTGCTGGGAAAGGCTCGGCACCAACATCAGCGGGACCGAAGGCTGCACGGGGTTGAGGACGACGAGAATGATGGGTAGCGGCGGTACGACCATGGCGATGCTGGTGTAGGTCTGCGCTTCCCGGAACGACTTCGTGTAGGACGCGACGATGGTCATGACGCCGGCACCCAGCGCCGCGAACGGCAGCATCGACACGTAGATTCCGGCACACACCAAGGGGTCAAGGTTCGCGGTCATGCCGATCTTCGCGAGCGGCAAGAACTGCACCGCGATGGCGAAGGATACGATGCAGATCGCTAGCGAAACCGCCATGAATACGAACGTCACACCGATCTTGCCCCACACCAGTTCGGACCGGGACACGGCCAGCGCAAGCAACGGCTCGAGGGAGCCCCGCTCGCGTTCGCCCGCGGTCGTGTCGATGGCGACCTGGGTTCCGCCGAGCAGCGTCGAGAACAACAGGAAGTAGGTCATCATGCCGAGCAGCAGCACGGCTCGGCCGGAAGGGGTCGAGACATCGTCGGTGAGCACCGCCACGGGCGTCGCGAGATTGGGGTCGATTCCCCTCAGCGCCAATCGATGGATACCGATCCCCATGCCGTACTCGCCGAGCGCCGAGCGCAGCCGCGAGATGGAACGGCGCGCCGTGTTGTTGGCCATGTCGGCCACGATCCACAGCCGCGCCGGTTCGCCGGTTCGCAGCGCGTCGCCGAACTCGCTATCGACCACCAGGCCCACGTCGACGTCGCCGGTTCGCACCGCGTCCCGGAGCGAGTCGAGATCCGCGAAGCGATCGTGGTCGGCGTCGATCTGCCGGCGGAACAGATGCGCCATCAGGTTCGCGGCACCCTCGCCGCCCACGACCGGCACCTCGATGGGTTGCTCCGTCTCATCGATCTGCAGGTTCACCGCGTAGCTTGTGAGCAGGACGAACAAAACCGGCCCGAGCAACGGCCCGAACACCAGCGCCGACACCACGGACCGGCGTTCGCGCAGGCTGTCGACGAACTCCTTGCGGAATACGACCCCCAGTCCCGCCACCGGCTAGGACACCTCCGACGAAGCGATCGGGGGCACATCGACCGCGCTGACGAACGCGTCTTCAAGGTCGTCGCATCCGGTTTCCGCCCGGATCTCGGCGGCGGTGCCGTCCACCACCACCCGACCCTCGGCAACGATGGCGATGCGATCGCACATCACCGCCACCTCCTGCATGATGTGACTCGAAAACAACACGCAGCAGCCGTCGTCGCGTCGTTCCCGGATCACGTCCCGCAGTACCCGGGTCGCCATCACATCGAGACCGTTCGTCGGTTCGTCGAGGATCAACGTGTCCGGATCGTGAACGAGGGCGCGCGCCAGGGCCACACGCAGGCGTTGACCCTGGGAGAATCCCTTCGCTCGCCGGTCGGCGAACGGTTCTATACCCAGGCGTTCAACGATTCGGTCGACGGCCTTGTCCAACGCCGGTCCGTCGAGGCCCTGCAACTCGGCGTAGTACGCGATGTTCTCCCGCGCCGACAGGTTCCCGTAAAGGTTGGAGTTGTGCGGCAGGACGCCGATCCTGCGGCGCACGCCGAAGGGGTCGACTGCGACATCGATGCCGCCCACCCGCGCACTCCCGGCGCCGGCCTTCAGCACCGTGCACAGAATGCGCAAGGTCGTGGACTTGCCGGCGCCGTTGGGCCCCAACAGTCCGGTGATCTGGCCATCCGCCGCCGTGAAATCGACGCCTCTCAAGGCCTCGACCTTGCCGAAACGCTTCGCGAGCCCCTGGACTTCGATCATGGACCCGGTCCCATTCGGGAAATGAACAATGGAAACGGGCGCATGCGGCCGACGCATTCGAGATCGAGCGCGCCGACCTCGTCAATGTCGAGAAACTCGGCCATCAGTCGCTGCGCGCAGCCCACCATCAACATGCCGTGCCCCTGGCCGCGCCCGACCACCTCTACGGCGTGGGAAAGTCCCGCCGCCGCTTGGCGGGCGTAGCGCGGCGGTGTGATCGGGTCGAGCTCGCCGGCGAGGATCAAGGCCGGTGTATCGCTGACCAACGGCTCGCGCAGGTCGTCGTCCAACAGGCCCCGCGGCCAGTGCTCGCAGATGCCGGCGACGATTTCCATGAACGCCGAGCCCATGTAGGTCGCCGCCTGGGCCTCAACGTCGACGTCTCGTACGAACGGGATGTCCTCCGTGCACACCACCGCGTTGTTGAGTCCCACGGCGAGATCCTCGATACCTTCGGTGATCACGAACGCCTGGGTAGCCAGGGCGCGATAGTCGCCACGATGGCTGGCCTCGATCAGAACCGGCAGCAAGCTCGCGGTTTGCGGGTGATACACAAGCAGTCGAACGACGCCGACGAGCATCCAATGATCGACCACGACATCGACCGAATCACCCGTTCGGGGATGGTCCAGGACGATCTCGACGGGTGCCCCTCGCAGCTTCTCGAGAACCTCATCGAAGTGTTGGCGTAGATCCGGGAACGCGTCCCGGCAACCGTTGTCGGCTTCGCACCGGTTGAACAACGCGTCCAACGCCGCTTGACTCGCCAACGCCACTTCGGGTCCCAAGGCCACCTCCGGGGGCACGACGCTGTCCAGGATGATCCGGCGCGCTCGATCGGGATACCTGCGCAGGTAGTGCTGGGCCACACGGGTGCCGTAGGAGACCCCGTAGAGATTCAGTTCCTCGTAGCCGAGCGCTTCGCGGACACGCTCGAGATCGCGGACGGCGATGCTAGTCGTGAAAAAACGCGGGTCGTGGTCGAGGCCTTCGAGGCATTGCACGCTGGCGTCGATCATGCCGTCCACGCCGCCAGCGGTCAGAAACGGGTCGTCCTGGTTGCTGCCACACTGCAAAGGCGCCGAGCGACCGGTGCCGCGCTGGTCGACAAGGACGATGTCGCGATTGCGGACGATGCGCGTGAACGCCCCGGCCGCCGTCACGTAGAACCGCGTCGCCGCCTCCCCGGGACCGCCCGCAATGACCACCAACGGGTCCGGCGACGGTTGTTCGGCAAGCGCCGGGACGACAGCCACGAAGAGTTCGATGGTCTCGCCGTCCGGGTCGTTGGGATTCAACGGCACCACGAGGGTCCCGCACTCGGCATCCACCTCCTGGCGTCCGTCCCAGGCCGACAGATCGCACGGCGACAGGTCGATCTCGGCGGCGTGGGAGGCCGCCCCAAGTAGGCACGACACCGCCAAGCACCCCGCCATCGAATAACTCGACACCCTCATCCGGAGATCCTCAAACCGGGATTCGCCGCCGCCAACATCTCGGCCTCCGCGCTATCGCGTTGCTACACGACACCCGATTCGCGCAACGCCGCGACCTCGCGCTCCTGGTAGCCGAGTTCCGCCAGGATGTCGTCGGTGTCCTTCCCAAGCCGCGGGCCCGGCCGGTTCGGCAGGGGCTCGTCGAGGCGGAACGGGCTCGCAACGAGCTTGAAATCCGGCCGGTCGGGATGCCCCAACTCCCGTACGCCGTCCCGCTCCCGGAAGAACGGGTTCTCCAGGGCCTCGGCGACGTCGTGGACCGGTGCACAGGGAACGTGGCCGCCGAGCGTGTCCATCCAGGCCGCCGTGTCACGCGTGGCAAGATGCACGTCCAACTCGGCGGTCAGGGCATCGCGGTTCTCGTAGCGCCCATCCGAATCCTCGAAGCGCGGATCGGTCTTGAGATCACCCCGTTCGATGAGATCGCAGAACAACCCCCAGAACCGCTGGTTCTGGGCCATCACCATGATCCAACCGTCCCGGGTCCGGACTAGCTGGGATGGCACCGCGTAGGGGTGGCTCGACCGGGGAACCCGACGCGTGACGAAGCCCTCGTTGAGATACCAGGCGCCCGGATACGTGAGCTGATACATGGCGACATCGAAGAGCGTCACGTCGATATCCCGCCCCTTACCGGATTCCCGTGCACCGAGAATACCCGCGAGAATAGCCGTCGAAGTCGTGGCGCCGGTCATGTAGTCGATCATCGACAGCCCGAACCGTGTCGGCGGCCCGTCCGGTTCGCCGGTCAGCGAGAAGAAGCCCGCCTCCGCCTGCATCAGGTAGTCGAATCCGGGCCAGTCGCTGCGCTCCCCTTCCCGTCCGTAGGCCGAGATATGCGCACACACGATCCTCGGGTTGGACGGCGCAAGGTCCGCATAGGTAAGACCCAGCTTGGCGGCCTGGTCGCCGCGCAGGTTGTGCATGAACGCATCCGCCGTGGCGGTGAGGCGATGCAGCACCGCCTTCCCGTCGGGGTGCTTGAGGTCCAGGGTGAGGGAGCGCTTGTTGCGGTTGAAGGCCTGGAAGACGTGCGAGTCGCCCTCGCCAAGGTAGTACGGCCCCAAGGTGCGGCAGGCATCGCCACCCTGGGAGCGGCTCTCGACCTTGATGACGTCGGCGCCGAGATCCGCAAGGTAGCCCGTGGCATAGGGACCGGCAGCCCAATGTTCCACCGCGACGATGCGCAGGCCTTCGAGCGGGAGCGTCATACCGGGTTCCTGGCCACGAGTTGCCGGGCGATGATAATGCGTTGCATCTCGTTGGTGCCCTCGCCGATGCACAGCAGGGGCGCATCCCGGTACAGCCGTTCCACCGGGAACTCCGTCGAGTAGCCGTAGCCGCCGTGGATGCGCATGCACTCCTGGGCATTCTCCATGGCAGCTTCCGAGGCGAACAGCTTCGCCATTCCGGCTTCCATGTCGCAGCGCTCGCCGCGGTCGTAGGCCGACGCCGCGTACTCGGTCAGCAGCCTCGCCGCCTGGCAGCGCGTCGCCATGTCGGCAAGCTTGGTCTGGATGGCCTGGTGCTCGCAGATCGGCTTGCCCATCGTCTCGCGTACCTGCGAGTACGACGTCGCCTCCTTGAGCGCGGCGTTGGCGATCCCCACGCCCCGGGCGGCGACATTGATACGGCCGAGTTCCAATCCGCCGACGGTCTGGTAGAAGCCCTGCCCTTCCTCGCCGCCGATCAGGTTGTCCGCCGACACCTGGTAGTTCTCGAACACCAGTTCGGCGGAGTCGATGCCCTTGTAGCCGAGCTT
>JAGWBM010000053.1 GCA_021295895.1 Pseudomonadales bacterium
GGCTTCCCCGGGCACCCGGAACACCGCGACATCGGAGCCCCACAGGGCGAACTGAAGGCCGCAGTAGGCGACGGATAGGTCGGTGCCGACCTGGAGAACGCGGAGGGGGATCACCGCAGACCGCGTAGGGGTTGTCGAATCATCGGTGCCAAAAGTACCCTTCGTAGGTCCCCGACGGCAAGGAACCGCCCATGAGCGCAAACTCGTTGCCCTTTGTAGATGCCACGGGAAGCTTTGCGAACGACCGCTATCGCGGGGTGCGAATGCCGCCTCCGGAGTGGGTGCCGGACGCGGACGAACGCAGCAGCATGTACCAGCGCAGGCCCATCCGGGTGTACAACGCGCGATTGCTGGAACCGCCGCCGTCGCTGGACCGGAACGGGTTCACCCTCGCAGACGCCGAAACCGCCATCGCCGACCTGCATGATCAGGATGTGGTGACAACGCGGTTCTACGACGAATGCTCGCAGTTGGTGCGCCGGCTAACGGGTTGCAGTGGGACCCGGGTGATCCAGCACCAGTACCGCAACGGCTACGGCGGTTTGCCAACCGGGCATCCGCGCGGTCATCGACCCACCGCCAACGGCAGCCAGGGGAGCTATGGCGGTACCCACGCGGACATCAGTCCCTACGCCGAGAACCGCTGGGACGAGTTCGTCGACGACCGGCACTGCGCCATGTTCAACGTCTGGCGCAGTACCGATCTCGAACGCGACATCGAGGTCATGCCGCTCTCAGTCTGCGATATGCAGACCGTCACCTTCGACGACATGGTCGCCGCCGACGCCTGGGCCCAGACCGACCCGCCCCGAAAACTGGTCAGCTACCGGCTCGCGTACAACCCGGCCCAGCGTTGGTACTACTTCCCACGCATGACGCCCAGGGAGACGCTGGTCTTCAAGCAGTACGACACCCGCCAGGAGGTAGGGAACCGCCGCACCACCTACCATGGTGCCATCGCCGACCCGACCACGCCGGACGATGCGCCGTTGCGCGAGACCATCGAGGTGCGGGTACTGGCCCTGTTCGACCAAGACACCGACCGGGAGGCGAGGAGAGCGAGATTCCAAGCCCAGGTGCCGAACGCCTTGCCGAACGGCGTGATCTCGAAATGGGCCGCGCGGTAGCACGCGCAAAACCGCGCGGGACGGGACGAGTCCGTCCCCTACGTCTGCCGGGCTCGTTGGATGCGGGTAAGTAGATCCATCGCGTGTAGGGACTCCGCCTTGCCGTACTGCGGGCATTCGCGCAGGTTCGCCGCGAGACAGCGGTGTACCGCATCGGCCTGGTAGAGGAATCCGTGCTGGTTCGGGAACGCCCGGGCCATGGCGACGTTGCCGGGTAGCGGATAGTCGTAACGTTCCTCCGGGGATGCCGCGTTTCGGGTCCGGTAGCGCGATGGCACGCCATTCGGTGGCGGCACGCGGATGGTGACCTCGGTGGGACAGTGTCCCGGTTGCCCGAGCATGATCCGTCCCTTGGTTCCCGCGATCTCGGTCACTTCGCCGAGTTCGCAGTTGAACGGCGGGAACGTGAGCACGGCGCAGCCGCGGTCGCCGTATTCGACGATGGCGGCGCCGCCCCGGCGTAGGCCGGCGGCGGTGACGTTGGTGACTTGCGCGTCCGCACCGAACGCGAGCGGTGCGGCCTGGATCGTGTAGATCGGGTCGAAGAAGTCCGACTGCACGAGCGAGACGTCGCCGATGACGCCGGTCTCGATGGCGAATCGCGCGTGTTCCACGGCGGGGAAGAACCGCGTCCACATGGCGTCCTGGAGCATGACGCCCTTGGCCTCGGCGGCGGCGTACATTTCCCGGGCGTCGTCGACGTTCCCGGCCAGCGGTTTCTCGCAGAGCACATGCTTGCCGGCTTCGATGGCGATCAGGCTGTGTGCCTTGTGCAGACGGGTGATGGTGCCGACGTAGACGATGTCCACGTCGTCCGCCGCCGCCATCTGGGCGTAGCTGTCGTAGGCCCTGGGGATGTCCAGGGCGTCGGCGAAGGCTTGGGCACGGGACATTTCCCGAGCTGCGACGGCGGTCACGGACGCGCCCTTGCACGCCTGCAGGCTCTCGACCCACTGCGCCGAGATCGAACCCGCGCCGAGAATGCCCCACCGCAACGGATGGGCGACATCCGCTGCGTCGGTGACACCGTGTCGAACGTCGAGCGGTGTGGAGGGCGGTAGGTTTTCCGAACTCATGCGATCTCCTCGGATATTGCCTAGACGTACGGAACGCCCTGGGTTTCGACGTAGATCGAATAGAGCGACTGCGAGCCGGTCATGAACAGCCGGTTGCGTTTGACGCCGCCGAAACAGACGTTGGAGACCACTTCCGGCAGGTGGATCTCGCCGATCTTGTCGCCGTCGGGGGCGAACACGTGAACACCGTCGGAACCTTCGCCGCCCCAACCGGCGGCGGACCAGACGTTGCCGTCGATGTCGACGCGAATGCCGTCGGAACTGCAGTTGCCCATGTCGCAGAAGATGCGCCCGTTGGCGAGGGTCTTGCCGTCGACCACGTCGAAGGCGCTGATGGTGCGTGGATGGCCCGGCTTGTGGGACGCCCCGGTGTCCACGATGTAGAGAATGGAGTAGTCCGGCGAAAAGGCGAGGCCGTTGGGCTTGACCAGGCTCTCGTCGACGACGCTAGGTTCGAGCGTGTCGGGGTCGAGACGGTAAACCCGCTCCGGCAACTCGAACGGCGCCTTGTGCCCCTCGTAGTTGACGTGGATGCCATAGCCCGGGTCGGTGAACCAGATGCCGCCGTCGGCGTGGACCACGACGTCGTTGGGTGCGTTCAGGCGTTTGCCGTCGAGGCTGTCCATCAACACCGTCACCGTGCCGTCATGCTCCGTGCGCGTGACGCGTCGTGCGCCGTGCTCGCAGGTCACGAGACGCCCCTGGCGGTCCCGGGTGTTGCCGTTGGCGTTGTCGGCGGGTTGCCGGAAGGTGGTGACCGCCCCGGTGATTTCGTCCCAGCGTAGGATGCGGTCGTTGGGGATGTCGCTCCACAGCAGGTAGCGTCCGTCACCGAACCAGACCGGTCCCTCCGCCCACCGGCAACCGACATACAGCCGTTCCACGGCGGCGCTGCCCAGGACGTACCGCCGGAAGCGTCGATCCAACACCTTCACGGCGGGATCGGGATAACGGACGGGCTCGCTCCAGTCGCGGCTCATGGGTACTCCAGAAGGCCGAAACGAATCAGTGTAAACGATGGTCGGACAACGGATGCAACGGGCTTACAATGCGCGCGTGCCTCAGACGTTCCACGACCAGCTTCGCCAATCCTGGCGGCATTCCGATTCCGCGCTGTGCGTGGGACTCGACCCGCGCATCGACCGGATTTCCGCCCGGGTCCGCCGATCTGGCAGGCCGGTTTTCGAATTCTGCCGCGAGATCGTCGACGCCACGGCCGATCTGGTCTGTGCCTACAAGCCCCAGATCGCCTTCTTCGCCGCGGAAAGGGCGGAGGACGACCTGGAGGCCTTGGTCGCGCACATCCACCGCGAACACCCGGGGATTCCGGTGATCCTCGACGCCAAGCGCGGCGACATGGGCTCCACCGCCGAGCAGTATGCGCGCGAACTGTTCGAGCGCTACGAGGTCGACGCCGCGACGGTCAATCCCTACCTGGGTTGGGACAGCATCGCGCCCTATGCCGAATATGCCGACCGTGGGACCGTGATCCTCTGTCTCACGTCGAATCCCGACAGCGCCTGGCTTCAGGACTATCCGGCGGAGGATCCCGCCTACCTGCGCGTGGCGGACCTGGCCGTCGCCAACGACCGGGGCAACCTTATGCTGGTGGTCGGTGCCACGTATCCCGTGCAACTCGGCAGGGTAAGGGACCGTGCACCGCGCCTGCCGTTCCTGGTCCCGGGTGTCGGTGCCCAGGGCGGCGATGTGGACGCGGTGTTCGCCCACGGGCTAGACGAGGACGGCGCGGGCCTAGTCGTGAGCGCGTCCCGGAGCATCATCTTTGCCGGCGACGGCGACGGTTACGCGAAGGCAGCGAGGAACGCCGCGACGCAGCTGCGCGACGGGATGCGACGAGCACGCGATGCGGTCCGTTCGATCGCCGACCCATAACCGGAGAGGAAGATGCCAGACGACGCTGCCGCCAGCTGGAGTGACCCGTTGCTGCTGGACGAGCAACTCGACGAAGACGAGCGGCTGATCCGCGACACGACCCGGGCGTACGCCCAGGAAAGGCTCATGACCCGCGTAGTGGAGGCCAACCGCCACGAGCGGTTCCACCGCGAGATCATGAACGAGATGGGCGAACTGGGCCTTCTCGGCGCCACGTTGCCGCCGAAGTACGGTTGCGCCGGGGTGAACTACGTGTCGTACGGGCTGATGGCCCGGGAGGTCGAGCGCGTGGACTCCGGCTACCGCTCCGCGATGAGCGTGCAGTCGTCCCTGGTCATGCACCCGATCTACGCCTACGGCAGCGAGGAGCAACGTGCCCAATACCTTCCGAAGCTCGCCAGCGGCGAATGGGTGGGCTGCTTCGGACTCACCGAACCCGACCATGGTTCGGATCCCGGCGGCATGGCCACTCGCGCCGAGCGGACGGCCGACGGCTACGTCCTGAACGGTGCCAAGAACTGGATCACCAACGCGCCCCTCGCTGATGTCGCGGTGATCTGGGCCAAGCTCGACGGTCGTATTCGCGGGTTTCTCGTCGAACGGGGCACACCGGGGTTCACGACGCCCACCATCGAAGGCAAGATGAGCCTGCGTTCGTCGGCCACGGGGCAGATCGCATTGAACGACGTCGTCGTTCCAAAGGACAACCTGCTGCCGAACGCGAGTGGTCTAAGCGGTCCCTTCGGCTGCCTCAATCGCGCCCGGTACGGGATCGCCTGGGGCGCGCTGGGCGCCGCCGAGTTCTGTTGGCACGCGGCCCGCCAATACACCCTGGACCGATCCCAATTCGGTCGCCCGCTCGCCGCCAACCAGTTGATCCAGAAGAAGCTTGCCGACATGCAGACGGAGATCACCCTCGGACTGCAGGCTTGCCTGCGCATGGGGCGTCTGATGGACGAGGATCGGCTGCCGGTGGAGAGCATTTCACTCCTGAAACGCAACAACTGCGGCAAGGCGCTGGACATCGCGCGCATGGCCAGGGACATGCACGGTGGCAACGGGATCTCGGACGAATACCACGTCATCCGGCATGCGATGAACCTGGAGACCGTGAACACCTACGAGGGGACCCACGACATCCACGCGTTGATCCTGGGACGCGCCCAGACGGGCATCCAGGCATTCACGGGTTAGCGGTCGTCCTCTGCAGGAAGGCCGTACAATCGGGGTAGTCACGGCGCGAGGAGGAACGTCGATGGACGATGATCTCGCCAACTACCGGGTCTATGGCCCAACCCCCATCGGCTGGGATCCCGCAACGCTACCTAACGAGGTCGTGGACGACGACGGAGTCCCCCTATTGGTCGAAGGTTTCGGAGAGCCGGATCCACGTGTTCCCGCATGCCGGTCTCCCGACGACGCCGGCGTCCGGGCACTGCGCGAACACCTACGCGCCAACAACGGTATCCGGGGCCTCGAAATCTGCACGACGGACGAAGTGGAGCGGGCGGCACGAATCTATCGGCGCGACGGGTTCGTCGTCGTTGCCGAGGCGCTGGACGAGGAGCATCTCGCGCTGTTCCGCGAGGGCTGTGCACGCCGGTTGCGGGAGATCCTCTCCTACCCGGGGCGGGACGGGCGCACATACATGGCGGAGACCGGGCGGCTTCCGCACCGCTACTGCTATGGCACCACTTCCGGCTCGCGTCAGATGATGCACGATCCGGCGTGGACCGCGATGGTCGACCTGCCGACCACGACCCCGATCTTGACGGAGATATTCGGCACCGACGACTACCTGGTGTGGGGCGGGGGAGGCGACTTGAGCCTGCCGGGCGCGATCGAGTACCAGCACCTGCACACCGACGGGGTTGATACGCAGCCCACCGGTGCGGACGCCGAAGCGCGCCTGGCGTCCTTCCGCCGCCAGGGAATGGATGTGGACCCCGGCAAGTCCTTTGCGGATCTCGACTTCCGGACCCAGCGCCTCGTCATGGATCGGACGCCCACCGGCGTGACGATCAACTTCACGATGACAGACCTGACCTGGGAGAACGGCCCGATCCGCGAGATTCCGGGGACCCAGACGGCGACCCAACCGCCGCCGGTGCCGGCCGAAGAGCCCGAGTGGATGCGTCTGTCCACGCTGGTTGGTGCGCCCGCCGGTTCGGCCATCTTCCGCGACGTCCGCACCTGGCATGGCGCGACCCCGAACCTGTCGCGGGAGATTCGCGCGCTGCCGAGCATCGAGTATTCGGCGGGCCGGCGCAGCGGTGCCGCGTCCCAGAAGACCATGCCCTACGGGATGTGGGAGACGCTATCACCCCACGCGCAGCGGATTTCCCGGTTCATCCGGCAAGAGCCCGGTGTCTGGCCCTACGGCGCGGGTGTCATGCATCCCCTGACCAGCGGCCGGCGGGCTGCCTACGAACACGATGCCGGGGACAACGGCGAGGTCACGAGCGTGCGAACGGATCCACGCTCGGCGGGAACCGCCATCCGACTGTTCAACCGGGATCACGACGGCGGTTACTAGCACCGCGTAGGCTCGTAGAGGCGCGGCTATCGCAGCCGAAGGGCGCGCCTCCCCTCGCATTCCATTGCCACACGCCGTCACCAACGGACAACCGACGCGACAAGCGCGTCCACTACTCCCTCGATTGGGCGGCTCACGAAGAGCCCTCGAGGAGCGTACACTCTCGAACAGCAGTACCAGTGGGGAGTTGGGTATGGTGGCGCGTAGCGTGCTGCTGGTCGTGATGTTCGTCGCAGGTGGGACGATTTGTGCGCAGCCGAACGTGGTCCTGATCCTCGCGGACGATCTCGGCTACGGCGATATCGGTGCCAACGGCGGGGAGACAATCGCCACACCCCATATCGACGCCTTGGCGCGGCGCGGTGTACGGCTCACCCAAGGCTATGTGTCCCATCCGGTGTGCAGCCCGTCGAGGGCCGGGTTGCTGACCGGTCGCTATCAGCAACGCCATGGGTGGGAGTTCAACCCGGCGGGACGCGACCGCAATGCGGGGATGTCAACCGACGAACCCACCGTCGCCGATGCCATGCGGAGGGCCGGCTACCGAACCGGTCTCATCGGCAAGTGGCACTTGGGTTCCCAGCCGCAGCACCATCCGGTCAACCGGGGCTTCGACGAGTACTTCGGAATGGTCGAAGGCGGGTCGATCTACATCGACGCGGATGTGCCGGGGGTCGAATCCAGGGGGAAGCCGCGCATCGGTCGCCCGAACAAGATCATGCGCGGCCTCGATGAGGAGGTCGTGGTCGACGGATACCTCACCGACCGCTTCACCGACGAAGCCGTGGCATTCGTCGAACGCAATGCCCGTTCGCCGTTCTTTCTCTTTCTGAGCCACAAGACCCCGCATACGCCGTTGCAGGCAACGGCGAAGTATCTCGACAGGTACCGGCACATCGACGACGCCGCGACGCGGATCTACGCCGCCATGGTGGCATCCCTGGACGACAGCGTCGGTGCGGTCGTCGCGGCGCTGGAACGCGAGGGGCTTCGAGACGACACGCTGATCGTCTTCCTGAGCGACAACGGTTGCGCGGGTTACGTCGCGAACGCTTGTTCCAACGCACCGCTCCGGGGCTTCAAGCGCCACTTTCACGAAGGCGGCATACGTGTGCCGTTCATCGTGAGTTGGCCCAACGGGGTGCCTGAAGGCGGCGTTTTCCGACACACGGCCTCAAGCCTCGATCTCATGGACACTTTCCTGGCCGCGGCTGGCCATGGCGAAGTGAGCGACGACAGCGTCAGCCTGATCCCCTACCTCGATGGGACGCATGTCGGCGCACCGCACGACTACCTGTTCTGGCGAGCCGGTCCCAATTGGGCGGTGCGGGACCAGCGCTGGAAACTCATTAGCTACAACCGAACTGATTTCACGCGGCAGGATCTCGACCCCACCGGCCGGCTTGCGCCTCCCGAGGGCGGGTGGCCCTACGACTCGCCTAAGGGTCAGATCACCTTGCTCTACGACTTGACCAACGACCCGTCGGAAACCGTGAACTACGCGGCCAGTCGTCCGGAGGAAGTCGAGCGCCTGACGAAGGCGTGGACGACGTGGAATGCCGGCAATACGGCGGAACCGATATTGCCGGCGTACCGGTCCACGCTTGCGGACTTCCACGGCGAAACGGTTCAGCTTGTGTTCTGAACCGCCGGGTAGGCGGCGCATGGCCAATGCAAGCGCGGACCCGGCGTCGCCCGCATCGGGACGCGCGATCTCGATCGCGCCCAAAGGGCGCGCCGGGACGGGACAAGCCCGTCCCCTACGGTCCCTTTCCCGCGCCGGTCGGGATCCTCAGCCGCCGCTCGTCTTGGGCCAGCGCAGGCGCGTCACGCTGAACAGGATCAGCGCTACTACGACGATCGACGGGCCGGACGGCGTGTCGAGTTCGGCGGAGGCGTAGAGTCCCCCGCCAACGGCAACGACGCCCAGGATCGCGGCGCCCAAGGCCATCATTTCCGGACTCGTGGCGAAACGCCGAACCGTGGCGGCGGGAATGACCAGCAATGCGACGATCAGCAGGACGCCGACGATCTTGATGGCAACCGCGATGATCGCGGCCACCAGGAAACCGAATACGAGACGGGCTCGATCCGGGCGCAGGCCCTCCACCGTGGCGAGGTCGACGCTGACGGTTGCCGTCAGCAACGCGCGCCATATCCACACGAGCACGGCCAGCGCGACCGCGCCGCCCAGCCAGATCATCGCGAGATCGGCGCGGGCAACGCCCAGGATGTCCCCGAACAATAGGGCTTGGAGATCGAGGCGCATGGTCGGGAAGAAGGACAGGATCACGAGGCCGAGGGCAAGGCCGCCGTGGGCGAGCAGCCCGAGGAGGGTGTCCGTGGGTAGCGTGTCCCGCCCTTCGAGGAAGAACATCACCAGGACCACGCCGCACGAGATGGTGAAGATGCCGATCACCAGGTGCGCATCGAGCAGGATCGCCACGGCAACGCCGAGCAGCGCGGAGTGCGCGATGGTCTCGCCGAAGTAGGCGAGCCGCCGCCAGACGATGAAGCAGCCCGTCGGTCCGGTGACGAGGGCGAGCCCGATGCCGGCGAGCAGTGCGCGGACCAGGAAGTCGTCGAGCATGGTTATTCGGCGCCTTGCCGATCGGATTGCCCTTCGGCGCTTCCGAAATACGGATTGGGGTCGTCGTGTTCGTGGGGTAGGAGGACAACCACGTCGTCGCCGGTGTCCATGACCAGTTGGATGTCGTGGGAGATCAACAGTACGCCGCAATCGAGGTCGCGCCGGATCTCCTCGATGCGTTCGTGAAAGACCTCGGTCCCGGCGGCGTCGACGCCCTGGGCGGGTTCGTCCAGTACCAACAGGTCGGGTCGGTGGATCAGTGCCCTGGCGAGCAGCGCCCGCTGGAATTCGCCGCCGGACATTGTCGAGACGGGCGGGTCGCCCAGACGTTCCAGGCCGACGGCGGCGAGTGCGGCATCGATGTCGGTGGCCGGGAAGCGGCCCGTCAAGGTCATCAGGCGACGCAGGTTGAGCGGCAGGTTCGGGCTGACCTGCAGGCGTTGTGGCACGTAGCCGACCTTGAGCGACGGAGCGCGGTCGATGCTGCCCTCGTCGATGTCGATCAGGCCGAGGACCGACTTTGCGAGGGTCGATTTGCCCGCCCCGTTCGCACCGATCAGGTAGACCAGTTTGCCCCGGAACACCTCGAGGTCGACGTGGCGGATGATCCAGCGGCCCTGGCGCCGGACACCCACATCGCGCACCTGGACCAGCGGTCCGAGATCGCCCGGTGCGTCGTCAGTGGTGGGCTCAGGTTGCATGGCTACGGGTTCCCCCTTTAGGCTGCATCGAGGCGGCTCTCGGGGCTGTACGCCTTCGAAGGTCTCTGGGGAAACATCAAGTGTACAAACAGTTAACGCGCATTGCTCACGACGTTGCTCGGGAGCCACGGCACCGACCACGGTCGGCTCTCGCGGTTGCTGCATTTCTCTACGGCATGTCCGCCGGGTCGGCAGCGGCGGAGGAGGTCCGCGTCGTTGCCACGATCAATCCGGTCCATTCGCTTGTCAGCGGCGTCATGGCAGGTGTTGGTGAGCCGCACCTGATCGTTCGGGGTGCGACGTCGCCGCACAATTTCAGTATGCGCCCCTCCGACGCCGAGATGCTCGAGAACGCGCACGTCGTATTTCTAATCGGCGAAGCCATGGAAACGTCCGTCGCCGGGTCCATCGACACGCTCGCCGCCGACGCCCGGGTGGTCGAATTGGCCGAAATCGACGGTTTGGTCCGCCGGCCCCTCCGCGAGGGTGGAAACTTCGAAGAGAATCACGAACACGCCCATGATGCCGGGCATGAGGACGGTGAAACTGGCGAACATGTCGACCACGACGAAGGCGAGGAAGACCACGGCGACCATGACGACGGCGACCATGACGACGGCGACCACGGCGACCACGACGCCGACGCTGGCCATGGGGAGGAGGCGTTCGACCTGCACGTGTGGCTGGATCCGGCGAACGCCCAGGCGATGGTGAGCACAATCGCCGAAACACTCGCCGAGATCGACGCGGCCAATGCGCCAACGTACGCGGCCAACGCGGCGGAACTGCACACCCGGCTCGCGGATCTCGGTACGGAAATAGCGGGGATGGTGGCCCCGGTCCGGGGCCGGCCATTCATCGTCTTCCACGACGCCTATCGGTATTTCGAGGATCGCTTCGGGCTGGCCGCCGCAGGCTCCGCCGTGGTGAGCGCGGACCGGTCCCCCGGCGTTCGGCGCATCCGCGAGTTGCAGGGCAAGGTGCGCGACCTAGATGTGATGTGCGTGATGGCGGAGCCGCAATTCGAACCGCGGCTGGTCAGCGTGATCGTGGAGGGCACGGCGGCCAAGGCAGGTTCCGTCGACCCCTTGGGAGCGACCATCGAGAGCGGCCCCGGACTGTATTTCACGCTACTGCGGAACATGGCGGCCTCGTTCAAGGACTGCCTATCGGGTTGACGGTGAGACCTCCTGGGAACCTTGGAATAGCCCCGAGACCAGAGATTTCCTACGAACGATAGTGCTAATGTCCTACATAAGCGCGGTTTCGGTCGGTGCAAACTCGTTCGTAGCATCGAGCCCAATCAGGTTGCAGCGTGAACACACAAGATCCGGCAAACGAATGACACGCATCCTTCGGGCGTGGCCTTCGTGGCTCGACGGCAGAACGCTGGCGATCCTAGGGGCGTTTCTAACGTTGGGAACCATGATGCAGACCGCGCATTCGCGGCTGGCCGCCGACATAGAGAAGGTGCGGGGCGACTTGAATGCCGATATAGAGAGGGTGCGGGACGACTTGAGTGCCGACATGGAGATGGTGCGAGACGACTTGAGCGCCGACATCGGTGCGATCGATGATCGCCTGCGTGCCGTCGAGATCGACGTGGCCGCCATACGGACCGCTGTCATCGGCATCGATGCTCGAACCGGGTCGGCCAAGCGGTCGCGCCACCTTGACGCAACGGAGACCGGCGAGCGCGAGGGTTGATCGTCGAGATCCGCCGCTGCCGGTTAACGTGACCGGCTGGCGGGTCAGCCGGATCGGGGCGATGCCCTCGTCCCGAGACTTTTCTTCACGGACCAAGGGACGCGCCAGGGTACGCGGGCGGGCAGTGCTGACCGCTAGACACAAACGGGGAATGGTTATGAAAGTAAGGGTGGACGGTGCAACGCTTCATGTGGAGGTCGACGGCGACGAGGACAATCCAGCGCTCCTGATGTGGCCGCCCGGCAGATGCACCGTCCGGACTTGGGATCACCTGGTCCCTAGGTTGGCGGATCGATTTCGCGTGGTGCGAATCGATATCCGTGGATGCGGCGAGAGTTCGCCTGCAGCGGATCCGGCGACGCAGTACACGTTCGAGCAGTACGCCAAGGACGCCTGCGCCGTGCTCGACCATCTCGGTATCGAGCGCTGCCATGTCTGGTCGCAATCCTGGGGATCGAGGCCGGCGATGGTTTTCTGCGCGTTCCATCCGGACCGCGTGATGTCCGCCGCGTTGTACGCCGCCAACACCGATCAGCCCGACATGGAAGCTCAGCAGGAAGGGACCAAGCGGGCGGCGGAACTGCGCCGGGAAGCCGGCATTCGGTCGGAACCGCCGCCAACAGGGTTCATGCAACATCGGGACCCGGAAGCCGCGGGCCTGGCGACGCAAGCGCTCAGGAAGTTCGATCTGTCGACGGTGGTTTCGAGGCTCACCATGCCCGTGCTCATCGGCACCGGCAGCCACGATCCCAACCTCGTGTCGAGTCGCGTCATTGCCGCCACGGCACCCAACGCCAAGCTGGCCGTACTCGATAACGTCGGCCACAACGGCATCCTGGAACATCCCGAACTGGCACTCAGTACCTTCTTGGGGTTCCACGACTCGTTGGGAACCTGAGTCGACGTGACCGAACTGTACTTGGTCCGACAGCAGCCGAATCCAAGGCAAGCGCGACCGAGGAGACGCCGCGCACATCCGACCCCAGCTTAACGCCCGCGGGTTACGCCCAGGCGAAGTGCGTGGCCAGGTATCTCGCGGGGGAGGCCGACAAGACCGATGTGCGCGACGGTACCCCCGTTGAGAACGGACACGGGATCCAGAAGCTCCATGCGAGTGCGATGCTGCGGGCGCTGGAGACCACGCAGCCCATTGCCGATGCGCTGGGACTCACCCCCGAAATCTGGCTCGACGTCCACGAGGAGGGGGGAATCTGGCTAGACCGCGGGGATGGTCGAGGACCGCTCGGTCACTCCGGCATGACCCGCCGAGAGATAGAGGCGCAGTTCCCTGGCTTCGAACTGCCGAATTCCATTACCGAGGCCGGGTGGTGGAACCGCCCCTTCGAGACCCGCGAGTCCCTCGTGCGACGTGCCGCGCGGTTGGCCGATGATGTGCGTCGGCATATCGCGGGCCAAGAGTCGCGCGTCGCCATCGTCAGCCACGGAACCCTCATCAGCCTGCTGATTCAGCACCTGTTGCTGGGTCGCTACGTGCCGGACATTCGTTTCAGCAACCACAATACGGGCATCAGTCGGCTCGATTTCGACGGTGACTCGGTGATGCTGCGCTACCTGAATCGTATCGACCATCTGCCGATGGATCTCGTCACGTAGCGACCCCGCGAACCAGGACCAAGACCAGGCGCTCAACTCCACGGGTGGCCATTTGGTGGTCTAATGGTCGGTTTGCACTTGGCACGAGGAGACAGTCCGTGAAGATCACTTCGGTGAAAGCCTTCCCCGCAAGTCCTACCAACATCCCCCGCAACTTCGTATTCGTGAAGATCGAGACCGACGAGGGCATCACGGGTTGGGGCGAATCCACGTGCGGTCCACTAGCCGCCGCGACGATGGTGGAAGAGTTTGGGAAGGTGATCACGGGCTGTGACCCAATGGACATCGAGCGTCACTGGCAGACGCTGTACCACCACTTCCACGTGCGCGGCGGCGTCATCCAGATGTGCGCGATCAGCGGGATCGAGATCGCGCTCTGGGACATCAAGGGCCAGGCCTTGGGCGCACCCGTTTACGAACTGCTGGGCGGCAAGATGCGCGAGAGGATCTGGACCTACGGCCGCTGGGACGGACCGACGCCGGAACTCTCGGTCGAGAACGCCATGAACCACGTAGAGCGGGGCCTGACGGCACTGAAGGGCGACCCGTTCGAGCACCGGGGGATATTCATCGATCGGGAATCCGAGGATCTCGCCATCGAGAAGATGAAAGCCGTCCGGGAAGCCGTGGGCAATGACGTCGAACTCCTCGTGGAGGTGCATGGCCGGTTGTCGCCTTCGGATGCGATCCGGGTCGGCAATCGCCTGGAGGAGTTCCGGCCGTTCTTCTACGAGGAACCGGTTCCCCCGCAGAACCTCGACGCCCTGAAGAAGGTCTCCGACCACGTGAACATCCCCATTGCGACGGGCGAACGGCTGCTGACGAAGTTCGATTTCGCCGAACTGTTCCCGCTGCATGCGGTGGATCTGATCCAGCCGGATATCGTTCAGGCCGGGGGCATCCTCGAACTCAAGAAGATTGCGGCGATGGCCGAGGCACACTATGTCGGCATCCAACCGCATAACTGCTACGGGCCGTTTGCCACCATCGCGTCACTTCACCTCGACGCGTGCACGCCGAACTTCCTCATCCAGGAGGGCGGCATCCACCCCTGGTACCAGGACGCCATTGTCGGCGACTTCCCGGTTCAGAAGAATGGCTATTTCGCGGTGCCGCCCGGCCCCGGCCTCGGTGTCGCGATGAGCGAGGAATGGCTGGCCGCCAACCCCTGGAATCCCGACGCTCGGTCTTGGCGGCACCGACAAGGAAACAACCCAGCGCGCCAAGATGTGGAATGGTCCTGAAGGAGTCGACAATGAGCACGCCCAAAACCTTCGATGAACCGGAAGACCCGTATTTCGAGTTCTTCCGTGCCGACAGCGCGAAGGACGCCCACGCCTGGGCGGCCGTCATGAGCTATCCGCATACCCGTGTGTCGGCAACCGGCAACAGTCCCTACTACGAGACCCCCGAAGACTACGCGGCCCGGGCGTCGTGGACGGCACGCGAAGCCACCGGCTGGGTGCGGTCGGTGGGCGTCGATCCGGTCCGAATCCACGAGTCCGCCGACAAGGTCCACCTGGCGGGCGGCTGGACGCGCTACAACGCCGCCGACGAGCCCATCCTGCGCAATCGCGTGACCTACATTGTGACTCGACTCGAGGGTTCGTGGGGCATCCAGGCGCGTTTCGGGACCGATTCCTTCACCGAGGGGGAGGTGCTCGATTCCTCGGCGCCTCTAGCCGTGGTCGCGGCACACCTGGAGGATTGGGCGGCAGGAGACCTTGATGCTGCAACGGATCCATTCGTCTATCCCTTCACCGACGTTGGCGTCGGCCGGGTGGACCGTTACGGGAATGCGTCGGAAGTCGCCGACAAACTCCACGCCGAACCGCCGGGCTCCGTCGACGACATCCGGCCCGTCCGGGAAGGAAGAGACGGTATCGTCGCGGCTGCGACGTGGCGTAGCGTCCAAGGTGCACCATTCCGGGCGGTGTTTCTCGTGGCCAGACGGGAGGCGGGCTGGCGCATGGCCGGAGCCTCGATCATCGGACCGACCTAGACCGACTGCAGAGACGCGAAGGGGCCCCTTGTGGCGGCCCGCTTCTGGTGGAGGTTGTCAGAAGCCGCGCTCAGCGCATTGCCGGTTGATCTCGTCGATGATTTCGCAGACCCGGATCGACTCGGCGGTTGTCCATTGCGGCAGTTCCTTCAGGCCGGCCGCCATGCAGCGATGTACGGCCTGCGCCTGGTAGGTGAAACCGTGCTGATTGCCCCCGTGCCAGGTCCAGCCCTTGTAGGTGATCAGCCGTTCGCCGTTCCACCGCGAACCCGGTGGCTGGCCGCGGGTGATCGGTGCGGGCGTCGGCACGGGGTACTCGAACCTTTCCACCTGGTTGAAGGGACCGCTGCTGGGGTTGCGGTCCTGGTTCCAGTGCGTTTCGATCCAGTCGCCCGTCCAGCCTTCGCGAGGATCGAGTTCCATCACGGGCTTGCCTTCCTCCCGGCGTGTGCCTCGTCGCGGCGGCCGACCGGTACGAATCGTCACCGCGCTCGGGTGGTGCGACGGCGTTTCGATCGTGATGCGTCCCTTGGTGCCGATGTATTGCGACTCCTCGATGAAGCGACCGTTGGGGAAGGTGATCACGGCGATGCCTTCCTGGTCGGAATACTGCAGGACGGCGGCGCTTGGCGACCCGCCGTGGGCTGAGTAGACCCCGTTCGCGTAAGGCTGAGCCCGGGCCTTTCGGCCCGCTGCGGCGATGACGGGCATTTCGTCCGCACCGAAGCCGGTAATGGCGGGATTCAGGGCATAGACGCGGTCGGGATAGTCCGCCTGCACGACCCGGACGTCACCGATATCACCGCGCTCCATGGCCGCCCTTGCGTGTTCGACCGCTGGGAAGAACCGCAGCCACATGCCTTCCCAGCAGACGACGCCGGCCTTGTCGGCGGCCTCGAACGCCTCCTTGGCTTGGTCCGCCGTGTCGGTGAACGGCTTTTCGCAAAGCACGTGCTTGCCGGCGGCGATGGCCATCATCAGGTCTCGGTGGTGATCCCAGGTCTTCGACGCGATGTAGACGATGTCCACGTCGGGGTCTTCGCAGAGCGCTTGGTAGGAGTCGTAGGCGGTGGGGATCTCATGGGCGTCGGCGAACGCCCGGGCGCGGTCCACGTCCCGGGCGGCGATGGCGGCGAACTGCGCGCCGGGGACGTCCTGCAACGACTTCACCCAGTCCGAGGAGATGGAAGACGCGGAGATGATTCCCCAGCGCAACTTGTGACGGATGCCGTCCTCGTTCGTCAAGCCGAGGCGAATGTCCATCGGCGTGTTCATCGGGAAGCCGTCGTAGATGTAGGGGTCGTCGTTGACGTTGGCTTGGCTCATGATCCTCGCATCCTGTTGCACCGACCCAATACCGTATCGCATTCGGTGCCAAGGAGTTCGGCCCCCGGCCGTGGCGCCCGCACGCATAGTGACCGTAGGGGACGGGCTTGTCTTGCGCCAGGCGAAGCTTGGCGAAGGGGGAAGTGCATGAGATGACATGACGGAAACCTTCGATTGCGACCCAGCAGGTGATGCCGCCGGGCACACGGGGCAGGCTGAGGCGCACCGGCAGATCCTTCATCCGGGGCGCCAGGGTCGGCTTGCCACGCACTATCCGATTATCGAGGTCCTCGAGTGAGTCCCCGGTGGGTATGAGCGGCCATGCATCGGTGGCGTAGAAACCGATGAAGAACATCCGGCGCGGCCTCGTGGATTGGTTGGGCTTGGAGCCATGCACCATTCGCACGTGATGCAGGGTAATGCCACCTGCGCCGACGGTGACGGAAACGGTGCCGTTCGCCTCGAACGCCGGGTCCGTGATGGCACCCACGAAGAGCCCGTCCTGGTGATGGTCCCACGTCCGGCCCTTGTGACTGCCCGGGAGGACCATCAACGCCCCGTTCTCCACGGTCATGTCGTCCAGCGCGATGCCGACTTCGAGAATGCTGTCGTTGGTGTGCGGGTAGAACGCCCAGTCCTGATGCCACTGAACGGCGGAACCGTTGTCGGGGTTCTTCATGTTCAGCTTGTTGTTGTGGTAGCGGAGGTTCGGCCCGATGAGGCATTCGACGATGTCCAGAATGCGATCATGCCGGGCGTATTTGGCGTAGACCGGATGCTTGCTGATCGGGTGTTTGATGCGCCGTAGGCTCGGCGACGTGGCACTGTGCCCGGGCTCGAGATCGAAGATCGCGTCGTTCGCGGTGGCGTCTCGGGACCGCTCGACGAACGCGTCGGTCACCTGCCGCAGTTCCTTGAGTTCGGGCGCAGTCAGGACGTTTTCGACGGCCAGGTAGCCGTTCTTCTCGAAGGCTCCGATCTGGGCTGGGCTGAGCACTGGCGTCTCGGTCGGCCGCCGTAGCACGGCTAACCGGCTTGGGCGTTGACGGTTCTGAACGTCTCGATGATCCGCCCGGTAGCCGTCTGCCAGTCCTCGGGCAGTTCGCACCCGGCCTCGGATCGAGTCAGGTAGTCGGGAAGGCGCTGTCCCAATTCTTCAAACACCCACCCCAACGGGTCGGGCGAGTCGATCATCTGCACCGGTTCATCCAGGTACGAGATCCCGAAGTGGATGTGCGGAGCGTTCTTGAAACAGTCGAAACGCAGGATCTCGCGATCTTGCCCGTCCACCGGGCCGAACACGTGGATGGTCGGGCCCTCGTCGTTGGGCACGTGCCGGTAGACCATGGCCAAACGGTAGGGACCGACCGTGTCCTCGACGGCATTCGTCAGTTCAGGTTGGGTGAAGCGTCTCTTTGCCATGCGTTCCCCGGGAACTCATCCCAACGGCAAACGGCAACATTGCGGCGAAGTCGTCGCAATGTTGCCGTGCCCGGAAATGCCGATTCGGTGCCGGATTACAGCTTGTAGCGCACGCCGAACTGGAACCGACGCCCGGCGTTGATCGCGCCCGCGAAGTGATCCTGGGTGCCGGATCCCAACCGATGGTAGTAGTAGACGTTCTCGTCGGTCAGGTTGATGGCTTCGGCGGCGAACTTGAGCTTGTCGTTCGGCGCATAGCTGAACGCCGCGTCGATCTGGCTGTACGGCTCGACGAAAGTGGGGTGCGGTTGCCAGGCGACGCCGATATTGTCCAGGAACTCGTCGCGGAAGTTGTAGGACACGCGGCCACCCCATGGACCCTTCTCGTAGAACACCGTGAAGTTGACCGTGTTGTCGGACAGGCCCGGAACGCTGTACGAGGCATTCGTCTTCTGGCTCACGAAGTCCGACCCGGAACTGATCAGCGTGTAGTTGGTGATCACACCGAGCCCGTCGAACGGCGCCGGCAGCAGGTCCGCCATCGTCCGCTGGAACGACAGTTCCAGGCCGACCAGGCTCGAGTCCGCGGTGTTGAGCGGTGTGAAGAAGTCCAGGACGAGGGGGGCCTGCGTGATGGGATCGATGATGTTGGGGAACGGGACCGATACGAAGTCATCCTGGATGAACCCCTCCATGTCCTTCGTGAAGAGCCCGACCGAGAAGATCGAGTAGTCCGCGAAATACCATTCCACCGCCAGGTCGAACTGTTCGGCGTTGCCGCCGCGCATCGTGCGGTTGCGGGCCTGAACGCTGAGATTGGGGCGCGTTCGGCCGAAGTCCGGCCGGCTCATGACCTTGGCTAGGGACAGCCGGACCACGAGATCGTCCCGGGGATCGAATCGGACATTGAAGGACGGCAGCACGTTCTCGTAAGCGTGTCCCTGACTGACGAACTCGGGCGGGCCTATGAGGATTTCGGGTGCCGTCTCGTCACTGAAGTCGATACTGTACGGCTGCGCGATCTCCCCCTCCGAGCTGGTGTCGTTGTCGACGTAGCGCACGCCGGCGTTGCCGGAATACGGTATGTCGCCCAGTTCTCCGCTGAACGTGACCATGGCGTAGAACGCGGTGCTGTCGTCCTCGTGATTGACGTCCTCGTTGAAGCGGCCGGACGTGTATTCGTCGAGGGACTTGCCGGTTCCCGTGTTGAACCCGCCGCCAGCGCGGATCTCGTCCGCCCGGGTGATGAACGTCTGCTGGAGGGCGGCGAAGGGCGGACTGAGGACCGGGTTGGGGAAGTCCACGCCGATCGCGCTCAGGAAATTCGAATTCGCCGGGAATTCGAGGCCGCCGCCGAAGTCCGTGATCGGATCGTTGATGAAAGCCCTGCTGTTCAAGTACCTGGATCTGTCCCGGCGTTCCTGGCTGTAGGACCGGAAGCCGACCTGGACCGAGTCGAGCCATCCGTCGCCGAGTTCATAGGTCGCATCCACCCTGAACTGGGTATTCGAGTCGTCGACGATGTGGTCCTGTACCGACTGTTTCACGACGCTGTAGAAATTGGGATCCGTCAAGGGAGAAGTCGAGGTCAGGGAGGGAATCTCGCCCGGACCGTTCTGGTGGTAGGTCATCTGGGCCCGGGTGTTCCGCATCAGGGCGTCCCGGTTCATGATCGGCGCTTCCGTGTCGGACACCGCCAGATCGACGTTGAAGTAGAGGTTGTCCGTGGCCTGGAGCTTCAGGTTGGCGCCGTAGTTCACGGAAACATTGTCGACCGTCTCGGTGGCGTGCTGCATGAACGCGCCCGCGCCGGAGGTGGAGATCATGGTGAAGATGCCGGTTCCGTTGTCATCGACACGCTCCGCCGCCGTGATCCTGGGGTGTCCCTGGGACAGGCGGAAGGACTGCCAGTAGTCCGTCTCGTCGGCCACATTGCTGGTATAGAGCACGTCGAAGGACACGTCGACGCGGTCGGAAGGCCGCAGTTGCAGAGACGAGGAGACATTGAAGCGATCCCGGTCCGTGAGATGCAGTTCCCCGTGGATCTGCTTCGGGTAGTAGCCGGTTCCCAGGTCGACGCCGTCGACCACCACCGGCAGGGGATTGTTGATGTAGCCGTTGTGGTGCACGGAGTCCGAACGGAAGACCCGGTTGTCCCACTGCGCCGAGACCATGAAGCC